>NZ_JAUSYD010000001.1:5945803-6260561 GCF_030816615.1 Streptomyces sp. B1I3
GGACCGACGTCGCGCAGCAGCTCGGCGTGGGCGGGGGACGCCCAGGCCCGGCGCACGGCCAGCGCGGCCTTGACGAGCAGGGCGTCCGGATCGCGCGGAGCGGCGGCGAGCCAGTCCGTGAGCCACTCGTCGCGGCTGTCGGCGAAGGTGACCAGACGGGTCAGACAGCGGTCCCGGGCCTCCCACTCGGCGGCGTCCCGGGTGACCGCGAGCAGCTTGGCCGCGGGTTCGAAGTCACCCAGGGCGGCCGCCACCAAAGCGGGGGACAGTCGCTCGTCGGGGGCGTCGAGCAGCACCGCGACGTCCGCGGGCAGCCCGGGGGCCAGCTCGGGGCCGTACCGGAACGAGCACGCGGAACGCAGCAGTACGCGGAGGAGAGCCATGGTGCAGACCATTGAAAAGCGCTGGTGGGGACGGCGCCATAGGCGCTCTGTGAAGCTTCTGTAGCGAGTGCGGGGGTTGCCCTGAAAAGGGTCAAGAGAAGGTAAAGGAAGTAGCGGCGGCTGGCTGGAACGCGACTCTCCGCTTGCTGTCTCCCGGCCGCCCGGCCGGGCTTCGGCAGGCTGTTCGGCCCCTGGCACACCGGAATCCGGCCGCGGGACGCGCCTTCCCGGTCAGCCGCGACGCAGCAGCCGGGAGGCGCCGGCCGCCACGGTCGTGGCCAGTATCCATCCCAGCATGACGAGGGCCGCCGCCGCCCACTGCCAGCCGCCCTCCATCCGCCAGTAGCCGTCCTGCCCCAGATTGATCACCGGCACCAGCAGGTCCAGCGCGTACAGCGCGGCGTTCCACTGCGGATACTCCTCCTGCTTGATCGACGCCGGGTGGTGCTGCGAGAAGGCCACCGCCCCCGCCGCCCACAGCACCGCCATCCACACCAGCGCCCGGCCCGGCCGGTAGCCGTACGCCACCGTCCAGTCCTGCAGGTAGCCCCAGATCCTGCCCGCCGGAGGCAGCGTCTCGCGCCTGCGCCGCTGCTTGGCCAGCAGCACCTCGCGGGCGTCCGCGTCCTCGCCGCAGTTGCGGAGCACGGTGGCGAGACGCTCGTACGGCTCCGGTACGTACTCCGGTGTCGCCGCCAGCACCCATTCCAGACGCCGGGAGAGCGGGAAATGGCCGTAGGGGACGAGGTTCTCGTACACGAAACCGCCCATCGCCAGACCGCCGGGCCCCGGCCAGCTGGTCGACACGTCGATCAGCGTGACGACCTTCGCGCCGTTCAGCACGACCCGGCCCTCCAGCGGGCGCTCCGCGTTGAACCGCAGCTCCGGCGTGACGATCCGGCGCAGCGACAGCTCCTCCTGCCCCACCAGCACGAACCGGGCCTTGTGCAGGTCCACCGCGTCCCCGAAGCGCCCGTCGTCGAGCCTTACGGCGCCCCGGCACTCGAAGACCTGCGCCCGGGTCCCGGGGGCCGGGCCCGCTCCGTGGGCGATGCCGTACGGCGGGGTGGTGCCCTGGTTCCCGGTGTCGATGCTCACCCACGCCTCGGTCATGTACAGCGTGCGCTCCACGCTCAGCTGCGGGGCGTTCAGCGCCCGCCGCCCGTCC
The DNA here is from genome assembly GCF_030816615.1 of Streptomyces sp. B1I3. Classification (NCBI taxonomy): domain Bacteria; kingdom Bacillati; phylum Actinomycetota; class Actinomycetes; order Kitasatosporales; family Streptomycetaceae; genus Streptomyces; species Streptomyces sp. B1I3. Next base: position 5,947,355 of record NZ_JAUSYD010000001.1, read on the forward strand.
GTGGCGCGCAGCCGGCTGCCGCGCAGGCTCAGCGAACCGCCGACCTTCGCCCCGCGCAGGCTCAGCTCGCCGCGTGTGTCGATCATCTCGGCCTGCAGGTCCTGGGCGACACACATCCCGTCACCGACGAAGGCACGGCCCCGCCGGTCCGGGCCGGCGGAGAGCTGGTTGATCAGCAGGTCGGTGCCGATCTGGGCGTCGGTCAGCCGGATGCCGCGCTCGAACCGGCACCGCGGCAGGTGCAGGTCGCCCTCCGTGTGGAGCCGGGCCGCGTCCAGCCTCGGCACCGCGCAGCCCGCCAGCCGCAGCGTCGTGAAGTGGCACTCGGGCAGCACCACCTCCTGCTCGAAGCGGCAGCCCGTCAGCTCGACGTACGGCGAGACCCGGCCGCCCGCCAGGTCGAGCTTCCCCGTGATGCGCACGCCGCGGAGCTTCAGGGCGGCCACCCGCCCCGGCCGGGCGGGCGGCCCGCTCAGCAGCAGCCGCGCCACCGTCCGGGCGCCGACACTGCGCTCGGGCCCCCAGACGTGCGGCGCGAACGGATCGTCGCGCACCGGATCGTGGGAGCGCAGATCATAGGTCGTGCCGTTCCGGAAGGACTGCCACATACCGAGCTCCGCTGCGCTGAGCCCGTCCGGAATCTCGCCGTCGTGCGGCTCGGTCACTGCCGTTACCTCCGCCTGCGCGGATCGTCCGCGCTTCGTACAACCGTTCTTCCCACTGTGTGACGACGTGAACGCTAATAGTCAGCAGTGACAGCCGGGGCATGTATCAGCCAGTGATACGGGCGACCGGACGCCTGAACCGGTCTGAGAGAATTGCGGTGTGATCTCTCGAATCGATCTGCGCGGCACCGCCCTCCCCGAGGGCGGCGCCCTGCGCGACCTGCTGCCCCGTGCCGAGTTCGACGTGGAAGCCGCCCTGGAGACGGTGCGGCCGATCTGCGAGGACGTACGCCATCGTGGCTCCGTGGCAGTGATCGACTGGGGAGAGAAACTCGACGGCGTGCGCCTCGGCTCGATCCGGGTCCCCGCCGACGCGATCACCGGGGCGCTGGAGCAGCTCGACCCCGCCGTGCGGGCGGCGCTCGAGGAGTCCGTCCGCCGCGCCCGCCTCGTCCACCGCGAGCAGCGCCGCACCACGCACACCACCCAGGTCGTCCCCGGCGGCACGGTCACCGAGAAGTGGGTGCCCGTCGAGCGCGTCGGGCTGTACGTCCCCGGCGGACGCTCGGTCTACCCCTCGTCCGTCGTGATGAACGTCGTTCCCGCCCAGGAGGCCGGTGTCGAGGGCATCGCCGTCGCGTCCCCGCCGCAGAAGGAGTTCGGCGGCCTGCCGCACCCCACGATCCTCGCCGCCTGCGCCCTGCTCGGCGTCGACGAGGTGTACGCCGCCGGCGGCGCCCAGGCCGTCGCGATGTTCGCGTACGGCACCGAGGACTGCCTGCCCGTGAATCTCGTCACGGGCCCCGGCAACATCTACGTCGCCGCCGCCAAGCGCCTCCTCAAGGGCCGCATCGGCATCGACGCCGAGGCCGGCCCCACCGAGATCGCGATCCTCGCCGACGCGAGCGCCGACCCGGTGCACGTGGCCGCCGACCTGATCAGCCAGGCGGAGCACGACCCGATGGCCGCCGCCGTCCTCGTCACCGACTCCGAGGAGCTCGCCGCCGCCACCGAGGCCGAGCTGACGCCCCAGGTCGCCGCGACCAAGCACATCACGGACCGGATCGAGCCCGCGCTGGCCGGCCGCCAGTCCGCGATCGTCATGGTCGACGACCTGGAGGACGGCCTCAAGGTCGTCGACGCGTACGCCGCCGAGCACCTGGAGATCCAGACGGAGAACGCCGCCGCCGTCGCCGACCGGGTCCGCAACGCCGGTGCGATCTTCGTCGGCCCGTGGTCGCCCGTCTCCCTCGGTGACTACTGCGCCGGCTCCAACCACGTCCTGCCCACCGGCGGCTGCGCCTGCCACTCCTCGGGCCTCTCCGTGCAGTCCTTCCTGCGCGGCATCCACATCGTCGACTACACCCGCGACGCCCTCGCCGAGGTCACCCACCACGTGGTGACCCTCGCCGAGGCGGAGGACCTCCCCGCCCACGGCGCCGCGCTCAAGGCCAGGTTCGGCTGGAAGGTTCCGCAAGCGTGAGAGACGACACCAACGCCTGGGACGCGCTCCCGATCCGCGACGAGCTGCGCGGCCAGTCCCCGTACGGGGCGCCCCAGCTCGACGTGCCGGTCCGGCTGAACACCAACGAGAACCCGTACCCGCTGCCCGACGCGCTCGTCGACCGCATCGCCGAGCGGGTCCGCGAGGCCGCCCGCGACCTCAACCGCTACCCCGACCGTGACGCCGTGGAGCTCCGCACCGAGCTCGCCCGCTACCTCACCCGCACCGCCGGGCACGAGGTGGCCGCGGCCAACGTGTGGGCGGCCAACGGATCCAACGAGGTCCTCCAGCAGCTGCTGCAGACCTTCGGCGGCCCCGGGCGCACCGCGATCGGCTTCGAGCCCTCGTACTCCATGCACGCCCTCATCGCCCGCGGTACCGGCACCGGCTGGATCTCCGGGCCGCGCAACGAGGACTTCACCATCGACGTGGAGGCCGCGAAGAAGGCCATCGCCGAGCACCGGCCCGAGGTCGTCTTCATCACCTCGCCCAACAATCCCACCGGCACCGCCGTGGACGCGGACACCGTCGTGGAGCTGTACGACGCCGCGCAGGCCGCCCGGCCGTCGATGGTCGTCGTCGACGAGGCGTACGGCGAGTTCAGCCACCACCCCTCGCTGCTCCCGCTGATCGAGGGCCGCCGCCACCTGGTGCTCTCACGCACCATGTCCAAGGCGTTCGGTGCCGCCGGTCTGCGCCTGGGCTACCTCGCCGCCGACCCCGCCGTCGTCGACGCGGTCCAGCTGGTGCGGCTGCCCTACCACCTGTCCTCCGTCACGCAGGCCACCGCGCTCGCCGCCCTCGAGCACACGGATACGCTGCTCGGGTACGTCGCGCAGCTCAAGGGCGAGCGCGACCGGCTGGTCGACGGGCTGCGGGAGCTCGGCTTCGACGTCACCGACTCGGACGCCAACTTCGTGCAGTTCGGCCGCTTCGCCGACAGCCACACCGCCTGGCGGCAGATCCTCGACCGCGGCGTCCTGGTCCGGGACAACGGCGTGCCGGGGTGGCTGCGGGTCTCCGCGGGGACCCCGGAAGAGAACGACGCGTTCCTCGATGCGGTGCGCGAACTGAAGAAGGAGCACGACGCATGAGCCGCGTAGGCAGGGTGGAGCGGACCACCAAGGAGACCTCCGTACTCGTCGAGATCAACCTCGACGGGACCGGCAAGGTCGATGTCGCGACCGGGGTCGGCTTCTACGACCACATGCTCGACCAGCTCGGCCGCCACGGACTCTTCGACCTCACGGTCAAGACCGAGGGCGACCTGCACATCGACTCGCACCACACCATCGAGGACACCGCCCTCGCCCTCGGCGCCGCCTTCAGGCAGGCACTCGGCGACAAGGTCGGCATCTACCGCTTCGGCAACTGCACCGTCCCGCTGGACGAGTCGCTCGCCCAGGTCACCGTCGACCTCTCCGGCCGGCCCTACCTGGTGCACACCGAGCCGGAGAAGATGGCGCCGATGATCGGCGAGTACGACACGACGATGACCCGGCACATCCTGGAGTCCTTCGTCGCCCAGGCGCAGATCGCCCTGCACGTCCACGTCCCGTACGGCCGCAACGCCCACCACATCGTGGAGTGCCAGTTCAAGGCGCTGGCCCGCGCCCTGCGGTACGCCAGCGAGCACGACCCGCGTGCGGCCGGCATCCTTCCGTCCACGAAGGGCGCCCTGTGACCGGCCTCAACACCGTTCTGATCGTCGTCGGCCTCTTCCTGGCCGGCGGCGTCTACTCCTTCTGGAAGCAGGGCATGCCCAAGGGCGTCGTCGTGCTTCTCGGAATCGGCTCCGTGATGTGCCTGGTCGCAGGCGTCATGCGGATCCAGGGACTCTGGGACTGAGGTAGAGGACAGTGAGCGACAAGAAGAAGGTCGTCGTCTTCGACTACGGCTTCGGCAACGTACGGTCCGCCGAGCGGGCCCTCGCCCATGTCGGTGCGGACGTGGAGATCACCCGCGACTTCGACGCCGCGATGAACGCCGACGGGCTGCTCGTCCCCGGTGTCGGTGCCTTCTCCGCCTGCATGGACGGGCTGAGGAAGGCGCGCGGGGAATGGGTCGTCGGCCGCAGGCTGGCCGGCGGACGCCCCGTCATGGGCATCTGCGTAGGCATGCAGATCCTGTTCGAGCGCGGCATCGAGCACGGAGTCGAGACGGAGGGCCTCGACGAGTGGCCCGGCACCGTCGGCCCCCTCCAGGCCGACGTCGTCCCCCACATGGGCTGGAACACCGTCGAAGCCCCGGAGGACTCCCAGCTCTTCGCGGGCCTCGGCCCCGAGGCCCGGTACTACTTCGTGCACTCCTACGCGGCGCACGACTGGTCCCTCGAAGTGACCAACGCCAAGATCCGTGCGCCCAAGGTCACGTGGGCGACGCACGGAGAACGGTTCGTGGCCGCCGTGGAGAACGGCGCCCTGTGGGCCACCCAGTTCCACCCCGAGAAGTCCGGCGATGCCGGCGCCCAGCTGCTGACCAACTGGATCGAGACGCTGTAATGCCGAAGCTTGAACTGCTCCCCGCCGTCGACGTCCGTGACGGCCAGGCCGTCCGCCTCGTGCACGGTGAGTCCGGCTCCGAGACCTCCTACGGCTCCCCGCTGGAGGCCGCCCTCGCCTGGCAGAGCGCCGGCGCCGAGTGGCTGCACCTCGTCGACCTGGACGCCGCCTTCGGCACCGGTGACAACCGGGCGCTGATCGCCGAGGTGGCCGGTGCCATGGACATCAAGGTCGAGCTCTCCGGTGGCATCCGCGACGACGCCTCGCTCGCCGCCGCCCTCGCCACCGGATGCCGCCGCGTGAACCTCGGCACGGCCGCCCTGGAGAGCCCCGAGTGGGTCGCCAAGGTCATCGCCGAGCACGGCGACAAGATCGCCGTCGGCCTCGACGTCCGCGGCACCACCCTGCGCGGCCGGGGCTGGACCCGCGACGGCGGCGACCTCTACGAGACGCTCGCCCGCCTCGACTCCGAGGGCTGCGCCCGCTACGTCGTCACCGACATCGCCAAGGACGGGACCCTGCAGGGCCCCAACCTGGCGCTCCTGCGGGACGTCTGCGCCGTCACCGACCGGCCCGTCGTGGCCTCCGGTGGCGTCTCCTCGCTGGCCGACCTGCGCGCGATCTCGCTCCTCGTCCCCGAAGGCGTCGAGGGCGCGATCGTCGGCAAGGCGCTGTACGCGAAGGAGTTCACCCTGGAAGAGGCCCTCAAGGCGGTCTCCGGATGACGGACTCCGTAGTACGCCGGGTCTCCTCGGGCGGCCCCTGGGAGGAGAAGTTCGGCTACTCCCGCGCGGTCCAGCTGCCGAACGGACTCGTCCTGGTCTCCGGTTGCACGTCCGTGGTCGACGGCCAGATCGCGGCGGGCAGTCCGTACGAGCAGGCCGTCGCCTCCTTCCAGGTCGCCTTCGACGCCCTGAAGCAGGCCGGCCTCGGCCGCGAGGACGTGGTCCGCACCCGCATGTACATCACGCACGCCCGGGACGTCGACGAGGTGGGCCGCGCCCACAAGGAGCTGTTCGACGACGTGCGCCCCGCCGCCTCCATGATCATCGTGTCCGGCTTCGTCGATCCGGGACTGGTCGTCGAGGTCGAGATCGAGGCCTACCGGGCAGGTGCGCGATGACACTCGCCGTACGCGTCATCCCCTGCCTGGACGTGGACAACGGCCGCGTCGTCAAGGGCGTCAACTTCCAGAACCTGCGGGACGCGGGTGACCCCGTCGAGATGGCGAAGCTGTACGACGCCGAGGGCGCCGACGAGCTGACCTTCCTCGACATCACCGCGTCCAGCGGCGACCGGGAGACCACGTACGACGTGGTCCGGCGCACCGCCGAGCAGGTCTTCATCCCGCTCACGGTCGGCGGCGGTGTCCGCACCCCCGACGACGTGGACAAACTGCTGCGGGCCGGGGCCGACAAGGTGGGGGTCAACACCGCCGCCATCGCCCGTCCCGACCTCATCAGGGAGATCGCCGAACGCTTCGGGCGCCAGGTGCTCGTGCTGTCCGTCGACGCCCGGCGCACCCCCGAGGGCACCTTCGAGGTGACGACGCACGGTGGCCGCAGGGGCACCGGCATCGACGCGGTCGAATGGGCGCACCGCGCCGCCGAACTCGGGGCGGGCGAGATCCTGCTCAACTCGATGGACGCCGACGGCACGAAGGACGGCTACGACACCGAGATGATCAAGGCGGTACGGGCCCACGTCACCGTGCCCGTCATCGCCTCCGGCGGTGCGGGCCGGCTCGCGGACTTCCCGCCGGCCGTCGAGGCGGGCGCCGACGCCGTCCTGGCCGCGTCCGTCTTCCACTTCGGTGACCTGCGCATCTCCGAGGTCAAGGACGCTCTGCGGGAGGCCGGGGCACCGGTCCGCTGACCCGGCCCCGGGGGAGGGCCGGTCGCCAAGACCGGTGATCTCGCCGATGTGCGCGCACGGGGTGCACCGCGAAAGTGGCGACCGCCAACGAATGACGGCGGTACCCACGCGGTGCACCCCGAGGACCCCTCACGCGGGGGCTGAGGGTTGCCGCGGTCGTGGTTCCGCCACAACCGAGAGGACCCCCCTCGTGCAGCAGCTCCTCCCCTCCGGCGACATCTCCCCGCGCCGTCACCGCATCTCCAAGGGCCGCTCACGCACCATCAAGGGCGCGCTGGCCGCCGCTGCCGCCACCGCCGGTCTGCTCACCGCGCTGATTCCCGGGGGCGCCCAGGCCGCCGACAACCCGTACGAGCGCGGTCCGGCCCCCAGCAACGCCAGTATCGAGGCGAGCCGCGGCTCGTACGCCACGTCGCAGACCTCCGTGTCCTCCCTGAGCGTCAGGGGCTTCGGCGGCGGCACGATCTACTACCCGACGTCCACCTCGGACGGCACCTTCGGCGCGGTCGTCATCGCGCCCGGCTTCACCGCCTACCAGTCGAGCATCGCCTGGCTGGGACCGCGCCTCGCGTCCCAGGGCTTCGTCGTCTTCACCATCGACACCAACACGACCTCCGACCAGCCCGCCAGCCGCGGGGACCAGCTGCTCGCCGCGCTGGACTACCTCACCGCAAGCAGCTCGGTGCGTACCCGGATCGACTCGTCCCGGCTCGGCGTTATGGGCCACTCCATGGGCGGCGGCGGCACGCTCGAAGCCGCGAAGGACCGCCCCTCGCTGCAGGCGGCGATCCCGCTGACCGGCTGGAACACCGACAAGACCTGGCCCGAGGTGAAGACCCCGACCCTGGTCATCGGCGCGGACGGCGACACGATCGCCCCGGTCGCCACCCACTCGAGCCCGTTCTACAACTCCCTGCCCAGCTCGCTGGACAAGGCGTACCTGGAGCTGCGGGGGGCCACCCACTTCACCCCCAACTCCTCCAACACCACGATCGCCAAGTACAGCATTTCCTGGCTGAAGCGCTTCATCGACAACGACACCCGCTACGAGCAGTTCCTCTGCCCGCTCCCGTCGGCGAGCCTGACGATCGCGGAGTACAGGGGCAACTGCCCGCACACCTCCTGATCACGGGGGGACACGGGGCCGGGCCGCGCACGCGGTCCGGCCCTGCGGTGCGCCCGGGGGGCGGGGCGCGGTGCTCAGTCCAGGGACAGGAACCGGGTGAGGGCCCCGGCGAATCCGGGATCGCGCACGGCGCTCAGATGGTCCCCCGGCAGCGCCGTCAGTTCCGCCCCCGCGATCGCGTCGGCCAGCACCCGGGGCCGGACCGCGAGGGGATCGTCCTGCCCGGCGAGCACGAGCGTGGGGACCTTGATCCGCTCCAGCGGCAGCGCCCCCCGGTGCACGCGACGTATCTGCGCGGCGAGCGCGAGGCGGTCACCGCCCGCGGTGTCGGCGAGGACACGGAAGGCCCGGGTCCGTCCGGGGGCGTCCGCCGCGTCCTCGGCTGTGAGTGCCGCAGACACCAGCTCCGGAGGCACGGCCCGGGTGTCCAGTCCGCCGACCTCCACCGCGCCCGCCCCGATCCCGCCGACCACCAGCCGGCCGACCCGCGCGTCCTCGGCGCACACCAGCAGCGCCACCACGGCCCCCATCGAATAGCCCACGACGTGCACGCGGTCCGCGCCCGTACGGTCGATCAGCAACCGCACGTCACGGGCCATCAGCGACTCGCCGTAGTACCTGTCGTCGTGCGGCTTGTCCGAGTCGCCGTGACCGCGCGCGTCCAGTGCGTACACCCGGCGCCCCCGCGCGACCAGCGCCTCGACGACCCCCGGGCCCTCCCAGTTCAGCCGGGAGTCGGCGGCGAAACCGTGCAGCAGCACCACCGGCGGCAGGGTGGTGTCCGGGTTCCGTGACCAGGAGCGGTACCGCAGGGTCAGACCGTCGTGTGTCCGCAATTCGTCAGTCATGCGCCGACGTTACGGGCGCGGCACCGCTGATCGGCCCGGGACTGTGCTCCCGCACAGCGCGCGGCGCCCCGCGTTGGGAGCCCGCACCGTAACGGGGCACCCCGCCGGACGGTGCGGACGCGCATCTTCCGGCGCTGTTTACGTATCAGTAACGTGAGAAGCGTGACCCCATCGACGACCGTGCACAGTCCGTTCCGGCTGTACGGCCGCAGCGGTGAACTCGCCGTTCTGGACGCCCTGTCGAGCCGACTGCGGGCGGGGGACGGCGGAGCGCTCGTGCTGACGTCCCCGCCCGGTCTCGGCCGCACCGCCCTCCTGCGCAGGGCGGTCACCGACTACCGCGAAAGACGCGACGGGCCCGTCCTGTACGCCGCCGCGGCCCCCACCGAACAACGGCTGCCCTACAGCGGACTGCACGCCCTGCTCTGTTCCGCCACCGGCCCGCTGCCCCTCGCGCCCGACCGGATCCTCGGCTCCGGCATCACTCCGGGCGGCCTCCTCGGCCTGCTGAAGGGTCTGGGCGCCGAACAGCCCCTGCTGGTCTGCGTGGACGACGCACACGCCTGGGACCCCGACTCCCGGGCCGCGCTCGGCTTCGCCGCCCGCAGGCTGGGCGCCGGCAGCCGGGTCGCCGTGGTGATCGGCGCCGCCGACGAGACAGGCTTCGCCGGGCTGCCCGCCCTGCGCCTCGGCCCTCTGGACGACGACGCGACGGCGGCGCTGCTGGACCGGCTCACCGAAGGCGCGGGAGAGGTCGACCCCGTCGTGCGCAGCGAACTCCTGCGCGAGGCCGCCGGGAACCCGCGACTGCTGACCGGGCTCGCCGGCCGCCTCACCCCCGACCAGCTCGCCGGTCGTACCGCGCTGCCGTATCCCCTGCCGGGCGCCGAGAGCGTCCTCGACGCCCACGCGGCCCACCTCGACGGGCTCTCGCCGGACACCCACACCCTGCTCCTGCTGGCCGCGGCGGCGGAGGAGCACGAACCGGAGGGAGCCGGCGCGGACGCCGCCCTGCTCCTGCGGGCCGGGGCCCGCGCCGGGCTGGCCACCGCCCACCTCGACCGGGTGCTGTTCGCGCCCACCGGGAGCGCGGGCGCCCTCCAACGTGCGGGCAGCCGCGTGCACTTCAGCCACCCGCTGCTGCGCCGGGCGGTCCTGCACCGGGCCCCGCCCGGGCGGCGCAGGGCCGTACACGAACTGCTCGCCACGCTGCTCACCGGCCCCGGCGCACCCCCGCTCCCCGCCCTCGTCCAGCGGGCCTGCGCCGCACCCGGGCCGGACGCCGCCCTCGCCGGGCAGCTGGAGGCGGCGGCCGTGGCCCCCCGCCCGCACGCCGAGCGGTCCGCCGCGCTCGCCCGCGCCGCCGCGCTCTCCACCGACGACGCCCGGCGTGCGGCACGCTTCACCGCGGCGGCCGACCAGGCCAGGCTGGCCGGCGACACCGGCAGGGCCCGCGCCCTGCTGGCCCGCGTCGGCGCCCACCCCGCCGGCGGCGGGGCACCGTACGTACGGGGCATGCTCGCCCTGGGCGACGGGCCGGCCGCGGACGCCCGCGAGGCCCTGCTGACCGCGGCGGCGCTGCTCGCCCCGCACGACCCGCACCGCACGCTGGACGCCCTGTTCGGTGCGGCGGAGGCCGCCTGGGACCTGGGGGACGCCATCGCGTACCTCGACGCCATGACCCGTATCCCCGTCGTCGCGACCGACCGGGCCATGGCCCAGTACCGCGCCGGCATGTGTGCCGTGCTCGGCGGCCACACCGACCGCGGCCACGCGCTGCTGCGGTGCTGCCTGGACCGCTCCGACCGCGCCGACGATCCGGGTGAGCTGCTCCGGGCGGGCGCCGCCGCCCTGGTGCTCGGCGAGGTGGAGGAGGCGTGCCGGACCGGTGCGCGGGCACTGGCCGCCGTCCGCACCCGGGGCCCCGACGCCCTGCTGCCGCGCGCCCTCGAACAGCTCGCCTACGCGGAACTGCGCGTCGGCCGCCATGCCAGGGCGCGGGCCCACGCCCTCGAGGGGCTGCACGCGGCCCGGCGTACCGGTCAGCCCAACGCGGCCACCCATCTGCACGCCGTCCTCGCCCTCTCCGCCTCCGTGGAGGGGCCCGCCGAGGCGTGCGCCGCCCACGCCGACGCGGCCCTCGCGGGTGCCGGGCCGCACGGCCTGACCCAGGCGGCGACTCTCGCCACCTGGGCGGTCGCCCGCGCGGACCTGGCGGCCGGGCGGCCCGGCGAGGCGGCGGCCCGGCTCGGGCCGCTCGTGAGACCCGGACCGAGGACGGGGCACTTCGCCACCCGGCTGCTGGCCGTGCCCTGTTACGTCGAGGCAGTGGTGCTTTCGGGTCGCGCAGACAACGAGGCGGAGGAACTCGCTTGCGCCGTGCGGGAATTCACGCTGTGGACCGCGCGAACCACCGACCCCCAGGTCCCCGCCCAGCTGGCCCGCTGCCGGGCCCTGCTGGCACCACCCGAGGAGGCCGCGGCGTGGTACGAGGAGGCCCTGGCCCACCACGACCGCGCCGGGGGCGACTTCGAGCGCGCCCGCACCCAGCTGCTCCACGGTCAGTCCCTGCGCCGCCGGCGGCGCACCCGGGAGGCGCGCGGCCCGCTGCGCGACGCCCTCGTCGCCTTCGAGCGCTGCTCCGCCCGGGCCTGGGCCGACCGGGCGGGCGGGGAGCTGCGGGCGGCCGGGGAGGCGGTGGACGTGCCGGACCAGGGCAGCGGGGACCCGTTGGCCGGACTGACTCCGCAGCAGCAACGGATCGCCCGCTGCGTGGCGGAGGGCGCGACCAACCGCGAGGTGGCCGTGCGGCTCTCGGTGAGCCCGCGGACCGTCGACCACCACCTGCGCAACGTCTTCGCCGCGCTGGGCATCCGGTCCCGCACCGAACTCGCCCGGCTGCTGGACCGGTAGAGCGGCTCACCGCGGTGCACGGGCGTCCGGGCGGGTACGGACGCCTCCGTGTGACGGGGAGGTTGCAGGACCGTGATGAGAAGAACCGCGCACACCCCTAGGTACCGACCGGGCGGTATGCCATTCTGCGGTCGTCAGGATCATTCGGTGTGCGCCTGCCCGACGCCGGGCCGGGCACGCACCGGGCCGGAGTGTCCGGAGCCGGCCGATTCCCGGTGGAGGCCGCCATGCCGCAGGTCGTACGTTCACGGATCAGGGCCTTGCACGGGCCGCCCCCCGTCGCACCGCTGCCGCACCGCTTCAAGTCCCTGGCCGACCGCGAGGCCGTCGCCGTGCTCCACCGGGCGGCCCGCGTGCTGCTGGAGGCACTGCCGGAGCTCACGGACCGGCTCGTGGAGGCGCTGCGGGAGCAGGAGCCCGCCTACCGCACGGCGATCGAGACCGAACCCACCGAGATCTGGCAGGAGGTCCACCACTCGCTGCGGCACAACATCGCCTCCCTGATCCAGCCCCGGGAGTACCGCGACGCCGCCCACCGCACCTCCCGGTGGATCGGAGAGACGCGCGCCGAACAGGGCGTACCGCTCGACGCCGTCATGCACGCCTTCCGGATGGGCGGGGCGATGGTGTGGCAGGACCTCGTCGACGAGACCGCCCGGCGTCACCCCGAGGACATCCGGCTGCTGGTCCACGTCGCGGCGGACGTCTGGAACTTCGTCGACGAGCACTGCGGGGTGGTGGCCGAGGCCTACCGGCAGGCCGAGCGACGCCTCGTCTGGCGGCGCGAGAACCAGCAGCGCCTGATGACGGCGGCGCTGCTGGACGGCACCGCCCGCATCGCGGACCTGCCCGACGCGGCGGCGATGCTCGGGCTTCCGGTGCACGGACGGTACGCGGTGCTGGCCGTCGCCACCGCCCGCCGAGCCCCGCACGGCGCGGGGCGGCCGCCGGTGGACCTCGGGGCGGTGGCGCCTGTCCTCTGGCACGCGGGGGCCGACGCGGAGCTGGCGATCCTGCCGCTGGGGGCGGGAGGGGCCTCGGGGGCGGCCGGAGGTTCCGGCGCGGAGCCTCCGTGCGCGAGGGACGCCGGCGCGGCGCCCGCGCCGTGCGCGCCGTCCGCCGACGCCGAGGCGCCGACCGGGCCCACCGGGCGGGACGGACTCGCCGCGGTGGCCGCCGGGCTGACGGCGCCGCCCGGCACCAGGGTCGGCATCAGTTCGGTGGTCGAGGGGCTCGCCTCGGTCGGCGACGCCCGGCGCCTCGCCGAGACCGCGCTACGGGCCTGCCCGGCGTCCGGTGGCACCGTCCTGCTGGACGAGCACCTGCCGACCGCCCTCGTCGTCTCCTCTCCCGCGCTCGGCACCGCGCTCGCCGACCGGGTCCTCGGGCCGCTCGACCGGCTCGACCGGGCGGACCGTGACGTGCTCATCGAGACCCTGACCGCATGGCTCGACTCGGACGGCTCCGCGCAACGGGCGGGGGCGCGGCTGTACTGCCACCGCAACACGGTGCTGAACCGGTTGCGACGGTTCGAGCAGCTGACGGGACGCTGCCTGACGCGCCCGTCGGACGCGGTCGAGGTGTCCCTTGCGCTGACGGCGCGGCGGTTGCTGGCGGGCTGAGCGGGGGTGCCGGCGGCTGGGGGCGACGGGGGAGCCGGGCCGCGTCGGGTGCGGCGGGCGGGAGGCGCCTGCCGGTGGGCGCGGGAGGTGTCCGGAAGTGTGGCTGGGGGAAGCGCCCGCGTGAGGGGCCGGTACGTGCCCGCCGGGCGTCGCCCTGTGCCGGGGCACAGGGCCGGGCGGGGCGGGCTGTACGGGCGCCGCGTACCCGGTTCGCGCCCTGGTCACGCCGTTCCGCACCTGGTGGCCTGGCGCGCATGTCCTCAGCTGCCCCTTCCACAGCCGTCCCGGCGGAGCCGATCCGATGAGCGGCGCGGTCGACGCCCGGTCGCTGGCCGTGGTCATCTTCCTCGGCTTCGTCGCCGTGTCCCTGCTGTTGTGCGGCCTCGCGGCGGCGGACCAGGACGATCCGGAGCACTTCTACGCCGGCGGCGCCGCACTCGGCCCCGTCGGGGGCGGGCTTGCCATCGCCGGGGACTACGTCTCCGCGGCCACACTTCTCTCGACGACCGGCTCCGTCGCGCTCGCCGGGTTCGACGGGGTGCTGTTCGCCCTCGCCACCGTCGCCTCGCTCGCCCTCGTCATGCGTGTCCTCGCCGAACGCCTGCGCCGCAAGGGCGTGTTCACCCTGGGCGACTTCCTCGCGGACCGGCTGGCCGACGACTCCGTGCGCCGGGCCCTCGGTGTGGCGACCCTGGCCGTGCTCGCCCCGCTGCTGCTCGTGCAGCTGACGACCGCCGGGCACGTCATGACGGCGATGTTCGGGCTGCCGCACGGAGCGCTGACGGGCTGTACGGTCGCCAGCGGCGCCCTGATGGTCTGCTACTCCGCGTTCGGCGGCATGCGCGGCACCGGGTACATCCAGATCCTCAAGGTCGCCGTCGTCCTGGCCGCCGTCACCCTGCTCGCGGGGCTCGTGCTCGCCCGCTACGGCTGGTCCCCGTCCGCCCTCTTCGACGCCGCCCGGGTAGGCAGCAAGGCCGGGGGTGACTACGCGCGGTCCGGGCTGCAGTTCGGCCACGGGTTCGCGGGCGTGCTCGACCTGATCGGCTTCCAGCTCACCCTCGTGCTCGGAGCCGCCTGCATGCCGCACATCATGATGCGGCTGCACCCGATACGGGACGCCTGGACCGCCCGCCGGGCAGGAGCCTGGGCCGTGGCCCCCGTCGCCGTGCTGTGCGCCGGCATCGTCGTCGTCGGCTTCGGCGCGTCCGCGCTGATCGGCCGGGACGCGTTGCGTGCCGCCGATCCGGCGGGAGGCACCGCGCTGCTGCTGGTGACGGGAGCGCTGGACCCGGGCGCCACCGGCCCACGGGACAGCCCGCTGTTCGCCCTCGTCGCCTGCGCCGCCTTCGCGACGACGCTGGCGGCCGTGGCCGGGATCACCCTGGCAGCCGCCTCGTCCCTGGCCCGTGACTTCGCGGTGAGATCGGCCGATCGCAGTGGCGCCAAGGCCTCCGGACGGGAGATCCGCCGCGCCCGCTGGACCGTCGCCGCGATCGGGGGCCTGGCCGTGCTGCTCTCGGCGTACACACATGACCGCAACCCGCAGATCCTGCTCTCGCTGTCGTTCGCCTGCGCGGCGTCGATCCTGCCCCCCGTCCTGCTCCACGCCCTCTTCCGGCCGGGCTTCGACGCCCGGGGGGTGCGGTGGACGGTGTACGGGACACTGCCGCTGATCGCGGGCCTGATGGTCATCTCACCGGCGTTCTCCGGCACGTCCATCGCGCTCTTCCCGGAGTGGGACTTCTACGTGTTCCCGCTGCAGACACCCGGGTTGCTGACGATCCCGGCCGGGTTCCTCCTGGGCCTGCTCGGGTCGGGCCCGCGAGCGTCCGGACCCGGGCGGGGCCGCCCCCGTCACCGGATCCACCGGGCCCCCGCCCGGGCCGGCGACGGCTCCTGAGCGGTCCGGCCCGGCCGTGCACCGCCCCCGGGTGGCCCGGTCACAGGCCGAGCTCGGCCGTACGGAGCCGGGCCAGGGCGTCCTTGTCGCCGTCCAGGTCCACGCGGGCCGCGTCCTGCCGTCCCGCGGCGAACAGCAGCAGCTCACCCGGCTCCCCGGTGACCGTCACCACCGGGGTGCCCTTGTGGGCCACCACCGTCTGGCCGTCCGGGCGGCGCAGCACCAGTCCCACCGGTGCCCGGCGGCCCATCACCCGTGCCGTCCTCTCGGTGCGCGACCACAGCACGTCGGCGAAGATCGGATCGAGCTCGCGCCGCGACCAGTCGGGCTGGGCGCGGCGCACATCCTCGGCGTGGATGTAGAACTCGACGGTGTTGGCCGCCTCGTCCAGCTGCTTCAGGCCGAAGGGGGACATCCGCGGCGGACCCGTGCGGATGAGCTGGAGCAGTTCCTCGTACGGTTTCGCGGCGAATTCGGCCTGCACCCGCTCCAGCCGGTTCTTCAGCGCACCCAGCACGAGTCCGCCCGCCGCGTCCGCCCGGCGCTCACGTACGACGACATGGGCGGCCAGGTCCCGGGTCTTCCAGCCGTTGCACAGGGTCAGGGCCTCGGGGCCCGCCGCTTCCAACAGGTCGGCGAGCAGAAGGCGTTCACGCTTCGCATGGGTCGACATGCCCGCCAGCGTACGACCGCGGCCCGCGGTCCGCCCAGTGGACGCGCGCCCGGAGGGCCCCGCCCGGCGCGGCACAATGGGCGCATGACCAGCACCTCCGGCCCCGCGCCCGCCAGCAATCTCGACCCGGCCATCGCGGCCCGCCTCAAGCGCGGCCCCGATGGACTGGTCCCCGCAATCGCACAGCAGTACGACACGGGTGAGGTGCTGATGCTCGGCTGGATGGACGACGAGGCGCTGCACCGCACCCTCACCACCGGCCGCTGCACCTACTGGTCCCGCAGCCGCCGGGAGTACTGGGTCAAGGGCGACACCTCCGGCCACGTCCAGCAGGTCAGGTCGGTCGCACTGGACTGCGACGCCGACACCGTCCTGGTGAAGGTCGACCAGACGGGTGCCGCCTGCCACACGGGCGACCGCACCTGCTTCGACGCGGACGTCCTTCCGCTCGCCCCGTCGCAGTAAGGTCACCCGCCATGGATCTCGAGACCTTCCGCAAGCTCGCCGTCGACCGGCGCGTCATCCCCGTCAGCCGCCGCCTGCTCGCCGACGGAGACACCCCGGTGGGGCTCTACCGCAAGCTCGCGGCGGAACGCACCGGCACGTTCCTCCTCGAATCCGCGGAGAACGGGCGCACCTGGTCCCGCTACTCCTTCATCGGGGTACGCAGCGCCGCCACGCTCACCACCCTCGACGGACAGGCCCACTGGCTCGGCACCCCGCCCGTCGGCGTCCCCCGCGAGGGTGATCCGCTGCAGGCCCTGCGCGCCACCGTCGAGACCCTGCACACACCGCGCGACCTGGTCGGCGACGAGGGCCTGCCGCCCTTCACCGGCGGCATGGTCGGCTATCTCGGGTACGACGTCGTGCGCCGGCTGGAGAAGATCACCGAGCACGGCGGCGACGACCTGAAGCTGCCCGAACTGACGATGCTGCTCACCTCGGACCTCGCCGTGCTCGACCACGGCAACGGCACCGTCCTGCTGATCGCCAACGCGATCAACCACAACGACCTGGACACCGGCGTCGACGAGGCGTACGAGGACGCGGTGGCCCGGCTCGACGCCATGGAGCGGGACCTCTCCCGCTCGGTGGAGAACACCCCCGCCGTCCTGCCGCCCTCCGAACTCCCGCCCTACACCGCACTGTGGGGCGGCACGGCCTACCAGAACGCCGTCGAGGACATCAAGGAGCGGATCAGGGCCGGCGAGGCCTTCCAGGTCGTCCCCTCCCAGCGCTTCGAAACGCCCTGCACGGCACGAGCGCTGGACGTCTACCGGGTCCTGCGCGCCACCAACCCGTCGCCGTACATGTACCTCTTCCGCTTCGACGGCTTCGACGTCGTCGGCTCCAGCCCGGAAGCGCTCGTCAAGGTCGAGGACGGCCGGGCCATGGTGCACCCGATCGCCGGGACCAGGCCCCGCGGCGCCACCCCCCAGGAGGACCAGGCGCTCGGCGACGAACTCCTCGCCGACCCCAAGGAGCGCGCCGAGCACCTGATGCTCGTCGACCTCGGCCGCAACGACCTGGGACGGGTCTGCGAACCCGGCAGCGTCGAGGTCGTCGACTTCATGTCGGTCGAGCGGTACTCCCACGTGATGCACATCGTCTCCACCGTCACCGGACGCGTCGCCGAGGGGCGCAGCGCCTTCGACGTCCTCACCGCCTGCTTCCCGGCGGGCACCCTCTCCGGCGCGCCCAAGCCCCGGGCACTGCAGATCATCGAGGAGCTCGAACCCACCCGCCGGGGCCTGTACGGCGGTTGCGTCGGCTACCTCGACTTCGCCGGGGACTCCGACACGGCCATCGCCATCCGGACGGCCCTGCTCCGCGACGGAACCGCGTACGTCCAGGCGGGCGCGGGCGTCGTCGCCGACTCCGATCCCGTCGGCGAGGACACCGAGTGCCGCAACAAGGCCGCCGCGGTCCTGCGCGCCGTGCACACGGCGAACCGGCTCCGGACCCACTGACACCGTCCGGCCCGCGGGGACCGCGTCGCGGAGTCCGGGCCGTCCGCTCGCGGGCACCGCGTCGCGGCGTCCGGCACGCCCGCCCGCGGGCACCGCGTCGCGGAGCCCGCACGTCCGCCCGCGGCGTCGCCGTCGGTCACCACGGCTCGCCTCCGGGCTCCCCGCTCCGCCCGAGCGGGGACCCCGACGCGGCCCCGGTCCTCCAGCCGCACACCGGGCCCCGCTCCTCCCCGCCCGCCCCCCGATTGCCGGCCGGTCCGGGTCGGTAGGGGATAGTGGAGGGCGTGAGCGCAGTCCCCGTACCCCAGCCCCGTGCCCGAGCCGCTTCCGCGTCCGACAGTGCCGGAAGCCGCCGCAGCCTGGCCGCCGGCCTGCTCCTCGGGGCGGCCGGTGCCACCGTCGTCCTTCTCGCCTCCGGCCGGACCTGGGCCGAGGGCAAGGCCTCCGTCGGTGGCGGCACCCTGCCGCTGAGCGCGGACGGCCAGGACGTCACCGGCCTCCCGGCGGCCCTGGCCGTCGTCGGCCTGGCCGCCCTCGTCGCCGTGTTCGCCGTCCGCGGCGGCGGCCGGCTGATCGTCGCCGGGCTCCTGGCCCTCAGCGGCCTCGGTGTCGGCCTGAGCGCCTGGACGGGCGCCTCCGACAGCGCCGCCCTGGACGAGAAGGCCGCGCAGACCACCGGCAACGCCTCGGCCACCGTCGAGGCCCTCTCCCACACCGCCTGGCCCTATGTCACGGCCGTCGGAGGGCTGCTGATCCTGCTGGCCGGACTGCTCGCCCTGCGCTACGGCAGCCGGTGGCCCACCATGTCGGGACGGTACGAACGCGACGGAACCCCGCGCCCCCGCAAGGCCGCGCCCGCCGCTGTGGACCCCGACCGGCCCGAGGACCTGTGGAAGGCCCTGGACCGCGGCGAGGACCCGACGCGCGAGGCATGACCCCAGGCTCACGTCCTACCGGCACGTACGGGACAATGGCAGTGAGCTTTTTGAACAGCGACACCTTCAGCGCAACACCAACGAGGAGCAACTCATGGCGGGCAGCAGCCACGGACACACCCCGGCCGCCTGGACCGGTGTCATCATCTCCTTCATCGGCTTCTGCATCGCGGGCCTCTTCATGGTCGCGGCGAACCCGTTCGGCTTCTGGGCCGGCATCGCCGTCGTCCTCCTCGGCGGGGTCGTCGGTCTCGTCATGAAGATGGCCGGTCTCGGCATGCCGAAGGAGTCCGGCGAACTGGCCGCGGCCAGGGCCCGGGCCGGACAGGCCCAGACCACTTCCTGACCACCGGGCCGGTGGACGGACACGTGAGGCGCAGCCCGGACGGGGCTGCGCCTTCTCACGTCAGCGGGGACAATCGGCGGGTGGACGCCTCAGCATCTCCCGCCGCCCCCGAGCCCGCGCCCGTGCCGCACGCGCCCGGGCACCCCGGCCCGCAGCACCGGCCGCCCGCCGGTCACGGGCCCGCGTTCCCCGCGGCCCCCGCGCCGGCCTCCCGGCTCAAGCGGCTCGCCACGCCCGTCGCGGTCATGGCCGTCGTCGTCGGAGCCTTCGGCTACGTGGCCACCACCGACCCCCACGAACCCGGTCACTACCCGGTCTGCCCCCTGCTCCGCCTCACGGGCGTGCTCTGCCCGGGCTGCGGAGGGCTCCGCAGCGCCTACGACGTCGCCCACGGCGACATCGTCGCCGCCCTCGGTTCCAACGCCCTGGCCGTCGTCGGCTACGCCGTCTTCGCCGTGGTCTGGCTGCTCTGGATGATCCGCGCCAACCGGGGAGAGCCGCTGCGCATCGGTCTCGCGCCCGCCCACTGGTGGGGCATGGGGGCGGTCCTGCTCGTCTTCTCCGTGGTCCGGAACCTGCCGTTCGGCTCGGCGCTGGCCCCGTGACCGCCCAGGTAGTGGGACGTACTGCAGCCGGATGCGGGCCCGAGGCCATCCTGCGACTACCATCGTGATGGCTGATCCTGTTCCCTCATCATCCTTCCGGAAGGGGGCCGCTCGCGTGAGTGTGCTCGACGAGATCATCGACGGCGTTCGCGCCGACCTCGCAGAGCGGCAGGCGCGCGTCAGCCTCGACGAGCTCAAGGAGCGCGCGGCCCGCGCTCCCGAGGCCAAGGACGGAGTCGCCGCCCTGCGCGGCGAGGGCGTGACCGTCATCTGCGAGGTCAAGCGCTCCAGCCCCTCCAAGGGGGCCCTGGCCGCCATCGCCGACCCGGCCGCGCTCGCCGCGGACTACGAGGCCGGCGGTGCGTCCGTCATCTCCGTCCTCACCGAGGAGCGCCGTTTCGGCGGCTCGCTCGCGGACCTGGAGGCCGTCCGCGCCAAGGTCGACATCCCGATCCTGCGCAAGGACTTCATCGTCACCTCGTACCAGCTGTGGGAGGCCCGGGCGTACGGCGCCGACCTCGCCCTGCTGATCGTCGCCGCCCTCGACCAGGAGGCCCTGGTCTCGCTCATCGAGCGCGCCGAGTCCATCGGACTGACGCCGCTCGTCGAGGCGCACGACGAGGAGGAGGCGGAGCGTGCCGTGGACGCCGGAGCGAAGATCATCGGTGTGAACGCGCGCAACCTCAAGGACCTCAAGGTCGACCGGTCCACGTTCGAACGTGTCGCGCCCGAGATCCCCGACCACATCGTCAAGGTCGCCGAGTCGGGTGTCCGCGGCCCGCACGACCTGATCGCCTACGCCAACGCCGGCGCGGACGCCGTGCTCGTGGGCGAGTCACTGGTCACCGGCCGCGACCCCCGGGCCGCCGTCGCCGACCTGGTCGCCGCCGGCACCCACCCCGCGCTCCGGCACGGACGGGGCTGAGACCCTCCCATGACCGCCGACCGTCCCGCGTCCCGCGTCCGGCCGGGCCTGCGCCCCGCCGGGACTGCGGCCCGGGACCCGCACGCGCCCCTGGCCCGCGGCTGCCGCCCACGCGGCTGCCGCGCGCCCGCGCGCCGCGTGCACGGCCGGCGGGTGCGGTACGTCATCGGCGACGAACCCGGACAGGTGAACGGCATGCGATGGCGCACGGGGTCCGCGCCGTAGCGAGCCCCGGCCGTCGCACGTCCCCTCCGGGCATCCGGAGGCACCGGCACGACCCACCGCACCGACCGCCCCGCGGCCGGCGCGGCGCTCCGCCCACGGCGCATACGGTGAACCCACCCGTTGCAAGGTCGAGGAGTACGTCGATATGTCGTCCGACTTCTTCATTCCGGACCCCGAGGGTCTGATTCCCAGCGCCGAGGGGTACTTCGGCGCGTTCGGCGGCAAGTTCATCCCGGAGGCGCTGGTCGCCGCCGTGGACGAGGTGGCCGTCGAATACGACAAGGCCAAGGCCGATCCGGCCTTCGCCGCCGAGCTCAACGAGCTCATGGTCAACTACACCGGCCGGCCCAGCGCGCTGACCGAGGTCCCGCGCTTCGCCGAGCACGCCGGGGGCGCACGGGTCTTCCTCAAGCGGGAGGACCTCAACCACACCGGCTCGCACAAGATCAACAACGTGCTGGGCCAGGCGCTCCTCACCAGGCGCATGGGCAAGACCCGGGTCATCGCCGAGACCGGCGCGGGCCAGCACGGTGTCGCCACGGCGACCGCCTGCGCCCTCTTCGGACTCGAGTGCACCATCTACATGGGCGAGATCGACACCGAGCGGCAGGCGCTGAACGTGGCGCGGATGCGGATGCTCGGCGCCGAGGTCATCGCCGTGAAGTCCGGCTCCCGGACGCTCAAGGACGCCATCAACGAGGCGTTCCGCGACTGGGTCGCCAACGTGGACCGCACGCACTACCTCTTCGGCACGGTCGCGGGCCCCCACCCGTTCCCGGCCATGGTCCGCGACTTCCACCGGGTGATCGGGGTCGAGGCCCGCCGCCAGCTGCTCGAGCGCACCGGCCGGCTGCCCGACGCCGCGGTCGCCTGTGTCGGCGGCGGTTCCAACGCCATCGGCCTCTTCCACGCCTTCATCCCGGACGCGGGAGTCCGGCTCATCGGCTGCGAGCCCGCCGGACACGGCGTGGAGACCGGCGAGCACGCGGCGACCCTGACCGCGGGCGAACCCGGCATCCTGCACGGCTCACGCTCCTACGTCCTGCAGGACGACGAGGGCCAGATCACCGAGCCGTACTCGATCTCGGCCGGCCTGGACTACCCGGGCATCGGCCCGGAGCACGCCTACCTCAAGGACGTCGGCCGCGGCGAGTACCGCGCGGTCACCGACGACGCCGCCATGCAGGCGCTGCGCCTGCTCTCCCGCACCGAGGGGATCATCCCGGCCATCGAGAGCGCGCACGCGCTGGCCGGGGCGCTGGAGGTCGGGCAGGAGCTCGGCAAGGAAGGGCTGATCCTGATCAACCTCTCCGGCCGTGGCGACAAGGACATGGACACGGCGGCCCGCTACTTCGGGCTGTACGACATCGACGGCGAGGTCGCCGCCGACGCGGAGGGGGAGCCCCAGTCATGACCACCGGTACGCACACCGGCACCATCGGCCTGCTGGGCGAGACGTTCGCACGAGCGCGCTCCGAGGACAGGGCCGCGCTCATCGTCTACCTCCCCGGCGGCTTCCCCACCGTCGACGCCGGCATCGAGGCGGTCAAGGCGGCCGTGGCGGGGGGCGCCGACATCGTCGAGGTGGGGCTCCCGCACAGCGACCCGGTTCTCGACGGGCCGGTCATCCAGACCGCCGACGACATCGCGCTGCGGGGCGGCGTCAGGATCGCCGACATCATGCGCACGGTCCGCGAGGCGTACGAGGCGACGGGCGTCCCGATCCTCGTCATGACGTACTGGAACCCCATCGACCGGTACGGCGTCGAGCGCTTCACCGCCGAGCTCGCCGCGGCCGGTGGCGCCGGGTGCATCCTGCCCGACCTGCCGGTCCAGGAGTCCGCTCTCTGGCGCGAGCACGCCGAGAAGCACGGTCTCGCCACCGTCTTCGTCGTCGCGCCGAGCAGCAAGGACGAGCGTCTCGCCACCATCACGGCGGCGGGTTCCGGCTTCGTGTACGCCTCCTCCCTGATGGGGGTCACCGGCACCCGTGAATCGGTCGGGGAGCAGGCCCAGGACCTGGTCCGGCGTACCCGCGCCACCACCGACCTCCCGGTCTGCGTCGGCATCGGCGTCTCCACGGCCGAACACGCCCAGCAGGTCGCGGGCTTCGCCGACGGCGTGATCGTCGGTTCGGCCTTCGTCAAGCGGATGCTCGACGCCCCGGACGAGGAGGCCGGTCTCACCGCCGTCCGCGCCCTGGCGGGCGAACTGGCCGAAGGCGTTCGAAAGCGCTGACAACGGCGTCATCCGTATGGGTGGACCTGGGACCGGGGAGGCGCTCACGCGCCTCCCCGGTTCGTTTGCGCGGTGTGAGCGAGAAGAACGAAGAGCGAAAGAGAACCGCGCGTGACCGGCTCGTCCAGCAGCGTGAGCAGGACCGGGCCAGGGAGCGCCGCCGCCGCACGCTGATCGTCTCGACCGCGGTGGTGGGCGTCCTGGCCCTGGCCGCCGTGATCGGCCTGATCGCCGCCAACGCGGGCAAGAACGACGAGGACAGCGACGCCGGGCCGGCCGTCACCCCGTCCGGGGCGACCGGCAAGGACGGACTCGCCATCCAGGTCGGAGCCGACGACGCCCCGTCCACGCTCACGATCTGGGAGGACTTCCGCTGCCCGGTCTGCGCCCAGTTCGAGAACGCCTTCCGGGGCACGATCGCCGAGCTGGCGGACAGCGGCCGCATCAAGGTGGAGTACCACCTGGCCACGATCATCGACGGCAACCTCGGCGGTGACGGATCTCTGCGGGCGGCCAACGCGGCGGCCTGCGCCCAGGACGTCGGCAGATTCGCCCCGTACCACGACGTCCTCTACCGCAACCAGCCCGCCGAGAGCGACGACGCCTTCGGCGACAACGGCAAGCTGATCGAGCTGGCCGGCAAGGTGGACGGTCTGGACACCGCCGCCTTCCGCAGCTGTGTCCAGGACGGCACGCACGACAGCTGGGTCGAGAAGTCCAGCAAGGCCTTCACCTCGGGGGGATTCCAGGGGACACCGACCGCCCTGCTCAACGGGGAGTCGATCTTCCCGAAGAAGGGGGACGAGGAGATCTCCGTCGCCCACCTCGAGAAGTGGGTGGCCGAGGCGAACAAGGGCAGGAAGCCGGGCACGGTCACAGCGACGCCCTCGGCCTCCTAGGCCGCGTCCGCGGAGTCCCGGCGCGCATCCGGAGGGCGTGGGCCCGCGGCGTCCGGTGCGTGCGAGCGCAAGGCGGAGGATCGCCCTCGTACCGGACGTCTCCGATCGGCTCCGGCGACGTGGCGACGTGGCGACGCGGTGAGCGCGCGTGCCAGGTGCCGTGGGCCACGCGGGACCTCGCGGACACGGCCCCGGCGCCCGTCGGGGGCGCGGACCCGGGGCTCGTTACCCAGAAGTTGCCCCACGGCTTGCCGCACGTCCTGTCCGGCAGGGTAGCGTCGACCTCGTCATGAACCTTGCCTCCATTCCCAGCCCGTCGACCGGGGTGATCGAGCTCGGCCCGATCCCGCTCCGCGGCTATGCGTTCTGCATCATCATCGGTGTCTTCGTCGCCGTCTGGTTCGGCAACAAGCGCTGGATCGCCAGAGGCGGCCGCGCCGGCACCGTCGCCGACATCGCCGTGTGGGCCGTGCCCTTCGGCCTTGTCGGCGGCAGGCTCTACCACGTCATCACCGACTACCAGCTGTACTTCAGCGACGGTGAGGACTGGGTGGACGCCTTCAAGATCTGGGAGGGCGGACTCGGTATCTGGGGCGCCATCGCGCTCGGCGCGGTCGGTGCCTGGATCGGCTGCCGCCGCCGTGGGATCCCGCTGCCCGCCTGGGCCGACGCGCTGGCCCCCGGGATCGCCTTCGCGCAGGCGATCGGCCGCTGGGGCAACTGGTTCAACCAGGAGCTGTACGGCAGGCTGACGGACGTGCCGTGGGCGCTGAAGATCAGCGAGGGCACGAACCGGGTGGCGGGCACCTACCACCCGACGTTCCTGTACGAGTCCCTGTGGTGCGTCGGCGTCGCCCTGCTCGTCATCTGGGCCGACCGCCGCTTCAGGCTCGGGCACGGCCGGGCGTTCGCGCTGTACGTCGCGGCCTACTGCACGGGCCGTGCGTGGATCGAGTACATGCGCGTCGACGAGGCGCACCACGTGCTGGGCCTCCGGCTCAACGTGTGGACCGCCGTCATCGTCTTCGTCCTGGCGGTGACGTACATCGTGATCTCGGCCAAGGTGCGTCCCGGCCGCGAGGAGGTCGTCGAACCCCACGCCGCGGAGCCGGCCGAGGGCGCCGAGCCGGACACCGGGAAGCCCGCCGAGGCCGAGGCCGGCGCGGACGCCCCGGACTCGGACACCGCCGACGCGGAGGCGAAGGATCCCGAGGACGACGGGGCCCCGCAGAAGGCCGACCAGAGCTGACGCACCAGGAACCCGACGAAGGGGGCCGCCCGACCACACAGGCCGGGCGGCCCCCTTCTCGCCTTGCCCGGCCTCTCCTCAGCTCAGCTCCGCTCTCGTTCTGCTCCGGCCTCTTCTCAGCTCAGCTCCGCTCTCGCCATGCTCCGGCCTCTCCTCAGCTCCGCCGCGCCAGCGTCAGGGTCCGCTCCGCCGTCGCCACCACCGCCGCGTCCACGAACCTCCCGTCGGGCAGCGCCTGGGCCCCCGCCTGCGTCCGCGACGCCTCCAGGATCTGCTCCGCCGCCTCGACCTCCCGCGCCGTGGGCCTGAACGCCTGCTCGATGACGGGCAGCTGCCGGGGATGGATGGCCGCCCGGCCGAGCAGCCCCAGCCCCCGTCCCCGCGCACACGACGACCGCAGCCCCGGCAGGTCCCGGATGTCCGGGAAGACCGACATGACGGGCGGGTCGAGCCCGGCCGCCCGGGCGGCGACCACCGCCCGGCTGCGGGGCCAGTCGAGCCCGGCCTCCTCCCGTACGCCCAGATCGGCCCGCAGGTCCGCCTCGCCCAGCGCGATGCCCCGTACGGCGTGATGCGCCCCGGCGATCGAGTAGGCGTGCTCGATCGCGAGCGCCGACTCCAGCAGCGGATACAGCGGCACCCCCGGCGCCAGTGCCGCCACATGGTGCACGGACGCCGCATGCGTGATCTTGGGCAGCCGGAACCCGGACAGCCCCGGCAGCCCCACCAGGGCCTTCACGTCCTGCTCGCCGTGCACCCGCACATGGACCGGCACGGCCAGCGGGTCCGCCGTGACCGGATCCGCGAGGAGCTCCGCGGTCGCCGCCCGGGCGTACTCCTTGCGGTCCCGGGCCACCGCGTCCTCCAGGTCGACGATCACCACGTCCGCGCCCGAGCCGAGCGCCTTACGGACCACGTCCGGCCGGTCCCCGGGGGCGTAGAGCCAGGTCAGTGCGGGCGGCCGCGGGTTTCGTACGCTCGCGTTCACAACGCGCCCTCGGCCCGCAGCGCCGCGATCCTCGGCGCCGACAGGCCCAGCTCCGTCAGGATCTCGTCCGTGTCCGCCCCGTGCGGCCGGCCCGCCCAGCGGATCGACCCCGGTGTCCGGGAGAGCCGGAAGAGCACGTTCTGCATCCTCAGCGGCCCCAGCTCCGGATCGTCGATCTCGGTGATCGTGCCCAGCGCCCGGTACTGGGGATCCTCCATCACGTCCCGTACGTCCTGGATCGGCGCGACGGCCGCCTCCGCCTTGTCGAACGCCGACACCACGTCCTCCCGGGTGCGTCGGGCGATCCAGTGGCCCACGGCGTCGTCGAGCTCGTCCGCGTGCTCGGCGCGCGTGGTCCCGGTCGCGAACCAGGGCTCCTCGATCAGCTCCGGGCGGCCCACCAGCCGCATGACGCGCTCGGCGACCGACTGGGCCGAGGTGGAGACGGCCACCCAGTGACCGTCACAGGTCCGGTAGGTGTTGCGCGGGGCGTTGTTGCGGGAGCGGTTGCCCGTGCGCGGCTGGACGTAGCCGAGCTGGTCGTACCAGAGCGGCTGGGGCCCCAGCACCGTCAGGATCGGCTCGATGATCGCCAGGTCGACCACCTGCCCGAGCCCCGTGAGGTCGCGCCCCGACAGGGCCGTCATCACCGCGTACGCCGTGGCGAGGGCCGCGATCGAGTCGGCGAGTCCGAACGGCGGCAGGGTCGGCGGACCGTCCGGCTCCCCGGTGACGGCGGCGAAGCCGCTCATCGCCTCGGCGAGCGTGCCGAAGCCGGGCCGGTGGGCGTACGGCCCGGACTGGCCGAAGCCCGTGACCCTGGCCAGCACCAGGCGGGGATTGACGGCGTGCAGCTCCTCCCAGCCCACGCCCCAGCGTTCGAGGGTCCCGGGCCGGAAGTTCTCGATGATCACATCGGTCTCCTCGGCCAGGCGCAGCAGCAGGTCCCGCCCGCCCGGGCTGGACAGGTCGAGCGTCAGCGTGCGCTTGTTGCGGCCGAGAAGTTTCCACCACAGGCCGATGCCGTCCTTCGCGGGGCCGTGCCCGCGCGAGGGGTCGGGCTTGCGGGGGTGTTCGACCTTGATCACCTCGGCCCCGAAGTCGCCCAGCATGGTGGCCGCGAGAGGCCCGGCGAACAGCGTGGCGAGGTCCAGCACCCGCAGGCCGGACAGAGGAGCTGTCGTCGTGCTCATGCGGCATCGATCTCGCTTCGGTACGGCATCGACGTCGACGCGCCCGGCTTCTGCACGCAGAGGGCGGCGGCCGAC
Source organism: Streptomyces sp. B1I3 (assembly GCF_030816615.1). Lineage (NCBI taxonomy): Bacteria > Bacillati > Actinomycetota > Actinomycetes > Kitasatosporales > Streptomycetaceae > Streptomyces > Streptomyces sp. B1I3. The sequence continues at coordinate 5,974,633 of NZ_JAUSYD010000001.1, forward strand.
GACGCCCAGGCGAGTGCCTCGGGTACGGAGCGGCCCTCGCCGAGGGCCACGGCCAGCGTGCCGACGAAGGTGTCCCCGGCCCCGGTCGTGTCGACGGCCGTGACCTCGGGGGCGGGGAACAGGACCGGCTCACCACCCCTGGCCGCGTACAGGCAGCCCTTCCGGCCGAGTGTGATCACTACCTGCGGGACCTGGAGGAGAAGCGTTCTTGCCGCCGCGTACGGGTCCTCGCACCCGGTGAGCGCGGCGGCCTCGTGCTCGTTCGGGACCAGCAGGTCGACGCAGTCCAGGAGTCCGGACGGCAAGGGCTGTACGGGGGAAGGGGTGAGGATCGTCCGCACCCCCCGGGCCCGGGCGCTCCGGGCCGCTTCGGTGACGGCGGAGAGCGGCAGCTCCAGCTGGAGCAGAAGCAGGTCCGCCGCGGCGACGGCCGCGTTCTCGCCCGGGCCGAGCCCGGTCACGGTGCCGTTGGCGCCCGGGATCACCACGATCGCGTTGGTGCCCTCGTCGTCGACGACGATGTGAGCGGTGCCACTGGGACCGGCGGCGGTGTGCAGCAGGTCCGTGTCCACGCCCGCGTGCTCCAGATTCGCCCGGAGCCGCGAACCGTACTCGTCCGTCCCGACGGCGCCGATCATCACCACGTCACCGCCCGCGCGCGCCGCGGCGACGGCCTGGTTGGCGCCCTTGCCACCGGGGACGGTCCGGAACTCCCGCCCGGTGACGGTCTCCCCGCGCCCGGGTGCCCTGGGGACGTAGGCGACGAGGTCCATGTTGGTGCTGCCGAGCACCGCGATCGCAGTCATGGGCGGCGTACCTCCTGGTAGGTCAGTTCGGCGAGGGTGTCGAAGCCGATGGCGTCGAAGCCGGGAACGGATGTGGAGAGGCGGTTCTTGAGGGGCGCGGTCCAGTGGTCGGGCAGCGCGGAGGGCCGTCCGGCCAGCAGGCCCGCGAGCGATCCCGCCGTGGCACCGTTGGAATCGGTGTCCCAGCCGCCGGACACCGCGCAGCGGATGGAGCGGCCGAAGTCACCGTCCGCGTGGGTGAGGGCGGCGGCCAGCAGCGCCGCGTTGGGCAGGACGTGCACCCAGTGGTGGGTGGACGCGTAGGCGGCGTGGAGCCGGTCCACGACCACGTCGAAGTCCGGTTCACCGCGCGCCGTCCCGATGCCGAGGCGCACCGCGCGCGCGTACCGGGAGCGCGGCGGCACCACGCGCAGCCCGGCCGCCAGGCAGCCGTGGACGTCCGTCTCGCCCCCGGCCGCCTCGGCGAGTGCGGCGGCCGTGAACATCGCCCCGTACACCCCGTTGGCCGTGTGGGTGAGCACCGCGTCCCGGTGGGCCTGCGCGGCGGCGGCGGCCGGGTCCGCGGGATGCGTCCAGCCGTGCACGTCGGCCCTGATCTGGGCGCCGATCCACTCGCGGAACGGGTTGCGGTGGCGGGCGCTGTCCGGCGGTTCGATGCCGTCGAGGAGATTGCGGTACGCGATGCGCTCGGCGGTGAAGACACGGCCCGCCGGGAGTTCGTCGAGCCAGAGCCGGGCGAGATCGGCCGTGCTGAACCCGTGCCCGTACCGCTGGAGCAACCGCAAGGTCAGCAGCGGGTAGTTGAGGTCGTCGTCCTCGGGCATGCCGTCGATGTTCTCGGCGAGTGAGGTGGGCGCCGAGCGGCGGTTCCACGGGTACGCGGCGGCAAGTCCGGCGGGCAGCCCCCGTGCGGTGAACCAGGTGGTGAGCGGCCAGTTGCCGGTGGCACGGGCCAGGGCGCGGATGCCGGCGAGCGGCAGCTTCTCGACGGGTTTGCCGAGCAGACAGCCGGCGGCCCGGCCGAGCCAGGCGGCGTGCAGACGCTCGGGCCCGAGGGACACGGCCCGGGTGCGGGGCGCCGGCCAGCGTGGGCAGGCGGCCCGGATCGCGGACAGGGCGGTCGGCTCGTCGCCCGCCAACGGGCTCTCCCGTCCGCCCAGTTCGTCGAGCAACTGCCCGGCGAGCACGCGCAGCCCGCGCGGCGCGGGAGGCCGGGAAGCGCCCGCGCGCTCCGGGGCGGGGGCGCCGCCGGCCGCGTACCAGCGCCGCTCGATGTCCCCGGCGTCCCGGCCGTCCTGCGCCGCCTGCCGCAGTTCGTGCCCCACCAGGTCCTCGGGCTGGACCCATGTCAGCCGTACGGTCACCGCTCGCCCGCCAGCGAGGCGAACGCCGCTTCGTGCGAGCGGCGCCGGGCCGTGTCCCGTGCGAAGATCTCGCGGGCGACCTCCGTCAGCGTCCGCGCCGGGGCGTGCAGGTCGAGCCGGCTGGCCTCGGCCACCGTCTTCGCCCAGGCCTCGGGGATCGCCTGCTCCCCGTGGAGGGCGCCCGCGAGGGCGCCGCTCATCGTGGCGATCGAGTCGCAGTCGCGCCCGTAGTTGACCGAACCGAGCACCGAGAGCCGGTAGTCGCCCCCGCCGACGAGCAGCATGCCGAGCGCGATCGGCAGCTCCTCGACGGAGTGCAGCCGGGACGGGCGGCGGGCGCCGAGCGAGGGGTCGCGGTAGTGCGGGCCGACGGTGTCGAACGGGGCCACGGCGGCGCGCAGCGGGGCCAGCGCCGACTCGAAGTCCGAGTAGCGCCCCGCCGTCTCGCACACCGCCTCGATCGCCGAGCGGGTGCCGTCCTTGGCGAGCGCCAGGCAGGTCCCGACGACGGAGGCGGGTGTGGCACCCGGGGCGCAGGCGGCGGCGACGCCCGCGGCGAGCACCCCGGCCGCCTCCCGTCCGTACGAGGACTGATGGGCCCCCGCCACGTCCAGTGCCTCCGCGTACGCGGCCTCGGGGTGGGCGGCGTTCACCAGGCCCACCGGGGCCATGTACATCGCCGCCCCGCAGTTGACGATGTTCCCGGACCCCGCCTCACGGGGATCGGCGTGCCCGTAGTGCAGGCGCGTGACGATCCACTTCTCGGCGAGGAAGATCCGCTGCAGGGGGAGCGCCTCCGCCTCCAGCTCGGGGATCCAGCGGGGACGGGACATCAGGTCCGGTACGAGGTGGTCCGCCACGGAGTACGCGTCGAGGTGGTCGCGGACCGCGCCGTAGACCCGGACCAGCGCGTGCGTCATGAGGGTGTCGTCGGTGACGTGCCCGTCGCCCTTGTGGTACGGGGCGATGGGGCGCGCGGTCCGCCAGTCGTCCCCGTGCCAGGGGCCGACGACGCCGGTCACCCGGCCGCCGTGGCGCTCGGCGATCTGCTCCGGGGTCCAGCCTTCGACGGGTCCGCCGAGCGCGTCACCGACGGCCGCGCCGACGAGCGCGCCGGTGATGCGGTCATCGAGAGTGAGTGCCGTGGTGGTCGTGCCTGCCGTGGACGATGCGGGCGGTTTGGGTGTCATGACGGAATTGTCCACCCGGAGTGGCCGGTTCCGTGGCTGCCAGAAGCCCGGCGAGTTCCATGAGATCGGTGCCGGCGAACCGGGGCAGCGCGCATCCCGCCAACGTGCGGCAGGCCTCCCGCCAGCCCGCGGGGACGGTGTCGATCCCACCCAGCGCGCCGGTCAGCGCCCCGGCGAGTGCGGGTGCGGAGTCGGCGACCCGGGACAGGCAGGCCGCCGCGGGGACGGCCTGGGCGATGTCGCCCCGCGCGGCGGTGGCCAGCGCGAGGGCGACCGGCACGGTCTCCGCGGCGGCGATGCCGTAGCTGTAGACGTGGTCGACGATCTGGTGCTCCAGCACGGGGACGAGGGCGAACGCGCCCGCCGCCTCGTCCCCGAACTCCCGTGCCAGACGCACCGCGTGCACGGCGTTGCGGGCGATCTCGGTGCCGTCGGGGAGCCGGTCGAGCGCCGCGTTCACCATGGTGTCGATGTCCGCCCCGGCCAGGGCCACGGCGATCGCGGCGGCGACGGCGCGGGCGCCGTGCACGCCGTCGCCGTCCTGGGTGTACCGGGCGTCGAACTCGGCGAGCCCGGCGGCGGCCGTGGGATCACCGGGGTGCGTGACCGCGAGGACGGCTGCCCTGACGCAGGCCGCGTCGTCGAAGTAGTGCGGATTGTCGTGCCCGGTGGCCGGAGGACGCAGCCCGGCCGCCAGATTTCCGAGCCCGGCCCGCACGGAGATCCGGGCCCGGAGCGGCAGGACGGCGGACTCCACCTCGGGAGCCCGGGCGCTGGCGGCGGCGACCTCGGCGGCCAGGGCGTTCCACGAACGGTCGATCGCGTCCCGCATCCGGTGGCCTGGGGAGAGCCCGGGCGCGTGGTCGGCGGCGGCGGCCAGCACGGTCCGGGCGGCGAACGCGGCCCACTCGGCGTCGTCGGACGGGCCGAGCCGCAGCGGCTCGGGCGGCTGGTTGAGGGCGATGGGCACGGGGAGCGTGGTCGTCGCGTTCTGCTCCGCGAAGGTGTCCAGTTCCCGGGTCAGCCGCCGGGTCCACTCGGGCATCCGCGCCGCCCGGTGCCGGGCGGCGGGCCAGCCGGCGGCGTCCCCGGCCGCCAGCCCGAGCAGCAACCCCTCGATCCGCGCCTGCCGGCCGGGGGAGGGGCGCCGCCGTCCACCGGGTGCGGCCTCCGTCCCGCGCTCCGTCCCGGCCGTGCGGCCGGGCGGGGGGCGGTCGGCCGGTTCGGCGGTGATGCGGAGACCGAGGGGGGTGGGAGCGGCGCCCGGTGAGCCGGTGGAGCGGGTGAGGGGGGCCTCCGGGGCGGGAGACGGGCGGCCGGCGGGCCGGGGGGCCGCGGTCATCGTGCGGTCTCCCGGTCGCCGGCGGCCGGCCCGCCGGCTGGCATGGCGGACGGCGGGACCCCGGGCCTCCGCCGGGGCGGGCCGCCCTCGCCGCCCGGCGGCTCGTACCGGACGAAGGAGAGAGCCGGCCGCCCTTCCGGCATGCCGGCCGGTGAGGGCGGCCTCCGCGACGGTTCCTCCCCGGCGGACTCCCGTGCGCCGGCTTCCCCCGGACCGGGCCCTGCCGTGCCGGACTCCCCGGTGCCGGGCCTCTCCCCGTCCTGGGACGTGACGGCGGAGGGGTCGCCGGACCGGGGCGGGGCCCCCGGTGGCGGCTCGGTGTCGTCCGGAGTCAGCAGTTCCGCGATGTCCAGCACGTGGTGGCCCCGCATGGACGGCAGACAGCTGCCCCGGACCGGGCCGATCGCCGACGCCCATGCGCGCGGGATGGCCGACGCCCCGTGCAGGGCGCCGGCCAGCGCGCCGGCCACCGCGGCCGTGGTGTCGGCGTCCCGCCCCATGTTCACGGCCGTCAGCACCGCCGCGCGGAAGTCGCCGCGCGCCGCCGTGAAGGCCCCGAAGGCCAGGCCCACCGCCTCCGGGGCCAGGTCCGTCCACGGATAGCCGCCGATCACCACCGCGGAGCGCACCGCCCGCTCCGCCGTCAGCCGGTCCGGGTACGAGCGCTGCGCGGCCGTCACCGCCCGCCGCAGCGAGCGGGCCGTCCACGAGTCCATCGGTACGACCGAGAGCGCGGCGGCGATCACCGACGCCGGCCCGGCCCCCACCATCGCGGCGGCCACCCCCGCCGCGACCGCCTGACCTCCGTAGATGCCCTCGCCCTCATGGCTGACCCGCCCGTCGACGGCCACCAGCCGGGCCGCCTCCGCGGGCCGGCCCGCAGCGAAGACGCCGAACGGTGCGGCCCGCATCGCGAGCCCGTCGCTCCACGCGTGCCGGTGCTGCGCCGAGATCGGTGCGGCCAGGCCCCTGCGCAGGTTCTCCAGCGTGCCGCGCTCGCTGAAACCCGCCCCCCGGAACGGGCCCTCGTCCAGGTCGGCGATCCAGTGGTGCCAGGCCCGCTCCACGTGGGAGACCGTCAGAGCCGAACCGTGCCGCGCCAGCAGCAGCCCCGAGAAGATCGCGTACTCGGTGTCGTCCGTCCCCGCCGGGTCGTCGCTGACGAAGCCCTCGATCCGGCCCCACCGGCGGCGGATCTCGGACGGGCGCAGGTTCTCCGCCGGGGCGCCGAGCGCGTCCCCCACCGCGAGCCCCAGCAGAGCGCCCCGCGCCCGGTCGGCCCTGCCACCCGGCCCGCTGCCCGTCGGTGGCTCCACCGGACTGCCCGCCCTCAGCTCCATCGCGTCGACCCTTCGCTCGCACCGGGCGGTTCACCGCCTGTGCGATCCGTTCCACGCGAGGCCCCGCGCGAGCCGGTTCCGGCGAGAAAGCGGCCACACGGCTGACGCGGCCCGGGCAGCTCCCGAGGCAGGTAAGTACGGCCTTCCTTGCTGGCGGGAGGCGTTTTTCGTGCGTACTTTCGAGGGTGTTGAACGGGGGCGGAACGTCGAAAGCCCGTTCCGGAGAATGGGGAGAGCTGTGGCCATCATCGAGACCGACGCCGTACTGCACGAGGCGCACCGGGACAATCACACCCACCGTGACGTGAACGGCGGCTGGCTGCGGCCCGCGGTCTTCGGTGCCATGGACGGCCTGGTCTCCAACCTCGCCCTGATGACCGGCGTCGCCGGCGGAGCTGTCTCCCACCAGACCATCGTCATCACGGGCCTGGCGGGTCTGGCCGCGGGCGCGTTCTCCATGGCGGCGGGCGAGTACACCTCCGTCGCCTCGCAGCGCGAACTCGTCGAGGCCGAGCTCGACATCGAGCGGCGCGAGCTGCGCAAGCACCCCAAGGACGAGATGCGGGAGCTCGCCGCACTGTACGAGTCCCGCGGGGTCGAGCCCGCGCTCGCGCAGGAAGTCGCGCGGCAGCTGTCGAAGGATCCCGAGCAGGCGCTGGAGATCCACGCCCGCGAGGAACTCGGCATCGACCCCGGCGACCTGCCCTCCCCGCTCGTCGCCGCCGTGTCGTCCTTCGGCGCCTTCGCGCTGGGCGCCCTGCTGCCCGTACTGCCGTACCTGCTCGGGGCCACCGCACTGTGGCCCGCCGTGCTGCTCGCGCTGATCGGCCTGTTCGCCTGCGGTGCGGTGGTGTCCAGGGTGACGGCGCGCAGCTGGTGGTTCAGCGGACTGCGCCAGCTCGTGCTCGGCGGGGCTGCCGCGGCGCTCACCTACGGCCTGGGCACCCTCTTCGGTGTCGCGGTGGGAAGCTGAGGACGTTCCCGGTTGTTCAACCGCTTGTGGTGTCCGCCCGCCCGGGTCCTCATCCGGGTGTGACGTACGTCTTGGCGCAGGTCCCTGGGCGGATCGGCCGCTGCGGCCGTAAAATGAGACACTATGCAGTGCTACACATAAGTAGCCGTTACTCGGCGGTTTCAATTCCATGACCGCGGGGCAATAGCCGTAGACCGCAGGCAACGACGCCTGCTCTCTGCGGTTTCTCCGGACTGTGATCCGTACGGGTCCTTCCGATCGCGACCACCGACGCCACGGCTCCGTGGTGTCCGCATGTTGGAACGACCTATCCGCTTTTTGAGAAGCGTTCCATCATGTAACCTGCACGAAATTTCGCAGAGGGCCAACGTCGTCCCTCGGCACAGCACATGCCACGACGACGACGGGAGAGCCGATGCGTTCCGACGCCTGGTCGCCCATGGACGGTCGCCCCGTTCAGCAGGGGATGTACGACCCCCGTAACGAGCACGACGCCTGTGGCGTCGGGTTCGTGGCCACTCTGACCGGTGTGGCCAGCCATGAGCTGGTCGAGCAGGCGCTGACCGTACTGCGCAACCTCGAACACCGCGGCGCCACCGGATCCGAGATCGACTCGGGTGACGGCGCCGGCATCCTTCTTCAGGTTCCGGACGCCTTCCTGCGCGAAGCGGTCACGTTCGAGCTCCCCGAGGCCGGCACGTACGCCGTCGGCATCGCCTTCCTGCCCGCGGACGAGTCGACCCAGTCCGTCCGGCAGATCGAGAAGATCGCCGCCGAAGAGGGCCTCGACGTCCTCGGCTGGCGTCAGGTCCCGGTCACCCCGGACATCCTCGGCAACGGCGCCCGCGCCACCATGCCCGAGTTCCGCCAGCTCGTCGTCGCCGACGGCACGAGCAGCGGCATCGCGCTGGACCGCAAGGCGTTCGTCCTGCGCAAGCGCGCCGAGCGTGAGGCCGGGGTGTACTTCCCGTCGCTCTCCGCGCGCACGATCGTCTACAAGGGCATGCTCACCACCGGGCAGCTGGAGCCGTTCTTCCCGGACCTCTCCGACCCCCGTTTCGCCACCACGGTCGCGCTGGTCCACTCCCGCTTCTCCACCAACACCTTCCCGAGCTGGCCGCTCGCACACCCGTACCGCTTCGTCGCGCACAACGGCGAGATCAACACGGTCAAGGGCAACCGCAACTGGATGAAGGCCCGGGAGTCCCAGCTCGCCTCGAGCCTCTTCGGCGAGGCGCAGCTCGACCGGATCTTCCCGGTCTGCACCCCGGACGCCTCGGACTCGGCCTCCTTCGACGAGGTACTGGAACTGCTCCACCTCGGCGGGCGCTCCCTTCCGCACTCGGTGCTGATGATGGTGCCAGAGGCCTGGGAGAACCACGCCTCCATGGACCCGGCCCGGCGCGCCTTCTACCAGTACCACTCCACGATGATGGAGCCCTGGGACGGCCCGGCCTGCGTCACCTTCACCGACGGCACCCAGGTCGGCGCGGTCCTCGACCGCAACGGCCTGCGCCCCGGCCGCTACTGGGTCACCGACGACGGCCTCGTCGTCCTCTCCTCCGAGGTCGGCGTCCTGGACATCGACCCGGCCAAGGTCGTCCGCAAGGGACGCCTCCAGCCCGGCAAGATGTTCCTCGTCGACACCGCCGAGCACCGCATCATCGAGGACGACGAGATCAAGGCGTCCCTGGCCGCCGAGAACCCGTACGAGGAGTGGCTGGAAACCGGCGAGATCGAACTCGAGGACCTCCCCGAGCGCGAGCACATCGTCCACACCCACGCCTCCGTCACGCGCCGCCAGCAGACCTTCGGATACACCGAGGAAGAGCTCCGCGTCCTCGTCGCCCCGATGGCCCGCACCGCCGGCGAGCCCCTCGGCTCCATGGGCACCGACTCACCGATCGCCGCGCTCTCCGAGCGCCCCCGGCTGCTCTTCGACTACTTCACCCAGCTGTTCGCCCAGGTCACCAACCCGCCGCTGGACGCCATCCGCGAGGAGCTCGTCACCTCGCTGCGCTCCACGCTCGGCCCCCAGGGCAACATCCTGGAGCCGACCGCGGCGACCTGCCGCAACGTCGCGCTGCCCTTCCCGGTCATCGACAACGACGAGCTGGCCAAGCTCATACACATCAACGCCGACGGCGACATGCCGGGCATGAAGGCCGCCACCCTGGCCGGCCTCTACCGGGTCGGCGGCGGCGGTGAGGCCCTGGCCGCCCGCATCGAGCAGATCTGCACCGAGGTCGACGCCGCCATAGAGGACGGCGCCCGCCTGATCGTGCTGTCCGACCGGCACTCCGACGCCGAGCACGCGCCGATCCCCTCGCTGCTGCTCACCTCGGCCGTCCACCACCACCTCATCCGCACCAAGCAGCGCACCCAGGTGGGCCTGCTGGTCGAGGCCGGTGACGTCCGCGAGGTCCACCACGTCGCCCTGCTCATCGGCTACGGCGCCGCCGCCGTCAACCCGTACCTGGCGATGGAGTCCGTCGAGGACCTCGTCCGCGCCGGCACGTTCATCGAGGGCATCGAGCCCGAGCAGGCCATCCGCAACCTCATCTACGCCCTCGGCAAGGGCGTCCTGAAGGTCATGTCCAAGATGGGCATCTCGACCGTCGCCTCCTACCGCGGCGCCCAGGTCTTCGAGGCCGTCGGCCTGGACGAGGCCTTCGTCGCGCAGTACTTCAACGGCACCGCCACCAAGATCGGCGGCGCCGGACTCGACGTCGTCGCCAAGGAGGTCGCCGCCCGTCACGCCAAGGCGTACCCCGCCTCCGGGATCTCCGCATCGCACCGCGCGCTGGAGATCGGCGGCGAGTACCAGTGGCGTCGCGAGGGCGAGCCGCACCTGTTCGACCCCGAGACGGTCTTCCGGCTCCAGCACGCCACCCGCAACCGCCGGTACGACATCTTCAAGAAGTACACCGGCCGGGTGAACGAGCAGTCCGAGCGCCTCATGACGCTCCGCGGTCTGTTCGGCTTCAGGTCGGGCCGCGAGCCGATCTCCATCGACGAGGTCGAGTCCGTCTCCGACATCGTCAAGCGCTTCTCCACCGGCGCCATGTCGTACGGCTCCATCTCCCAGGAGGCGCACGAGACCCTCGCCATCGCCATGAACCAGCTGGGCGGCAAGTCCAACACCGGTGAGGGCGGCGAGGACGCGGACCGGCTGTACGACCCGGCACGCCGCTCCTCCATCAAGCAGGTCGCCTCCGGCCGCTTCGGTGTGACCAGCGAGTACCTGGTCAACGCGGACGACATCCAGATCAAGATGGCGCAGGGCGCCAAGCCCGGCGAGGGCGGCCAGCTGCCCGGCCACAAGGTCTACCCGTGGGTCGCCAAGACCCGGCACTCCACCCCGGGTGTCGGCCTGATCTCGCCCCCGCCGCACCACGACATCTACTCCATCGAGGACCTGGCTCAGCTGATCCACGACCTCAAGAACGCCAACCCGGCGGCCCGCATCCACGTGAAGCTGGTCTCCGAGGTCGGCGTCGGAACGGTCGCCGCGGGCGTCTCCAAGGCCCACGCGGACGTCGTCCTCATCTCCGGCCACGACGGCGGCACGGGCGCGTCCCCGCTCACCTCGCTCAAGCACGCGGGCGGCCCCTGGGAGCTCGGCCTCGCCGAGACCCAGCAGACCCTGCTGCTCAACGGCCTGCGTGACCGGATCGTCGTCCAGACCGACGGCCAGCTCAAGACCGGCCGCGACGTCGTCATCGCCGCGCTGCTGGGCGCCGAGGAGTTCGGTTTCGCGACCGCGCCGCTCGTCGTCTCCGGCTGCGTCATGATGCGCGTCTGCCACCTCGACACCTGCCCGGTCGGCATCGCCACCCAGAACCCGGTCCTGCGCGACCGGTTCTCCGGCAAGGCCGAATACATCGTCAACTTCTTCGAGTTCATCGCCGAAGAGGTCCGCGAGATCCTCGCCGAGCTCGGCTTCCGCACCATCGAGGAGGCCGTCGGCCACGCCGAACTCCTCGACACGGACCGGGCCATCACGCACTGGAAGGCACAGGGCCTCGACCTCGCGCCCCTCTTCCACGTGCCCGAGCTGGCCGAGGGCGCGGTGCGCCACCAGATCGCCGAACAGGACCACGGCCTGGCCAAGGCCCTCGACAACGAGCTGATCAAGCTCGCCGCCGACGCCCTCGGCGCCGACAGCGCCGAGACCGCCCAGCCCGTCCGGGCCCAGATCGCGATCCGCAACATCAACCGCACCGTCGGCACCATGCTCGGCCACGAGGTGACCAAGAAGTTCGGTGGTGCGGGCCTGCCCGACGACACCATCGACATCACCTTCACGGGCTCCGCGGGCCAGTCCTTCGGAGCGTTCCTACCGCGCGGTGTCACCCTGCGCCTGGAGGGTGACGCCAACGACTACGTCGGCAAGGGCCTGTCCGGCGGCCGTGTCGTCGTCCGCCCGGACCGCGGGGCCGACCACCTCGCCGAGTACTCCACCATCGCGGGCAACACCATCGCCTACGGTGCGACCGGCGGCGAGCTCTTCCTCCGCGGCCGGACCGGAGAGCGCTTCTGCGTCCGCAACTCCGGTGCCACCGTCGTCTCCGAGGGCGTGGGCGACCACGGCTGCGAATACATGACCGGCGGTCACGCGGTCGTCCTCGGCGAGACCGGACGCAACTTCGCCGCAGGCATGTCGGGGGGCATCGCGTACGTCATCGACCTGGACCCCGACAACGTCAACACCGGCAACCTCGGTGCCGTCGAGGCGCTCGACGAGGTCGACGAGCAGTGGCTGCACGACGTCGTGCGCCGCCACCAGGAGGAGACCGGTTCCACGGTCGCCGAGAAGCTGCTTGCCGACTGGGACACCGCGGTGGCCCGGTTCCGCAAGATCATCCCGTCCACCTACAAGGCAGTGCTCGCCGCCAAGGACGCCGCTGAGCTCGCCGGTCTCTCCGAGCAGGAGACCACCGAGAAGATGATGGAGGCGGCGACCAATGGCTGACCCCAAGGGCTTCCTGACCACCGGACGCGAGGTCGCCAGGACCCGTCCCGTCGGCGAGCGCGTCAAGGACTGGAACGAGGTCTACGTTCCCGGTTCGCTGCTGCCGATCATCAGCAAGCAGGCCGGCCGCTGCATGGACTGCGGCATCCCGTTCTGCCACAACGGCTGTCCGCTCGGAAACCTCATCCCCGAGTGGAACGACTACGCCTACCGCGAGGACTGGTCCGCCGCGTCCGAGCGCCTGCACGCCACGAACAACTTCCCGGAGTTCACCGGGCGGCTGTGCCCGGCTCCCTGCGAGTCGGCGTGCGTGCTCGGCATCAACCAGCCGGCCGTCACCATCAAGAACGTCGAAGTCTCCATCATCGACAAGGCCTGGGACAGCGGCGACGTCACCCCGCAGCCGCCCGAGCGCCTCTCCGGCAAGACCGTCGCCGTCATCGGCTCCGGCCCGGCCGGACTGGCCGCCGCCCAGCAGCTGACCCGGGCCGGCCACACGGTCGTCGTCTACGAGCGTGCCGACCGCATCGGCGGCCTGCTGCGCTACGGGATCCCCGAGTTCAAGATGGAGAAGTCGCACATCAACCGCCGCATCGAGCAGATGCGCGCGGAAGGCACCAAGTTCCGCACGGAGACCGAGATCGGCCGTGACATCGACGCCGCGAAGCTGCGCCGCCGTTACGACTCGATCGTCATCGCCGCCGGAGCCACCGTCTCCCGCGACCTGCCCGTCCCGGGCCGCGAGCTGAACGGCGTGCACTTCGCGATGGAGTACCTCCCGCTCGCCAACAAGGTGCAGGAGGGCGACCTGACGGTCTCCCCGATCACCGCCGAGGGCAAGCACGTCGTCGTCATCGGCGGCGGCGACACCGGTGCCGACTGCGTCGGCACCGCCCACCGGCAGGGAGCGGCCTCCGTCACCCAGCTGGAGATCATGCCGAAGCCGGGCGAGGACCGTAACGCCAACCAGCCCTGGCCGACCTTCCCCATGCTCTACAAGGTCACCTCCGCGCACGAGGAGGGCGGCGAGCGGCTCTACTCCGTCTCGACCACCCACTTCGAGGGGGACGAGGACGGCAACGTCCAGTCGCTGCACCTGATCGAGGTGGAGTTCAAGGACGGCAAGCTGGAGCAGAAGGCCGGCACCGAGCGCGTCATCCCGGCGCAGCTCGTCACCCTGGCCATGGGCTTCACCGGCACCGACCAGGCCAACGGCCTCGTCCAGCAGTTCGGCCTCGAACTCGACGAGCGCGGTAACATCGCCCGTGACGAGGACTACGCGACCAACGTCGACGGCGTCTACGTCGCCGGTGACGCGGGCCGTGGCCAGTCCCTCATCGTGTGGGCCATCGCCGAGGGCCGCTCCGCGGCACGTGGCGTGGACCGCTTCCTCACCGGAGCCAGCGCGCTGCCGGCCCCGATCCGCCCGACGGACCGTTCACTGATGGTCTGATCACGGCACACGGACGTCCCGTACAACGGCGTACGGAACTGAACACGGCGCCCGCCCAGTCCCCGACCGGACCAGGGCGGGCGCTGTGGCGTGTCCGCGGTGGCCTCGGAGCCCCGGCCCGGTGCGGTCGGGCGTCCCTCAGGCGGCACCGGTCAGGGACGCCGTCCGCATGACCACCACCACGGCCAGCAGCCCGACCAGGACCGCCCCGCCGGCCAGCTGCATCGCGGAGGTCCGCAGCCTCGCCGGGGCGTAGGCGAGCCCGTAGGTCACCAGGCCACCCGTCAGGAGGCCGCCGAGGTGGCCCTCCCACGAGGTGAACGCGGCGGAGAGGACCATCCAGAGCAGGAAGCCGGCCATGAAGCGGTTGACCGCCTGCATGTCCCGGCCCAGGCGCCGGTTGATGACGTAGAAGGAAGCGGCCATCCCGAAGACCGCCCCGGACGCCCCGACCGCGGTGGTCTCCGGCGAGACCAGGTAGACCAGCACCGAACCGCCCACCGCGGACAGCAGGTACAGCGCCAGGTAACGCGCCCGGCCGAGTTGGCCCTCGACGACGCGGCCCACGTTCCACAGGGCGAGCATGTTGAAGACGAGATGCATCACCCCGAACGACGAGTCGGGCGGCAGATGCAGGAAGGCACCGGTCACCAGCCTGTACCACTCGCCGCCGGCCACCCCGATCAGGTCGAAGCCGGGGAACGTCTCCCCCTGGTAGTAGTACTGCCCGCCCGCCGGATCGACCAGCACCGCACCGAGCATCCCGAACCGGTCCACCGTTTCGGACCGCACCACCTCGACGACGTACGCGAGGACGTTGAGCGCCATCAGCGCGTACGTGACCACGGGGGCCGCGGCCATCGGCACCGCGCCGCCGAACAGGGAGCGGGCCTGACGGACCGAACGGTGCCCCTCCCGCACGCACTCCACGCAGTGATGGCCGACCGCGGCCTCGCGCATGCAGTCCGGGCAGATGTAGCGGTCGCAGCGCGTGCAGCGCACGTACGTCTCGTACGACGGGTGGCGGAAACAGGCGGTAGGGGCGGCCTCCATGGCCGGCTCCTTCGTTCGTGGACGGAGAGGAGGGGCCGCCGGGGCGGCGGCGCTCAAGATAGCGAACGTCCGGGGGGAGCCGGGCTCCGGGGGCCACAGGTGCCTTAAGCTCTGAAGTCCCGCCACCGGGGACGCAGTCGACGGCACGCCCGGCGACGAGGTGACCCGCCCCGCCGAGAACGCCCCGGATCGGAGACCGTCATGGCCGGCACGCCCGCCACCCCAGGTCCGGCCATCAGCCTGCGCAAGGTGCGGGAGACGGCGCCCGCGCTCGTCAGCCTGTACAAGAGGGCGCAGGACTCGCTGGAGAAGCACGGGATGAGCGGCGGACGGGCCGCCGTCTACCTCGTGCTCGACTACTCCGGCTCGATGCGGGAGTACTACAAGGACGGCAGCGTCCAGGCGCTGGCCGACCGGGTGCTGGGACTGTCGGCCCACCTCGACGACGACGGCCGGGTGCCCGTGATCTTCTTCTCCACCGGGATCGACGCCGTCACCGACATCGCCCTGGACGACCACCAGGGACGCATCGACACGATCGTGGCGGGCCTCGGGCACATGGGGAGGACCAGCTACCACGTGGCCATGGACGCCGTCATCGACCACTACCTCGACAGCGACCCGACCGCGCCCGCCCTCGTCGTCTTCCAGACGGACGGCGGGCCGATCAGCAAGCACGCGGCGGAACGCCATCTCTGCAAGGCGGCGAAACTGCCGCTGTTCTGGCAGTTCATCGGCTTCGGCGACAAGCGGAGCTCCCAGTTCGACTTCCTGCGCAAGCTCGACGAACTCGCCGTACCGGCCGAGCGCCCCGTCGACAACGCCGGCTTCTTCCACGCGGGACCGGACCCGCGCCGCGTCGGGGACCGTGAGCTGTACGACCGGCTGGTCGGCGAGTTCCCGCACTGGCTGGCGGCGGCGACGGCCCAGGGCATCGTCCGGTGACCGCGCGCGTACTGCGGGCGGCCGACCGCGGGGCCACGCCCTGGCGCAACGGCGGCGGAGTCACCCGGGACATCGCGGTTGCCCCCGAAGGGGCGGCGGCCGGGGCCTTCGACTGGCGCATCAGCCTGGCCGAGGTGGCCGGCGACGGCCCGTTCTCCCTCTTCCCCGGTATCGACCGCACCCTGACCGTCGTCGAGGGCGAGGGCATGGACCTCCTGGTCGGCGGCGAACACCACATCGTCGACGAGCCGCTGTGGCCCCACGACTTCCCGGGCGACAGGGAGACCCACGGCCGCCTCCTCCACGGCCCGGTCGTCAACCTCAACGTGATGTACCGCAGGGACCGCGTGCCGGCCTCGACCGCCGTCGTCCGGGGCTCGGTCCGGCTGATCCCGCCGGACGGAGGCACGGTGGTGGCCGTCGCACTGGAGGACGGCGCGGTGTTCGAGGGCGCGGCACCCGAGGGGGCGCCCGGCGGCGGTACGGACCTCCGGCTGCTCCGCCACGACGCCGTACTGGTCACCGGCGCTCCGGCGGGCGTCCTGCGCACGCACGGCTACGCGGCGGTGGTCACCCTCCCCGGCCGGTGACCCGTCACGCCGCTCCCGGCAGCCAGTGGTTGTGGACCGGCGACACGGCGGGACGCCCGGACGCCTGCGGCAGCCCCAGCCTCTCGGCGACCGGCATCATGCGCGTACCGAACGCGTCCATGGCCTCCTCGGACTCCCAGAGGTCGTAGATCTCCAGGCCCGTGTCCGTCCGCACACACACATGGGCTAGGCATCCGGCGAACGTGTCACCGGGAAGGGCGTGCAACTCGGCGTTGAGAGCGTCGTACTGCTCGGGAGTGGTACCGGACAGGACTGCGTGCATGAAGACTGCCATCTGAATCTCCTCGGGCGGGGGCCCTCCCGGCCGCCGGGGCGACGGCCTGCCCCCTCCAGCACACCACGCGCGCGAGCGGACGGCATCCGATCCGGTGACACCGCCCCGGCGCCCGGGATACACGACAGAGGGTGTCGTGATTACAGGGTTCCATGGCACCCATGACACCGAGTTCGTGGCACGCCTTCCACGCGGCGGAACCGGCTTTCGCCGATGCCGTGCAGAAACGCTTCCAGCAGTACAAGCACCATGTCCTGGCCACCGTCCGCGCGGACGGCTCACCCCGCGTCACCGGCCTGGAGGTGGAGTTCCGGCTCGACCACCTGTGGTTCGGCATGATGCCGAACTCCCGCAAGGCCCTGGACCTGCGGCGCGATCCACGCTTCGCCATCCAGGCCAACCCCGGTCCCGACGCGACCATGGCCGACGCGGACGTCCGGATCTCCGGCACCGCCGTGGAGGTGACCGACGCCGGCGTCCGGGCCCGCTTCGCCGAGCAGGTCACGCCTCCTGAACCGTTCCTCCTCTTCAGTGCCGAGCCGGCCGAGGTGGTCCGCACCGGACTGGACGGCGACGACCTCGTCATCCAGGTCTGGCGCCCCGGCCACCCGCTGCGCACCCTGCGCCGGACCGGCGACGACAGCCCGCCCCGCGAGTCGTGAGGTCCTGGCGGCCCCGGCAGCCATGCGGCCGGGGCCGCCCGCGGGACCGCCCGTCCGGCGCAGTGGTGTGCCCGGGATACTGCGGTTCCGCCACCCGCCGGTGGCCCAGGACCCACGCATGCGGCATTCCGGCGGGCGCCCGCTCGCCGAACATCCCGGACGGCCGCGATTCGCCATGCGGCGAAAGGCTCACAACCCTTGGGAGAACTGCGCGGGACGCCCTGCGGAACCTTTGCGGAACCCGCCGGGAACGGCCTCGCCGACCGCGCTGGTCAGCCGACTCCGCCACGCCGCGCGGAGGCGGACCTGCCGTTCGCCGACAGAACGTGCTACGGTTGCCGAGTTGCAGTTTTGGTACCCATGAACTTTATGTGCGCCTGACGGGAACCCTCCTCAGGCGCATTATTGTTTTCCGGCTTTCTCCGGATGGGGCTCAATGCGGCGACTTGGAATTCGTAAAGTGCGGATTCTCGGCACTGCACCTCTTTTAGGAGAATGACATGGCTACTGGAACCGTGAAGTGGTTCAACTCGGAAAAGGGCTTCGGCTTCATCGAGCAGGACGGCGGCGGCGCCGACGTCTTCGCCCACTACTCCAACATCGCCACCCAGGGCTTCCGTGAGCTCCAGGAGGGCCAGAAGGTCTCCTTCGACGTCACGCAGGGCCAGAAGGGCCCGCAGGCGGAGAACATCGTCCCGGCCTAATCGCCGGACGCGTACCTCGCAGCCGGGGCCCGCACCGTGAAGGTGCGGGCCCCGGTTTGTGCTGTCTCCGGCTCATCCTCCCGGTTCGTTCCGTTTCCGGGACACCTGCTCTGTGCTTGCATCCTGGGGCGCACATCAAGCAGTCCGCAGCAGTCGGCAGTAACCCCAGGAATCCCCCAGGAGGGCAATTCCGTATGACCCGCTCCGAACGCCAGGACCGACCGACCCGCAACCGCCCCACACGGGGGCGCGGACCGGACCGGGCACAGGCGACGAACACCCGCGGGGCCGGCAAGGCACCGGCCCGGCGCAAGCCCGCACCGCAGCAGGGCGGCGAATTCGCCCTGCCGGAAACCATGACTCCCGCACTGCCCGGCGTCGAGGCGTTCGCCGACCTGGACATGCCCGCCGCACTGCTGAAGACCCTCGCCGCGCAGGGTGTGACCGACCCGTTCCCGATCCAGGGCGCCACCCTGCCGAACTCGCTGGCCGGCCGGGACATCCTCGGCCGCGGGCGCACCGGCTCCGGCAAGACCCTGGCTTTCGGCCTGGCACTGCTGGCGCGTACCGCCGGCCGGCGCTCCGAGCCGCACGCCCCGCTGGCCCTGGTCCTCGTACCCACCCGTGAGCTCGCCCAGCAGGTGACCGACGCGCTGACGCCGTATGCGACGTCCGTGAACCTCCGGGTCGCCACGGTCGTGGGCGGCATGTCGATCAGCAGGCAGTCCGGGGCCCTGCGCCGCGGCGCCGAGGTGCTCGTCGCCACCCCGGGACGGCTCAAGGACCTCATCGAGCGCGGTGACTGCCGGCTCGACGAGGTCGCGATCACCGTCCTGGACGAGGCCGACCAGATGGCCGACATGGGCTTCATGCCGCAGGTCGTCGCCCTGCTCAAGCAGGTCGAGCCGGACGGGCAGCGGATGCTGTTCTCCGCGACCCTGGACAAGAACATCGACCGGCTGGTCAAGATGTTCCTCACCGATCCGGTCGTCCACTCCGTCGACCCGTCCGCCGGTGCCGTCACGACGATGGAGCACCACGTGCTGCACGTGGCGGACGAGACGGACAAGAAGGCCGTGGCCACCCGCATCGCCGCCCGCGAGGGCCGGGTGATCATGTTCGTGGACACCAAGCGCGCGGCCGACCGTTTCGCCAAGCGGCTCCTGGCCAGCGGCGTGCGGGCCGCCGCCCTGCACGGCGGCCGGTCCCAGCCGCAGCGCAACCGGACGCTGGACCAGTTCAAGACCGGGGAGGTCACCGCCCTGGTCGCGACGAACGTGGCGGCCCGCGGTATCCATGTCGACGACCTCGACCTGGTCGTCAACGTGGACCCGCCCACCGACCACAAGGACTACCTCCACCGCGGCGGGCGTACGGCCCGCGCCGGTGAGTCCGGCAGCGTCGTCACGCTGGTGCTGCCCGAGGAGAAGCGGGAGATGACCCGGCTGATGGCCGACGCGGGCATCGCTCCCCACACCACCCGGATCAAGTCCAGTGACGAGGAACTCACCCGGATCACGGGTGCCCGCGAGCCGTCCGGCATAGCGGTCGTCATCGAGGTGCCGCAGCCGGTACAGCCCAAGCCGCGTACGCGCGCCGGGGGTTCGGCTTCCGGCACGGGCGGTCCCGTCCGCTCGGGCAGCCGGGGCCGCGGCCGACGCGGTGGTTCGGGTGCCGGTGCGGGCGCGGGTGCCGCGCAGGGCGGCGGCACGGCGCGGGGTGACGCCGGACGCGGTGGCGCCGGACGCGGTGGCGCCGGCGGCGCGGGCGCTTCCGGCCGCGGGGCCGGAGCCGGCCGGGCCGGTGGCACCGGGCGCGGCAGTGCGCCCGGGCGGGGACGCCGGGCCGCCTGACCCGCATCGACGGGGTGCGCCGGCCGGTCACGGCCGGCGCACCCCGTCGGCGGGCCGGCACACCCGGTCGACCGGCCGCCGCACTCCGTCGGCGGGCCCGCACAGTCTGGCGGCACGCCCTAGATGTCCCCGTTCCCGGTCGGGTCCGACGGGCCCTCGTACTGACCGAGAGCCCACGTCGCGCGGCTGACGAGCCGCGAGTCCACCCGCGCGTCCAAGGGCTCGTGCACCGACCGGGGTCCCGGCACACCCACCGGCGCCCGCGCCAGCTCCCGCAGCAGCGGCACGGCCCGCGCGGCGAACGGCTTGGCACCGCCACGGAAGCCGAGCCGCGCCAGCACCTCCACACCGAGGAGCTGCCGCAGCGGATCGTCGCCGGCCGCCCAGGCGGCCGCCGCCTGAAACGTTTCCTCGTCGCCGCGCTCCCGCAACGCCCCGACGACCACGCGCCAGTTCTCCAGGCCGGGGCCCCCGTCGCGCAGCGCCCGTGCCGCCAGCTCCCCGAAGGGCGCCCGCAGGCCCAGCCCGGCCTCCAGGAGCGTCGCGATCGCGCCGTGTCCCGTCTGCCGGTCCAGCGACGCGTACGGCTCTCC
Organism: Streptomyces sp. B1I3; assembly: GCF_030816615.1. Taxonomy (NCBI): domain Bacteria; kingdom Bacillati; phylum Actinomycetota; class Actinomycetes; order Kitasatosporales; family Streptomycetaceae; genus Streptomyces; species Streptomyces sp. B1I3. The sequence goes on from NZ_JAUSYD010000001.1 coordinate 5,994,771, forward strand.
GTCCCGCACCAGTTCGACGGTGACCGTCTCCGCGCCGTCCACCTGCGAACGGCGCACCCTGGCGTCGTCGTCGACGCCGTCCCCGTACATGGCGCGCAGGTCGTCGCGCAGTTCCCGCTCCACGTCCGGCGCCTGCGTGCGCCGTGCCTCCTCCAGCGCCCGCGCCAGATCGCCCGCGCCGTGCCGGAGCAGCGTCCGCACGGTGGCCACCGACCCCCGCCGGGCCGCGACCACCAGCGGGGACTCGCCCTGCGGGCCCGGCAGATCCGGGTCCGCGCCGTGCGCGAGCAGGATCTCCGCGACCCGCGCGTGGCCGAGCCCGACCGCCCAGCGCAACGCGGTGAAACCGAACTCCTCGCGCAGGTCGGGTCCGGCCCCCGCGGCCAGGAGCGCCTCGACGACGTCGCCATGGCCCCCGCACGCCGCCCCGCACAGCGGCAGGTCGCCCGCCTGCGGGCCACTCGCCCGGTCCGGATCCGCCCCGGCCGCGAGCAGCAACCGGACCGTGCCGGGCAGGTCCTCCACGGACGCCAGGTACAGCGCGGTGGTCCCCTCCTCGTCGCACGACTCGGCGGACGCACCCGCGCGCAGCGCCCGTACGACGGCGTTGTCACCGTCGTACAGCGCCGTGAAGAGGCTCCTCGCGCCCCCGGCCGGCTCGTCCGTCATGGTTCGACCCTACGACGGCCCCGGAGCCCGCCCGCATCAGGTGTCGCACTCCAGTACCGTGCCGCACAGCCCGCACCGGGCGCGTACCCGGCCCCGGACGGGAACCCGGATGCGCTGGTGACAGGTGGGACAGGCGAAGGAGACCCGCAGCCCGGCGGCTTCGCTCTCGAACCCGTACGGAACGGCCGGGTCCCGGTGTGCGCCCGGGTGTTCCCGGGCGTGCCGCCGGTCCTTCGCGTAACGACGGCGTCCCGCCCACCCCGCGGCCGTCAGCGGCGGCCGCCGCAGGTCGAGCAGGGCCCGCTCCCGGCCACGGACGTACGCCGTGTACGCCTGGGGGCTGGTGAACCAGACGGCCGGGTCCTCGTCGAAGAGCAGGGCCCGCTTGGCGAGGACGTATCCGAACTCCTCCGGTGTGAGGTAGCCCAGCTTCTGGCTGGAGTCCGCGTCCTGGCGGAAGGCGTCCAGCAGGAGCCAGCCCGCGCCGAGATAGGCCGTCACCGTGTCGGTGAGGATCTCGTTGTCCCGGGTCCCGGGGAACTCCAGGCCCAGCCGGTGCAGCAGGACATGGGTGATCTCGTGCGACAGGGCGGCCCCGATGTCCCTGCGGTGCGTACGGAAGCGGTCGTTGAGCTCGATGAAGTACTCGGGGCCCGCGGTCAGTTCGACGCCGGCGGCGTGCTCCATCGGCCGGAAACCGACGATGATCCGGGCCTCCGGCAGACGCAGGTGCCGCACCAGCGCGTGGGCGACCCGCTGCGCGCCGAGGTGCAGGTCGTCGACGTCGGAGAAGGCGGCGTCGGCCGGGACGAGGCTGGTGGCGTACCGGCCCACCCCGTCGGGGGAGATCCGCCGGTAGAGGGCGGTGATCGCGGACCGGACGGTGTCCAGGTGCGGGAACCCGTGGACGACGGGACCGCCGCCACCCGGGCTGTCCGCGCCGCCCGCGGCGCCGTTCACGCCGTTCACGTCGTTCACGTCCGGACCCCCATCTGTGACGCCCAAGGACCTTCACTGTAGGGGGACCCGTGGGGGAGCGGGCCGGTTGACCGGCCGGGGATCTTGGCCGGAAAGCCTGCCTTGTGTCATCGGTGATCGCTTCCCGATAATCGGACCGTTCTTGTCGGGAGCATGCCGAAAACCCTCGTGGTGGTGCCCGACCCGGACCCGCACGCCCGCACGCCTGCACCGACACCCCCCGTTCCCCACACGAAAGCAGGCAGTCAGTTGAAGCAGCTTCTGCGCGCGCTCAAGAGATGTTCCGTCATAGCCGCGGTGGCCCTCGCCACCATCAGCCTCCAGCCCTCCGGCGCCTCGGCGGCCCCCGCCCCCGTCGTCGGCGGCACCCGCGCCGCCCAAGGCGAATTCCCCTTCATGGTCCGGCTCTCCATGGGCTGCGGCGGCGCACTCTACGCCCCGAACATCGTGCTCACCGCCGCGCACTGCGTGAACGGGTCCGGTAACAACACCTCCATCACCGCCACGGCCGGCGTCGTCGACCTCCAGTCGTCCAGTGCCGTCAAGGTCCGGTCCACCAAGGTCCTCCGGGCCCCCGGCTACAACGGCTCGGGCAAGGACTGGGCCCTGATCAAGCTCGCCCAGCCGATCAGCCAGCCCACCCTGAAGATCGCTACCACCACCGCGTACGACACGGGCACCTTCACGATCGCGGGCTGGGGCTCGGCCACCGAGGGCGGAGCCCAGCAGCGCTACCTGCTGAAGGCGACCGTGCCCTACGTCTCCGACTCCGTCTGCCAGCAGTCCTACGGCAGCGACCTCGTCCCCAGCGACGAGATCTGCGCCGGATACGTCAGCACGGGCGGCGTGGACACCTGCCAGGGTGACTCCGGCGGCCCCATGTTCCGCAAGGACAACGCCGGAGCGTGGGTCCAGGTCGGCATCGTCAGCTGGGGCGAGGGCTGCGCACGCGCCGGCTACCCCGGCGTCTACACCCAGGTCTCGACGTTCGCCTCCGCCATCGCGTCCGCGGCAGCGACCCTATGACCCCCGCCCGGCCCGTCTGACCTGACCCGCCTGACCCGGCTCGCCCGACCCGGATCACCCCCGCGCATCCCCGGGGACACCCGTCCTGACGGGCGTCCCCGGGCCCAGCTCCACGAACGGGGCCCCGGCCTCCTCCAGCTCCAGCACCCACACCTCGTTGACACCCTCACGGAGCACCGGCCCCGGGACGTACAGCGTCCGCTGCGGTCCCGCCGACCAGTAGCGACCCAGACAGAACCCGTTCACCCAGACGAACCCCCGCACCCAGCCGGGCAGTTCCAGACCCGCGTGATCCGCCTCGGCCTCACCCCCCAGGCCGAAGGACCCCCGGAACAGACCCGTCGGCCCCGCCTCCCCGACACCTCCGAACCGCATCCCCGCCACCGCCCCCGGCACCTCGAAGGCATCCAGCCGCAACCCCCGGGCCCGCACCCCGTGCAGGAACTGCCGCTCGTGCAGCACCCCGCCCGTGATGCCCTTCGGCTCGCCCAGCCGCGGCCCGTAGTTCACCCGGCCCAGCGACTCCACCCACAGCTCCACCTGCGCCGGGCCCGCGACCGGCACGTCCAGCGTGTGGTCCTCCTCGGTCAGCACACCCGCCCGCACCCCGTCCACGTACACCACCGCCCGGTCCCGCAGCCCCGCGGCGCGCAGGGGGTACGGCTGCCGCGGACCGGGTACGTCCACCCGGTAGCGCACCACACCCCGGTCCACCCCCAGCTCCTCGAACGTGGGCGGCACACCGGACACCGGGCCCTCCGCATCGCCCAACGCCTCCAGCACACCCGCCAGCGGCACGCCCTGCGTCAACTCCACCCGCACCGTCCGCCCCAGCCCCACCGGCTCCGGCGGCAGCCCGGGCAACGGGCCCCGCGCGTACTCGGCCAGCACCTTCCGCATCTGCCAGAACTTCTCCGTGGGCCGCCCGTACTCGTCCACGGGCGCGTCGTAGTCGTACGACGTCACCGTCGCCGCCAGCGCCTGGTCCTGCAGCGGACCGCTCCGGTTCGCCCCAGCCCAGCCGGCGAAATTGGTTCCCCCGTGCGCCATGTACAGATTCACCGAAGCCCCGCACTCCAGCACCTCCCGCAACGCGTCCGCCGCCTCCGCCGGATCGCGTACGACAGGCCCGGCCCCCCAGTGCTCGAACCAGCCGCACCAGAACTCCATGCACATCAACGGCCCACGCGGCCGGTGACGGCGCACCACCTGGAACGCCTCGCGTGCGCCCGACCCGAAATTCACCGTGGCCAGCACACCGGGCACCGAACCGCCCGACAGCATGTGATCCTCCGGACCGTCGGAGGTGAAGAGCGGAACCGTCACCCCGCACCGGCGCAGCAACCCCGCCAGGTCCTCCAGGTGCACCGGATCGGAGCCGTAACTCCCGTACTCGTTCTCCACCTGCACCATGACCACCGGGCCGCCCGTGCCGACCTGGCGCCGCACCACCTGCGGAAGCAGCTCACCGAACCAGCGCTCCACCGCCGCCGTGTAGCCCGCGTCCCGCGTCCGCACCCGGCGGCCGAACCGCCCCGTCACCCACGCGGGCAGCCCCCCGTTCTCCCACTCCGCGCAGATGTACGGCCCCGGCCGCACGATCGCCATCAGCCCGGCACGCTCCGCCGCGTCCAGGAAACGGCCGAGCGCCCCCACGTCCCGGAACCCGCCCTCGAGAGGCTCGTGCCAGTTCCACGGCACGTACGTCTCCACACAGTTCAGGCCCATCGCACGCAGCATCGACAGCCGGTGGTCCCACTGCTCCTCATGCACCCGGAAGTAGTGCAGCGCCCCCGACAGCAGGCGCACAGGGCTGCCGTCCAGCCGGAAATCGTCGTCCCCCACGGTGAAGTCAGCCATCGCCCCGTACGCTCCTCTGCGCGAATCCATCGACTGACATCAGCCTCGCCCCCTGGTGCCAGGCCCGTCCATGGAGAAAGATCACTCCTGCTTGGACGCAGCACCCGACAGGAGGTGGGAAGCCGATGTACCACACCTGGATGCGCTTCTTCACACCCGGCGCGCACCACCACCGACTCGGACTGGCCTGCCTCGGGGTCGGTCTCCAGCACGGCGCCCTGCCCACCGTCGGACCGCGCACCCTCGACCATCACGTCGCCGTACTCGTCAACGCGGGCAGCGGCTGGTTCAGCGGAACCGACGGCCGCCGGACCGCCGTCACCGCCCCCAGCCTCATCTGGCTCACCCCCGGCACCCCCCACCACTACGGCGCCGACCCCACCGGCTGGGACGAGAGCTTCGTCGACTTCACCGGGCCCGCCGTCACCACCTACACCGAACTCGGCTACATCGAACCCGACCGCCCCCTCGTCCCCCTCACCGACACCTCCGGGCCACGCGCCGCCATCAGCCGCATCGTGCGCGCCGCACACCGCGGAAACCCCCTCCTGGACGTCGAAGCGGGCGCCGCCGTCCACGAACTGCTCGTATCGCTGCGCCGGGCACGCGCCGACACCGGCCCCGACGGCGACCCCGTACTCAAAGCCCTGGCACGCGACGCCTGCCGGCCCCTGTCCGTCGCCGAGCACGCCGCCCGCCACGGCATGACACCCGCGGAACTGCGCACCGCGGTGCGGCGCGGAGCCGGCTGCAGCCCCAAGGACTACCTCCTCGGCATCAGACTCGGCCGCGCCAAGGAACTCCTCGCCGCCACCGACCTGCCCGTCGCCGCCGTCGCCCGCCGCGTCGGCTACGACGACCCCGCCTACTTCTCCCGGCTGTTCGCCCGCCGCGTGGGCACGGCACCGGTCCGCTTCCGCGAACAACAGGGGCGCAGCGTCCCCGGCGGCTGGAGCGACCGTGTCCCGGACCCCGACCACCCACCGATGATCGCGCCCGGCTGATCAGGCTCTAAGCTCGCTGACCATGACCACGAGCGACATGGACGCGTCCGTCACCGCCGAGCTGAACCGACTGCGTGAGAGCATCGACAACATCGACGCCGCAGTCGTCCACATGCTCGCCGAGCGGTTCAAGGCCACCCAGCAGGTGGGCCACCTCAAGGCCGCCCACCACCTCCCGCCGGCCGACCCCGGCCCGCGAAGGCCGCCAGATCGCCCGGCTGAGGCAGCTCGCCGAGAGCGCCAAGCTGGACCCCGCCTTCGCCGAGAAGCTGCTCAACTTCATCGTGGCCGAGGTCATCCGCCACCACGAGCGCATCGCCGAGGAGTCCACCGGGGACGGCCCGGCCTCCGGCGCCTGACCTCCGCGGGGCCCGCGCCGAACCCCGGGCGCGTGCCCGCATCCCGGGCCCGTGACCCGAACCCTGGGCCCCGCGCCGCGACCGGTGTCCCGCGGCCCGGGCCGGTGTCCGCGGCCCGGACCGCGGAGCCCGCCGCACGGCCGGGCCCACGCCGTCAGCCCTGCGAGAAGTCACTGCACAGTTTCCGGCCCGTACGGCAGCATGGGCGCCATGTCCGTACTGACGCGCAACGAAGCGCAGACCCGTGCCCAGCTCCTCGACGTACACCGGTACACGATCGACCTCGATCTGACCACGGGGGAGGGCACCTTCGACTCCCGCACCGTCATCGGGTTCACCGCGACGGCGTCCGGTGACACGTTCGTCGAACTCAAGCCGGAAACACTGCGCTCCATCAGCCTCGACGGACAGCCCCTCGACCCCGCAGGCCTCGCCGGGAACCGTTACCCGCTCACCGGGCTCACCGCCGGCCCCCACGAACTACGCGTCGACGCCGCCATGCGCTACTCCCGCACCGGCGAGGGCATGCACCGCTTCACCGACCCCGCCGACGGTCACACCTACGTCTACACCCAGCTCTTCATGGACGACGTCCAGCGCGTCTTCGCCGCCTTCGACCAGCCAGACCTCAAGTCCGTCTTCGACCTCACCGTCACCGCACCCGAAGGCTGGACCGTCCTCGGCAACGGAACCGCCACCCGGTCCACCGAAGGCCACTGGTCGATCGCGCCCACCCCGCCGATCTCCACCTACCTCGTCGCCGTAGCCGCAGGCCCCTGGCACTCCGTCACCACCCACCACGCCGGCCTGCCCTTCGGCATCCACTGCCGCCGCTCGCTCGCCCCCCACCTCGACGCCGACGCCGACGAGATCCTCACCGTCACCCGCGCCTGCTACGACCGCTACCACGAGAAGTTCGACGAGCCCTACCCCTTCGACTCCTACGACCAGGCCTTCGTCCCCGAATTCAACGCCGGCGCCATGGAGAACCCCGGGCTCGTCACCTTCCGCGACGAATTCATCTACCGCTCCGCCGTCACCGACACCGAACGCCAGACCCGCGCCATGGTCATCGCCCACGAAATGGCCCACATGTGGTTCGGCGACCTCGTCACCCTCACCTGGTGGGACGACATCTGGCTCAACGAGTCCTTCGCCGAGTACATGGGCTACCAGACCCTCACAGAAGCCACCCGCTTCACCGACACCTGGGTCGACTTCGGCGTCGCCCGCAAGGGCTGGGGCTACGACGCCGACCAACGCCCCTCCACCCACCCCGTCGCCCCCGACCCCGACGCCGTCCCGGACACCGCCTCCGCACTCCTCAACTTCGACGGCATCTCCTACGCCAAGGGCGCGTCCGCTCTGCGCCAACTCGTCGCCTGGCTCGGTGAGAAGGACTTCCTCAGCGGCATCAACACGCACTTCGCCCGCCACAGGTTCGCCAACGCCACCCTCGCCGACTTCATCGACAACCTCGCCGCCGCCACCGACCGCGACGTCCACGCCTGGGCCGCCACCTGGCTCCGCACCACCGGCATCGACACCCTCAGCGCCCACGTCGAGGACACCCCGCGCGCCTGGACCCTCACCGTCGACCACGACGGCACCCGCCCCCACCGCATCGCCGTCGGCACCTACGACCACACCCTCGACACCCAGTCCGGTGCCGCCCAGCTCGTCCTGCGCGACCGCTTCGAACTCGACATCCCCCAGACCGGCACCCCCACCGCCCTGCCCGGCCGCCGCCCCGCTCTCGTCGTCCTCAACGACGACGACCTCACCTACGCCAAGATCCGCCTCGACCCCGCCTCCTGGGACACCGCTCTCACCGGCCTCTCCCACATCCCCGACCCCCTCACCCGGGCACTCCTGTGGAACACCGCCCGCGACATGGTCCGCGACGGTGAACTCCACCCCACCGCCTACCTCACCGCCGCCCGCACCCACCTCCCCCGTGAAACCGACCTCGCTCTCGTCCAGGGCGTCCTCGGCTTCGCCGCCGCCCACATCGCCGATCGCTACCTCACCCCCCACGACCGCCCCGCGGCCCTCGCCACCCTCACCAGCCTCTGCCGCGACCTCCTGCGCCGCACCGAGGGCCTCACCGCCAAGGACTGGGAACAAGGCCCCGGCACCGCCCGGCCCGGCAGCCCCGACCCCGGCCTCCGCCTCACCGCCGTACGCCACTTCATCGACGCCGCCACCCAGCCCGCCGCCATACAGGACTGGCTCGGCGAAGGCACCGTCCCCGGCGGACCGGAACTCGACCCCGAACTCCGCTGGCGCATCCTCACCCGCCTCGCCGTCCTCGGCGCCACCGACGAAGCGGCCATCGCCCGCGAACTCGGCCAGGACCCCAGCGCCACCGGACAGGAAGGCGCCGCCCGCTGCCGGGCCGCCCTCCCCACCCCCGAAGCCAAAGCAGCCGCCTGGCAGGCGATGTTCACCGACGACACCCTCTCCAACTACCTCTTCACCGCCACCGCCCAAGGCTTCTGGCAACCCGAACAGAGCGAACTCCTCCAGGACTACGTCGCCCGCTACTACCCCGACGCCACCGCACTCGCCGCACGCCGCGGCCCCGCCATGGCCGAAGCCGCCGGACGCCACGCCTTCCCCGTCCACGCCGTCGACACCCACAACCTCCAACTCGGCGACGACGCCCTTCACGACGAGACCCTCACGCCCGCCCTGCGCCGCAAACTCATCGACCAGCTCGACGACCTGCGGCGCGCCCTCGCCGTCCGCAACGCCCACTGACCCACCCCGCCGACCCCGCGCACACCGGCACCCGCCGGCCCGGAACCCGCGCGACCCGCACCCGCACCCCGGGCGCCCCCGCCGCCCCCGCTGCCCCGTGCCCGGCCCCCGACACCCCCGAGGGCCGGGCACAGCCATGCGAGCAGCGCACGCCTATACCAGCCACCCGTCCCGCACCCCACCCGCACCGGACAGCAGTACCCCTTTCGGGTTCAGATCGTTGGGCTCTTCGGCCGCACCCACCGCAAAGCGGACAAGCTGGCACGACCGCCCCCGCGCACCCGAAGGACCACACCACCCATGCCCACCCCACCCCTCGCCGGAGGAACCGCAGGCCCCACCCACCTGCGCCCCCTGCTCGACACCGTGCTCACCGCCCTCCACCACGGGGCCACCCGCCGCGACGGCCCCCTCCCCGCAGGCGGCCCCACCACCGTCACCCAGCACATGCGCGACGCCACGCACCCGCTCATCCCCGACCACGGAACCGGCGCCCACCACGCCCTGCGCACCCTGGTCACCGCACTCGCCGAAGGTGCCGCGGACCCAGCACACCCCCACTGCGCCGCCCACCTCCACACCCCGCCCCTCGCCCTCGCCGCCGCGGCCGACCTCGCCGCGTCAGCACTCAACCCCTCCATGGACTCCTGGGACCAGGCCCCCGCCGCCTCCGCCCTCGAAGCCACCCTCACCACCGCGCTCGCCACCGAGATCTACCCCCACGCCCCACGACCCGACGCCCTCATCACCACCGGCGGCACCGAAGCCAACCAACTCGCCCTCCTCCTCGCCCGCGAGCGCCACGGGCCCGTACAGACCATCTGCGCCGCCAACGCCCACCACAGCATCACCCGCGCCGCCTGGCTCCTCGGCCTGCCCAGCCCCGTCGTCATCCCCGCCCCCACCGGCGTCATGGACCCCACCGCCCTCCACGACGCCCTCACCCGCCTAGACGGCCCACTCCTCGTCACCGCCACCGCCGGCACCACCGACACCGGGGACATCGACCCCCTCACCCACATCGCCGACCTCACCACCACCCACGGCGCCGAGCTCCACATCGACGCCGCCTACGGCGGCCCCCTCCTCTTCAGCCCGACCCACCGCACCAAACTCACCGGCCTCCACCGCGCCCACAGCGTCACCTTGGACCTGCACAAACTCGGCTGGCAACCCGCGTCCGCCGGCATCCTCGCCGTCCCCGACCACCACGACCTCGACGCCCTCCACCACCACGCCCCCTACCTCAACGCCGACGACGACACCGACGCAGGACTCCCTGATCTCCTCGGCCGCTCACTGCGCACCACCCGCCGGCCCGACGCCCTGAAAATCGCCGTCACCCTCCAAGCACTCGGCCGAGACGGGCTCGCCGACCTCATCGACCGCACCCTCGCCGCCGCCCACCACCTCGCCCGCATCATCACCGAGACCCCCACCCTCGAGCTCTACGCACACCCCCCCATCAGCACCGTCCTCTTCCGCCCCACCGACGCCGACGACACCACCGTCGCCGCCATCCGCCGCACCCTCCTCACCGAAGGCCACGCCGTGCTCGGCCGCGCCCGGGCCGGCGGCCGCCTCTGGCTCAAAGCCACCCTCCTCAACCCCCACACCACCCCCCAGGACCTCCACCGGCTCACCACCCTCGTCACCCACGCGGCCACCGCCCTCACCGAAGGAAGCACCCCCCGATGACCGACCGGACCGACCGGACCGACCGGCCCGCCTCCCGCCCCGACCGCCCCCACGACCTCATCGGCATCGGCATCGGCCCCTTCAACCTCTCCCTCGCCGCCCTCGCCCACAGCACCCCCCACCCCCTCACCACCGCCTTCTACGAACAGAACCCCGCCTTCCACTGGCACCCCGGCCTCCTCATCGACGGCGCCACCCTCCAAGTCCCCTTCCTCGCCGACCTCGTCACCCTCGCCGACCCCACCAGCCCCTGGAGCTTCCTCAACTACCTCCGCACCCGCGAACGCCTCTACCCCTTCTACTTCGCCGAGCGCTTCCACATCCACCGCACCGAATACGACGCCTACTGCCGCTGGGTCAGCCGGCAACTCCCCACCCTCCACTTCAGCCACCAGGTCGACGCCATCCGCTGGAACACCGACCGCTCCCTCTTCGAAGTGGACTTCACCCAACTCGACCCCCACGGAGAAGCCGAAGCGCTCGGCCGCGCCCACACCCGCCACATCGCCCTCGGCGTAGGCACCGAACCCTTCGTCCCCGAACCCCTGCGCCCCCTCGCCGAAGCACCCGCCGTCCCCGTCATCCACTCCGCCGACTACCTCCACCACCGCGAGAGCCTCCTCGACGCCGGCCACATCACCGTCATCGGATCCGGCCAGTCGGGCGCCGAAATCTTCCTCGACCTCCTCCGCGCGCGCCCCCGAGGGGCCGAACGGATCCACTGGCTCGCCCGCACCCCCGCCTTCGCCCCCATGGAGTACTCGAAACTCGGCCTCGAACACTTCACACCCGACTACACCCGCTACTTCCACGCACTCCCCGAAGCCGTACGTGACACCCTCGTCCCCAGCCAATGGCAACTCCACAAAGGCATCGACACCGACACCATCACCGCCATCCACGACGAGCTCTACCGGCGCACCCTCGACGGCGGCTGGCCCGACGCCACCCTCACCCCCGGCGTCCACGTCCGCACGGCAGGCAGAGTCTCCGGCACCCGCATCGAACTCCACCTCGAACACACCCAGGAGGCCACCCGCACCCGCCTCACCACCGACGCCGTCGTCCTCGCCACCGGCTACCGCGAACGCCCCCTCGACACCCTCCTCACCGCCCTCGCCCCCCACATCCGCCGAGACGCCTCCGCCCGCCCCCGCATCGACGAGACGTACCGCCTCGACCTCGACCCCGCCATCACCGGCCACATCTACGTACAGAACGCCGAACGCCACACCCACGGCGTCGGCGCCCCCGACCTCGGCCTCGCCGCCTGGCGCAGCGCCACCATCCTCAACGACCTCACCGGCACCACCCCCTACCCCCTCCCGCACCGCACCGCCTTCACCACCTTCGGCCTCACCCCCCACCACGAACCCAGAATCCCGGGACAGAACACCGGACCCAGCTCCCTCACCCACGGCCGCTGACACACAGCGGCGGCGGCCGCCCCCTCACCAGGGAACGGCCGCCGCCACCGGACACGCCACGGTGCGACACACACGCCGCACCCACGCACTAGAACACCGGCACACCCTCACGCGTCAGCCGCCAGTCCACCGAAGCGAACTCAGCCGGATTAACCGAACCCTTCGCCTGCACCCACCCGATGATCGTGTTCCGGATCTCGTCCGAATTCGCCCACAGCTGCTTCGCACCCGGCACGTGCGGGAAATTGCCCCCACCGCTCGCCCGGTAGTTGTTCACCGCGAACACGAACTGCGCCGCCGGATCGACCGGCTTCCCCTCGAACGACAGACCCACGATCCGCGAACCCACCGGCTTCGCGATGTCGATGTCGTACGTCACGCCCGAGACCACGTCGTAGTTGTAGTCCGGGATGTTCTCCGCGTTCGTCAACTTCGACGTGTCCACCGGCGCCCCCGCAGCCGTCCGCACGTAGTACTTCGCCGAGTACTCCAGGTAGTCCTTCAGTTGCGCACCCGTCAGGAGCCGGGCCTCCAGCGTGTTCTCGAACGGATACAGCCCCGCCGCGTCCTTGATCGTCACCTCACCGGCCGGGATCGCCGCCGTACGTGAGAAGCACGCCGCCTGAGACAGCACCGGCAACGCCGCGTACTCCCCACCCGCCAGCGCCGTCCTCACCGTCTCCGCCTGCACCAGATTGATCAGATCGATGACCGGTTCGTCCTTCCACGGAGCGTCCACCGTCGACATCGACGCCACCGACGTACCGATCACCTGATTCACGTACGCCACCACCTTCGTGTGCTCGTCACCGAGCAACGACGTGATCCGGGGGTCCTCCGCCACCGTGTTCGAGTTCAGGACCTCCGCGCCGACCTTCTCGACGACCCAGCGGCCCTTCTCCCACACCAGGTCGAAGTCGAACAGCGTCAGCCGCTGCCCCCACTTCAACGGCTCCGACAGGACGACCTGCTTGCCCGTCGCCTTGTTCGTCACGAAGTACTCGGGAATCTCCGAGTGCGCATGACCCACCAGAATCGCATCGATCCCCGGCACCTGCTCCGCCACCAGACCCGCCGCGTTCTCCACGTACGGCAACTGGTCCCCGTACGACGACGTACCCGACGAACCCGAATGCGCCGACACGATCACCACGTCCGCACCCATCGAACGGAGCTTCGGCACCCACTTCGCCGCCTGCTCCTCAAGACCCGGGAACACCATCTTCCCGCCCACGTTCGCCTTGTCCCAGATCGCGATCCCAGGATTCGTCAGCCCCAGAACCGCCACCCGCACATCACGCCCGTGCGGCGTACGCATCCGCTTGATCACATATGGGGCGAACGCCGGCCGCAACGTCTTCGCATCCAGCGCATTCGCACCCAGCAGCGGGAAATCACACTGCTCCTCGAACTTCCGCAGCACCGGAATGCCGTAATTGAACTCATGATTGCCGAGCGCGGCGGCGTCGTAGCCGATCTTGTTCATCGCCTGCGCCATCGGATGCACCGGACCGCGCCGCGCCGTGATCGGATCGATCTTCGCGTAGTAGTACGACAGCTGAGTGCCCTGGATGGTGTCACCCGCGTCGATCAGCAGGGTGTTCCGGCGTCCCCGCTCCGCGCGGATCTGCTCCACCAGCGTCGAGATCTTCGCCAGACCGACGTCGTTGTGCGCCTTGTCGTCGAACTCCCTGTCCGTGAAGTAGTCCCAGTTGAAGACATTGCCGTGCAGGTCCGTCGTGCCCATCACGGTGAACGAGTACCGCTTCGCCGGACGCCCGTGCCCGTGCCCCTTCTGCTCGGCGGCCCCGGCAGGCCCCGCGACGGCCCCGCCGGCCAGTGCCGCACCCGCACCGGCGACAGCCGAACGGCCCAGAAACGTCCTACGGTTCAACGGCATACCTGACTCCTCGTCCAGACGAACAACGCGCGTAGATTCTGACCTGGCCACCACCCCCCGCAACACCCTGCGCAGGTTTCGATCTGATGACCGCCGGCCGCATCGCGGCACCGCACGACCCTTCGGGACGCCCCCGCCCGGCCGGACAAGCACACGAATCACCCGCCGGAGAATGCTCATCGGAGCGCCCCGCCGCACAATTCAACACTTGTCAAAAACCTTTCACCCAAAGGTTGTTGCCCTGTCATGCAGAGCCAATTACCTACCCGTAGGTAAGGTCTAGGCTCGAACCATGCGCCGAGCCAAAATCGTTTGCACCCTGGGACCCGCAACCGACACATACGAGCAGATCAAGGCACTCGTCGAAGCGGGAATGGACATTGCCCGCCTCAACCTCAGCCACGGCACCTACGCCGAACACCGAGCGCGATACGACTACGTACGCGCAGCGGCCGAGGAGACCGGACGCAGCGTAGGAATCCTCGCCGATCTTCAAGGTCCGAAGATCCGCCTCGGCCGCTTCGCCGAAGGCCCCGTACTCCTTGAACGCGGCGACGACTTCACCATCACCGTCGAACCGATGGAAGGCGACCGCCACACCTGCGGCACCACCTACGACGGCCTCGCCACCGACGTCACCCCCGGCGAACGCATCCTCATCGACGACGGCCGCGTCACCCTCGAGGTCACCGAAGTCGACGGACCCCGCGTCCACACCACCGTCATCGAGGGCGGGATGGTCTCCGACCATAAGGGACTCAACCTCCCCGGCGTCGCCGTCTCCGTCCCCGCCCTCTCCGAGAAGGACGTCGACGACCTCCGCTGGGCCCTGCGCACCGGCGCCGACATCATCGCCCTCTCCTTCGTGCGCAGCGGACGCGACATCGACGACGTCCACCGCATCATGAAGGAGGAGGACCGCCACCTCCCCGTCATCGCCAAGGTCGAAAAACCCCAGGCCGTCGACAACATCGACGACATCGTCGCCGCCTTCGACGGCATCATGGTCGCCCGCGGCGACCTCGGTGTCGAGATGCCCCTGGAACAGGTACCCATCGTCCAGAAGCGCGCCATCAAGCTCGCCAGGCGCAACGCCAAGCCGGTCATCGTCGCCACCCAGATGCTCGACTCGATGATCGACAACTCCCGTCCGACCCGTGCCGAGGCCTCCGACGTCGCCAACGCCGTCATCGACGGCACCGACGCGGTGATGCTCTCCGGCGAGACCAGCGTCGGCAAGTACCCGACGGAGACGGTCCGCACGATGGCCCGCATCGTCGAAGCGGCCGAGGAGGACATCCTCGCCAAGGGTCTCCCGCCCCTCACCGACCACAACAAGCCCCGCACCCAGGGCGGCGCGGTCGCCCGCGCCGCAGCCGAGATGGGCGATTTCCTCGGCGCCAAGTTCCTGGTGGCCTTCACCCAGAGCGGCGACACCGTCAAGCGCCTCTCCCGTTACCGCTCCCCGATCCCGCTCCTCGCCTTCACCCCGGACCGGGCCACCCGTGCGCAGCTGAACCTCACATGGGGTGTGGAGACCTTCCTCGGCCCGCACGTGGAGTCGACGGACGCGATGGTGGCGCAGGTGGACGAGGAACTGCTGCGGATCGGCCGCTGCCGGAAGGGCGACGTCGTCGTCATCACGGCGGGCTCCCCACCCGGAGTCGCCGGCTCCACGAACCTGGTGCGGGTGCACCACATCGGCGAGGAGGACAGCCCGGAGTGACGGGCGTCAGTACTTCGGCCCGGCGTGAGCGTCCATGAGGGCGACGGACGCCCGTCGGGCTACGGAGGGGCCGGTACGGAAGCGCCGGGCCGTGCCCGGATCAAGGGAGCGTGTGAACATCCGCTCGACCTTGGAATCTGAGGAAAAAGTGCCCCGAGTCGGACTCGAACCGACACTGGATGGGTTTTGAATCCATTGTCTCTGACCAATTGGACTACCGGGGCGTGCTGAATCGAAGGTTTACCTCGACCCGCCGATGATCCAGCTTATCGTAGCTAGGTAGGCTCTTGGGAGCAGCACCCCTGTCCTGATCGAGGAGCCCCGTGACCACGCCCGAGTCGCACGAGCCCGTTACCGCCGACGACGACAAGTCGCACGTCCCGCCGCTGACGACCCGTGTCGTCATCGCCGAGGACGAGGCACTCATTCGCCTCGACCTCAAAGAGATGCTGGAGGAAGAGGGCTACTCGGTCGTCGGCGAGGCCGGGGACGGGCAGCGGGCCGTGGAGCTGGCCCGGGAGCACCGGCCGGACCTCGTGATCCTCGATGTGAAGATGCCGGTCCTCGACGGGATCTCCGCCGCCGAGAAGATCGCCGAGGAGTCCATCGCCCCGGTCCTGATGCTCACCGCGTTCTCGCAGCGCGACCTCGTGGAGCGGGCCCGGGACGCCGGGGCGATGGCGTACCTGGTGAAGCCGTTCAGCAAGAGCGACGTGGTTCCGGCGATCGAGATGGCCGTGTCGCGGTTCGCCGAGATGAAGGCGCTCGAGGGCGAGATCGCGGACCTTTCTCAGCGGCTGGAGACCCGGAAGCTGGTGGACCGGGCGAAGAGCATCCTGCAGACGGATTACGGTCTCTCCGAGCCGGCGGCGTTCCGCTGGATCCAGAAGACGTCGATGGACCGGCGGATGTCCATGCAGCAGCTCGCCGAGGCCCTGATCGAGGACGCCGAGGAGAAGAAGAAGGCGGCCGAGTAGGCCGGTGCACCTACGGAGGAAGGCCCGCCCCCCGGTTCGTCCGGGGCGCGGGCCTTCCTCCGTGCGGGTGGGTCAGTCCTCGCCGAGGTAGGCCTTGCGGACCGACTCGTCGTGGAGCAGGTCCGCGCCGGTGCCGGAGAGGACGATCTTGCCGACCTCCATGACGTGGCCCTGATCCGCGAGGGAGAGGGCCGCCTGGGCGTTCTGTTCGACGAGCAGGATGGTGGTGCCCGCCGCCTTGAGCTCGACGATGGTCTCCATGATCTTCTGCATCATGATCGGGGAGAGACCCATGGAGGGCTCGTCGAGCATGAGCAGCTTGGGCTGGGACATGAGGGCGCGTCCCATGGCGAGCATCTGCTGCTCGCCGCCCGAGAGGGTGCCGGCTGCCTGCTTCCGTCGTTCTCCGAGGATGGGGAAGAGGTCGTAGGCGCGCTGGACGTCCTTCTCGATGCCCGCCTTGTCCTTGCGGAGGAAGGCGCCGAGCTGGAGGTTCTCGGTGATGGTGAGGCGGGGGAAGATGTGGCGGCCCTCGGGGGAGTGGGCGAGGCCCAGCGCCACGATCTTGTGCGCGGGGATGCCGGAGAGGGGTTTCCCGTCGAAGAGGATCCGGCCGCCGGAGGGCTTGAGGAGGCCGGAGAGGGTGCGCAGGGTGGTGGTCTTGCCCGCACCGTTGGTGCCGATGAGGGTGACGACCTGGCCGGCTTCGACGCTGAAGGAGATTCCCTTGACGGCTTCGATCTTGCCGTAGGCGACCCTGAGGTCCTCGACCTCGAGCAGTGCGGTCACTGGCCTTCCCCTTCTGTGCTGGTGGTGCGCTGCGCTTCGTCCGCCTTCGGCGTCCGGGCTTCGGCGATGTGCGCCGCCCCGGGGGTCGCCGCCGCTTCCGTGCCCTCGGCCTCCGCTTCGGCCTCGGAGCCGGCCCCGGGCGCGGTGCCGGCTTCGGGGGCCGGTGCCGGCGCGGGCACCGCGGCGGGGGCGCCGGTCTTCTCGGGGGTGTCCCCTTCGAAGGGGGTGCCGAGGTAGGCGGCGACGACGCGTTCGTCACCCTGGACGACGGCGGGTGTGCCTTCGACGAGCTTCTCGCCCTGCACGAGGCAGGCGACGCGGTCGCAGAGGTTGAAGATGAAGCGCATGTCGTGCTCGATGACGAGTACGGCGATGCCCATGTCCCGGATGGCGAAGATGAGTTCCTCGGTGACGCGGGTTTCCTGCGGGTTCATGCCGGCGGTGGGCTCGTCCAGGAGGAGGAGGCCGGGGTCGCTGGCGAGGGCGCGCGCGATCTCCAGCTTGCGCTGGTCCCCGTAGGGGAGGTTGCGTGCGAGGTGGTCGGCCTTGTCCTGCAGGCCGATGAACTCGAGGAGTTCCATGGCGCGTGCGTGGGAGGCGGCTTCGGCCCTCTTGAACCCGGGGCCGCGCAGGAGTGCGGACCAGAGGCCTTCCTTGGTCCTGGTGTGGCGTCCGACGAGAACGTTCTCCAGGACGGTCATGTTGGCGAAGAGCCGGATGTTCTGGAAGGTGCGGGCGATGCCTGCCTGGGTGACGAGGTGGGGCTTGGGCGGCAGGACGGTGCCCTTGTAGCGGACCGTGCCCTCGGTGGGGACGTAGAGGCCGGTGAGGCAGTTGAAGAAGGTGGTCTTGCCCGCACCGTTGGGGCCGATGAGGCCCACGATCTCGCCCGCGTTGACCTTGAGGTCCACGTCGCGTACGGCGGTGAGGCCGCCGAAGCGCATGGTGACGCCGCCGGCGTCCAGGACGGGCGCGGTGGTTTCGGTGGTGGTCGTCATGGTGTTCACGCCCCCGCCTTCACGGTGCCGACGCCGGATCCGGGGAGGGTGCCCCCGGGTGTGTCGAGTTGGCCGGTCTCGTGGTATTCGAGCTGGGCGCGCCGGTTGGCGATGAGGCCTTCGGGGCGGAAGCGCATCAGCAGGATGAGTGCGAGGCCGAAGCCGAGGAGCTGGTAGTCCTGGAGGAACTGCAGCTTCGCGGGGATCATGTACAGGAGCGTGGCGCCGATGAGGGGTCCGCTGATCGTTCCCATGCCGCCGAGGATGACCGCGGCGAGGAGGAAGGCGGAGTTGGGCGGCACGGGGCCGGCGAAGACGTACATCTCCGGGACGACGGTGCTCTGTACGTGGGCCTGGACGGTGCCGGCGAGGCCGGCCAGAGTGGCGCCGAGGGCGAAGGCGATGAGCTTGACGCGGAAGCCGTTGATGCCCATGGCGGTGGCGGCGGTCTCGTCCTCGCGGATGGCGACCCAGGCGCGGCCGATGCGGGAGCTGCCTGCGCGGCTGAAGACGAGGACCACGAGGATCATCGCGAGCAGCATGAGCAGGTAGTAGTTGGCGTATCCGCCGAGTTCGAAGCCCAGGACGGTGTGGGATTCGCCGAAGTCGTATCCGAAGAAGACGAGGTCGGGGATGTTGGGTACGCCGTTGGGGCCGTTGGTGATCTGGGGTCCGGAGACGCCGTCGAGGTTGCCGACGGTGATGCGGAAGATCTCGCCGAAGCCGAGGGTGACGATGGCGAGGTAGTCGCCGCGGAGGCGGAGGGTGGGTGCTCCGATGACGACGCCGAAGATCAGCGAGACGGCTGCTCCGGTGAGGACTGCCGCCCAGAAGGGGAAGTGGACGTCGAAGGCGGATGCGGTGGTGCCGGAGACGAGCGCGGCGGTGTAGGCGCCGACGCCGAGGAAGGCGACGTATCCGAGGTCGAGGAGTCCGGCGAGGCCGACGACGATGTTCAGGCCGAGTGCGACGGTCGCGAAGATGAGGATGTTGACCGCGATGAGGGTGTACTGGTCGGTGCTCTGGGTGAAGGGGAAGGCCGCGGCGGCGACGAAGGCGGCTGCCACGGCAATGGAGCGGTACTTCGTGGTGAGGGCCGAGAGCCGGGCCATGATGCCGGATGCGAACAGGGCGCCGACGGCGAAGCCCGCGGTGATCATGTAGCCGGTGAAGAGCTCGGCGTACTCGGTGTCGATGCCGTAGGTGACGACGAAGAGGCCGATGCCGAAGGCGGCGACGATGATGAGGATCTCTGCCCAGGAGGGGAGAGCCTTGGGGCGTGCGGCCTTGCGGGTGTCGTCGGGGAGGAGGAAGGCGACGAGCGGGATGGCGGAGGCCACCGCCGCGACGAAGCCGCCGGGTTCCAGGTTGACGACGCCGCCGAGTTCCACGGTGATGGCGATGACGGTGAACCAGGTGGTGCCGAAGGCGCCGAGGGCGAGGAACCGCAGGGCCTTGGTGGTGCCGGTGGGGGCGATCCAGCGGAGGCCACGGATGTCGAGGGCGGCGAGTGCGTACAGGAGTACGAGGACGCCCGCGACGAGGGTGAGGACCTGGAGGCCGCCGGGGTAGCCGTAGACGGTGAGGTCGCCGGGGAACTCGTCGGTGTAGGTCCAGGACATGAAGGTGCTGGCGATGGTCGCGATGCCGCCGAGAGCGGTGAGGCGGCGCAGGCCGGCGGTCCGCGAGCCGGTGGCGGCAGCGGCGGTGTTCAGTGTGGTGTCCGTTGTCATGGCTCTCACGCCCGATCCGCGACGCGCTCACCGAGCAGGCCCTGTGGCCTGACGAGGAGGACGACGATGAGAAGTACGAATGCCCAGACGTTGGCCCAGGCGCCGCCGCCGAGCTGCTGCATGCCGGGGATCTCCTCGATGTAGGCGATCGAGAGGGCTTCGGCGAGGCCGAGGACGACTCCGCCGACCATGGCTCCGTAGATGTTGCCGATGCCGCCGAGTACCGCGGCGGTGAAGGCCTTGAGCCCGAGGAGGAAGCCCATCTCGAAGTTGATCTGGCCCTTGTCGAGTCCGTAGGCGACGGCTGCGATGGCGGCGAACGCGGCTCCGATGGCGAAGGCCATCACGATGATGCGGTCGGTGTTGATGCCCATGAGCTTGGCCGTGTCGGGGTCCTGCGCGGTGGCCTGCATCGCGCGGCCGCTGCGGCTCTTGGCGACGAACATGCCGAGGGCGAGCATGCAGAGGGGGGCGAGGACGAGGATGAAGGCGTCGGCGCGCTGGAGGTAGAGGTTGTCGAAGATCTTGAACGACTCGCCCTGGAACTCCGGGAAGCTGCGCGGCTTCTTGGCGTCGGGGTAGAAGCCCCAGACAAGCTGCTGGAGGACGATCGAGAGGCCGATCGCGGTGATGAGCGGGGCCAGGCGGGGTGCACCGCGCAGGGGGCGGTAGGCGAAGCGTTCTGCCGCTGTGGCTACGGCGACGGAGGCGATCGCGCCACCGATGATCATGAGGGGTATGACCACCATCAGCGATGTCCCGCTGGGCAGTGCCAGGTAGGTGGTGAGGGCGCCGAAGCCCCCGATCATGAAGATCTCGCCGTGGGCGAAATTGATGAGCTGGACGATGCCGTACACCATGGTGTACCCGATGGCTATGAGGCCATAGAGCGCGCCGAGTGCGAGACCGTTGGCCAGCTGTTGCGGCAGTTCGTTCACCGCAGTGCCTCCGATGAGCTTGTCGGATATGACACCGCGCGAGGGCGCTGTTTGCGCCCTCGCGCGGTCAGGAGCATGTGCTGTGGGCGTGCTGGGTGATCAGTCCTCGAACGTGGCGCTCTTGACGTCCTTCCAGGCACCCTTCTTGACCTCGTAGACGGTGAGCTGCTTGTTGGTGGTGTCACCGAACTCGTCGAAGGAGACCTTGCCGGTCACGCCGTCGAAGGAGACCTTGGCCATGGCCTCGGTGACCTTGGCGCGGGCGTCCTCGGGGAGCTTGCCGTCGTTCTCGGCGACGACGGCCTTGACGGCCTGGATGATGGCCCATCCGGCGTCGTAGGAGTAGCCGCCGTAGGCCGCGAAGGGGTCCTTGTAGCCGCCGGCGCTGTAGTCCGCGATGAACTGCTTGGCGGTCGGGAGGGCCTCGACGGGGTAACCGACGGAGGTGGCGAAGTCACCGTCGTTGGCCTCACCGGAGGCGCTGATGAAGGCCGGGTCGTAGATGCCGTCGCCACCCATGGTGGGGATCTTGGCGCCGGTCTTCTTGATCTGGTCGGAGAGGAGGCCGCCCTCGGGGTACTGGCCGCCGTAGTAGACGGAGTCGGCGCCGGAGCTCTTGACCTTGTCGGCGGTGCTGGAGAAGTCGGTCTCCTTCACGGTGACGTGGTCGGTGCCGACGACCTTGCCGCCGAGGCGGGTGAACTCCGCGGAGAAGATCGCGGCGAGGCCGGCGCCGTAGGTCTGCTTGTCGTCGACGACGTAGACCTTCTTCTTCTTGGCGTCGTTGAACAGGTACTGGGCGGCGAACTTGCCCTGGACGACGTCGGTGGCGCAGGTGCGGAAGTACGTCTTGAAGACGCGCTTGGAGTCGCCCTTGCCCCAGTTGTCGCCCTGGCTGAGGGCGGGGTTGGTGTTCGCGGGGGAGACCTGGGTGAGGTCTGCCTTCTCGAAGACGCCCTGCATGGACTGGGCGACGCCCGAGTTCAGCGGGCCGACTGCTCCGAGGACGTCCTTGTTGCCGACGAGCTTGGTGGCGTTGGCCTGCCCGGAGGCGGGGACGGCCTGGTCGTCGAGGGCCTCGATCTTGAACTCGACGCCGGGGACTTCGTTGTTCTTGTTCGCGGTCTTGGCCGCGAGGTCCACGGAGTTCTTGATGCCCTGGCCGAGCGCCGAGAGGGATCCGGTCAGGGGGGCGTCCACACCGATGACGACGGTGGTCTTGCCGCCGCTGTCGCCGCTGCCCTTGCTGTCGTCGTCGCGCGATCCGCAGGCGGTGAGGGTGAGTGCACCGGTGGTGAGCACTGTGGTGAGGATGATCAAAGAACGGTGTCGCACGAAAGGTCCTTTCCCTGGCGCGGCCTCCTCTGCATGAGGTGCCGTGACTACGCCGGGCTGTACTGGTCGATACAGGGGCCGTGCCGCAGCCACGCCCGGCGGCGCGGTGACTGGCCGTGACTCTAAGGGCAGGTGGAGGGGTGCGGGACGGGTCCGGTGATGATGTGACTGTCTTGTTATGCCATGGGGAAGGCTTGATGGTCGCAACGTGGACATGTGCGGCTTTTCCGCGGATGCCGAAGTGACCGCATGGTGAGAACGCGCAGCTCTGCTAAGGGGCTTGGGGTGATCTTGGTGCTGTCGCACGAAACGGGGCGCAAAGGACGCGGTGCGACTGCCCGGCGGCGGCGGCCGACGGTGGGCGGCCCATTTTCATGTATTGCACACTTGTTACTCAGTGTTACATCTGGAGGATGTGTGCGTGCCCTGGTGATGAATGGTGTTGCTGCTGAAGTGGGTCATGGAACGGCCGCGCAGGTCAACCCTGTTGACCGTCCGTGTCCGTCAACCGGGCCTTCCGGTCTCGGATATGGGTCTGCCCGGTCCGGAATGCGGTGCGATTCCGGCCGGGCAATGGTGTGTTGACAGGGGAGGGTCAGTCCGCGGCGGGCCTGGGGGCGTCGCGGAGCAGGCAGGTCAGGCGGGCGGTGCAGACCCGCTTGTCGTGCTCGTCCGTGATGACGATCTCGTACGTGGCGGTGGAGCGGCCGCGGTGTACGGGGGTGGCGACGCCCGTGACGAGGCCGCTGCGGGCACCGCGGTGGTGGGTGCAGTTCAGGTCGACGCCGACGGCGATCTTGGTGGTGCCGCCGTGCAGCATGGAGCCGACGGAGCCGAGGGTCTCGGCGAGGACGGCCGAGGCGCCGCCGTGGAGGAGACCGTAGGGCTGGGTGTTGCCCTCGACCGGCATGGTGCCCACGACGCGCTCGGCGGAGGCCTCGACGATCCGTACCCCCATGCGCTCGCCGAGGTGCCCGGCGGAGAAGAGTGCGGGGAGGTCGACGCCGAGTGCGGCGTACTCGTCGATGATCTCCTGGGGGAACGTGGGTGCGGTGTGCTCGCCCATGGCGTCCTGCTCCGATCGTCTGCGGTCGTTCGTGCTGTGTGCACTGTTCTTATCAGACGGGTGAGCGGACGCTTAGTGGGTGAGGGGGTTGGGGGCCGGTGCTCAGCTCCGCTCGAACCGGACGACGACCGACTTGCTGGCAGGGGTGTTGCTGGTGTCGGCGGTGGCGCCGAGCGGGACGAGGACGTTCGTCTCCGGGTAGTACGCGGCGGCGCAGCCGCGTGCGGTGGGGTAGTGGACGACGCGGAAGCCGGGTGCGCGACGCTCGACGCCGTCCTTCCACTCGCTGACGAGATCGGTGTAGGAGCCGTCGGCGAGTCCGAGCCGGCGGGCGTCGTCGGGGTTGACCATGACGATGCGGCGGCCGCCCTTGATGCCGCGGTAGCGGTCGTCGAGTCCGTAGATGGTGGTGTTGTACTGGTCGTGGGAGCGCAGCGTCTGCAGCAGGAGCCTGCCTGCCGGGAGCTCGGGGTACTCGACGGGCGCGGCGGTGAAGTTGGCCCGGCCGGTGGCGGTGGGGAAGCGGCGTTCGTCCCGGGGGGCGTGGGGGAGGGAGAAACCGCCCGGGCGGGCGACGCGGGCGTTGAAGTCCTCGAAGCCGGGGACCACGCGGGAGATGCGGTCCCGGATCGTGGCGTAGTCCTTCTCGAAGTCCTCCCAGGGCGTGGTGGAGCCGGGCCCGAGGACGGAGCGTGCGAGGCGGGCGACGATCGCGGGCTCGGAGAGCAGGTGCGGGCTCGCGGGGGTGAGGTTGCCGCGTGAGGAGTGGACCAGGCCCATGGAGTCCTCGACGGTGACGAACTGCTTCCCGCCCGCCTGGACGTCCTTGTCGGTGCGGCCCAGGGTCGGCAGGATCAGGGCGCGGGTGCCGGTCACGGCGTGCGAGCGGTTGAGCTTGGTCGACACGTGGACCGTGAGGCGGGCCCGGCGCATCGCGGCTTCGGTGACGGCGGTGTCGGGTGTGGCCGCGACGAAGTTGCCGCCCATGGCGAAGAAGACCTTGGCGTCGCCGTCGCGCAGCGCCTGGATGGACCGTACGACGTCGTAGCCGTGGTGGCGGGGCGAGGTGATGCCGAACTCCCTGTCCAGGGCGTCGAGGAAGGCGGGGGCGGGGCGTTCGAAGATGCCCATGGTGCGGTCGCCCTGGACGTTGGAGTGGCCGCGTACGGGGCAGACGCCGGCGCCGGGCCTGCCGATGTTGCCGCGCAGGAGGAGGAAGTTGACCACTTCGCGGATGGTGGGCACGGAGTGCTTGTGCTGGGTGAGGCCCATGGCCCAGCAGACGATGGTGCGCTCGGAGCCGAGGATCATGGCGAGCGCCTGCTCGATGGACTCGCGGTCCAGGCCGGTGGCGAGGAGCGTCTCGTCCCAGTCGGCGGCGCGGGCGGCCTCGGAGAATTCCTCGTATCCGTGGGTGTGCGCGGCGACGAAACCGGTGTCGACGGCTCCGTCGGTCTCCAGGATCAGTTTGTTGAGGAGCCGGAAGAGGGCCTGGTCGCCGCCGATGCGGATCTGGAGGAAGAGGTCGGTGAGCGCGGCGCCCTTGACCATTCCGCGGGCGGTCTGCGGGTTCTTGAAGCGCTCCAGGCCGGCTTCGGGCAGCGGGTTCACCGAGATGATCTTCGCTCCGGCGGACTTGGCCCGTTCGAGGGCGGACAGCATCCGGGGGTGGTTGGTGCCCGGGTTCTGCCCGGCGACGATGATCAGATCGGCCTGGTGGAGGTCTTCGAGGCTGACGCTGCCCTTGCCGACGCCGATGGTCTCGGTGAGTGCGGATCCGGACGACTCGTGGCACATGTTGGAGCAGTCCGGCAGGTTGTTCGTGCCGAACTCGCGGGCGAAGAGCTGGAGGAGGAACGCGGCCTCGTTGCTGGTGCGGCCGGAGGTGTAGAAGAGCGCCTCGTCGGGGGAGGCGAGCGCGGTCAGCTCCTCGCCGATGATCTCGAAGGCGCGCTCCCAGGTCACAGCCTCGTACCGGTCGGCGCCCTCGGGCAGGTACACGGGTTGCGTGATGCGGCCCTGCTGGCCGAGCCAGTAGCCGCTGCGGGTGGCGAGGTCGGCGAGGGGGTGGGCGGCGAAGAAGTCGGGGGTCACGCGGCGCAGGGTGGCTTCCTCGGCAACGGCCTTGGCGCCGTTCTCGCAGAACTCCGCGGAGTGCCGCTTGTCGCCCTCGGGCCAGGCGCAGCCGGGGCAGTCGAAGCCGTTCTTCTGGTTGACCTTGAGGAGGGTCCGCGCGCTCCGGCGCACGCCCATCTGCTGCTGGGCGACGCGCAGGGAGTGGGCGACGGCGGGCAGCCCTGCGGCTGCGTGCCGGACCGCTTCGACCTGCGGCGCGTCCTGGACCGGGTCACCGGTCGGGGGCTTGGTGGCCATGGTGCTCCCCTTCGTCTTCGCTTCCGCCCCCGATCCTGTCACGCACGCGGGCGAACTCGTCGTGAGGGAAGCCGGGGGAGGGCGCCGGTCCGGGACGGGCCCGGCGGGGGGACGTGGCAGGAAGCGGCGTGCGGTGGGCCGGGCGGCGGGCGGTCCGGATTGTCAGTGGTCCGTGGCAGGATCGGGGGCGTGGCTGAGACGGCATCGAAGAAGACGGCAGACAATCGACCGCGACTGCTCCTGATGGACGGGCACTCCCTGGCGTACCGGGCGTTCTTTGCGCTGCCCGCGGAGAATTTCACGACGGCGACGGGGCAGCCGACGAATGCCGTGTACGGCTTCATGTCGATGCTGGCGAACACGCTGCGTGACGAGGCGCCCACGCATTTCGCGGTGGCGTTCGACGTCTCCCGCAAGACGTGGCGCGCTCAGGAGTTCCCTGAGTACAAGGCGAACCGTTCCAAGACCCCGGACGAGTTCAAGGGGCAGGTCGAGCTGATCGGCGAGCTGCTGGACGCGATGCGCGCGGACCGGTTCGCGGTGGACGGGTTCGAGGCGGACGACGTGATCGCGACGCTGGCCACGCAGGCCGAGGCGGCGGGGTTCGAGGTGCTGATCGTCACCGGTGACCGCGACTCCTTCCAGCTGATCACGGAGAACGTGACGGTGCTGTACCCCACGAAGGGCGTCTCGGAGCTGACGCGCTTCACCCCGGAGAAGGTGCAGGAGAAGTACGGGCTCACGCCGAGCCAGTATCCGGACTTCGCGGCGCTGCGCGGGGACCCGTCGGACAACCTGCCGGGCATCCCGGGTGTGGGGGAGAAGACGGCCGCGAAGTGGATCAACCAGTTCGGTTCGTTCGCGGAGCTGGTGGAGCGGGCCGACGAGGTCAAGGGCAAGGCGGGCCAGAATTTCCGGGACCACCTGGACGCCGTGAAGATGAACCGTGTGCTGACCGAGATGGTCCGCGACGTGGAGCTGCCGAAGACGCCCGCCGCCCTGGAGCGGGCGCCGTACGACCGCACGGCGGTCACCGGTGTGCTGGACATCCTGGAGATCCGTAACCCGAGCCTGCGTGAGCGGCTGCTCGCCGTCGACCCCGGGGCCGCCGAGGCGCAGGCACCGCAGCCCGCGGCCGGTGTCGCGCTGGACGGCGTGGTGCTGGGGGAGGGCGAGGTCGCCCCGTGGCTGGAGGCCCATGGGCACCAGCCCCTCGGTGTCATGACGGTGGACACCTGGTCGCTGGGTACGGGCACGGTCACGGAGATCGCGCTGGCCGCCGCCGACGGGGCGGCCGCCTGGCTGGACCCGGCCGAACTCGGTGAAGCGGACGAGCGGGCACTCGCCGCCTGGATCGCGGACCCGCAGCGGCCCAAGGTCCTGCACAACGCCAAGAACGCCCTGCGGGTCTTCCCCGAGCAGGGCTGGCAGCTCGAGGGTGTCTCCATGGACACCGCGCTCGCCGCCTATCTCGTCAAGCCGGGCCGCCGTTCCTTCGCCCTGGACGCGCTGGCCGTGGAGTACCTCGGCCGTGAGCTGGCCCCGGCCCCCTCGGCCGACGGGCAGCTGGCCTTCGGCGCGGACGACCGCGCCGAGGCCGAGGCGCTGATGGCCCAGGCGCGGGCCGTGCTGGACCTCGGTGAGGCGTTCACGGTGCGGCTGAAGGAGGTCGGCGCCACCGATCTGCTGCACGACATGGAGCTGCCGACCTCGATCATGCTGGCCCGTCTGGAGCGGCACGGCATCGCAGCCGACCGGGCGCATCTGGAGGGCATGGAGCAGCAGTTCGCGGGCGCCGTGCAGCAGGCGGTGAAGGAGGCGCACGCCGCGGTGGGCCGCGAGTTCAACCTCGGCTCGCCCAAGCAGCTCCAGGAAGTCCTCTTCGGAGAGCTCGCGCTGCCCAAGACGAAGAAGACGAAGACCGGTTACACGACGGACGCCGATGCGCTGGCGTGGCTGGCGGCGCAGACCGAGCACGAGCTGCCGGTCATCATGCTGCGCCACCGCGAACAGGCGAAGCTGCGGGTCACGGTCGAGGGCCTGATCAAGACGATCGGTGCGGACGGCCGTATCCACACCACGTTCAACCAGACGGTCGCGGCGACCGGGCGGCTCTCGTCCACCGACCCGAACCTGCAGAACATCCCGGTGCGCACGGACGAAGGGCGGGCCATCCGCCGGGGCTTCGTCGTCGGTGAGGGCTTCGAGACGCTGATGACGGCCGACTACAGCCAGATCGAGCTGCGGGTCATGGCGCACCTCTCCGAGGACGCCGGCCTGATCGAGGCCTTCACCTCGGGGGAGGATTTGCACACCACGGTTGCCTCACAGGTGTTCGGCGTCGACAAGTCGGCGGTCGACGCGGAGATGCGCCGCAAGATCAAGGCCATGTCGTACGGGCTGGCCTACGGTCTTTCCGCGTTCGGTCTCTCCCAGCAGCTGAACATCGAGGCGGGCGAGGCCCGCAGACTGATGGACACCTACTTCGAGCGGTTCGGCGGCGTCCGCGACTATCTGCGCAGGGTCGTGGAGGAGGCGCGGTCCACCGGGTACACGGAGACGATCCTCGGCCGGCGCCGGTATCTGCCCGACCTGAACAGTGACAACCGCCAGCGGCGTGAGGCGGCGGAGCGGATGGCGTTGAACGCGCCGATCCAGGGGACGGCCGCGGACATCGTGAAGGTTGCGATGCTGCACGTGGACCGGGCGATGACCGAGGCGCGGCTGACCTCACGGATGCTGCTCCAGGTGCACGACGAAATCGTCCTGGAAGTCGCGAAGGGCGAGCGGAAGCAGGTCGAGGAGATCCTGCGCCGAGAGATGTCCACGGCGGTGGAGCTGCGCGCCCCGCTGGACGTGTCGGTCGGGGTCGGCTCGGACTGGGAGTCGGCCGCGCACTGACCGCGCTCAGGCGGCGTCCTTGCCGGCAGGACGGGCCCGAGCGGTCTCCGCTCCGGGCCCGTCCGCCGGTAGTGCGCCGGGCTGTCCGCGCAGCCGCATCCACACCCCGTACAGCAGGAGTCCGACGGCGAGTCCCGCCCCCGCGCCGAAACAGGCGGTCGGGATGATGTCGAGCAGGGTGTCGATGTGCCCGAAGTGGGCGTACCAGCGGGCACATCGGTGGAGGACGCCGAGGAGTACGCACAGGACGAGCAGCGCGCACGCGAACCGGCGTTCCACCCGGCCCAACACGGGTACGGACCGGGGTGCCGGGCCGGGCCCCGCCTGCCGCAGGCCGGTGCAGGTGAACCAGGCGAGGACGGTCAGGGCCACGGCCGAACTCCCGTACTGGACGAGCTGGAAGACCGGATGGCCGCCGAGGCTCCGGCCGAGCACCGGGATCAGCTCCGTGCCCCACCGGTCGTGGTGGGTGAAGGCGTCCCACACGACGTGGGTGCCCGAGCCGATGACGGCGGACAGGACGAACCACGCGGTCCCGGGGAGCGCAGGGCGGCCGGGTACCCGGGGCCGCCCACGCAGGAAGGTGTACACGCGTCCCCGCGAGGCGGCCGGCAGCAACGCCACCAGTGGTTCGCGCAGCAGCAGCCAGAGAGCCACCAGCACACCGGTGATGAGCACGTCCACGGTGAACACCCCCCACGCGGAGTGGGTCACCGTGCCGAACTCCATGGCCCCCGGGACGGCCGTGTCGGCGTAGTAGGTCGCATCGGGTGCGAACGAGCCTGCGACGAGCGCGGAGGCGACGAGGGGACCCCGGCCCGTCCCGGACCGGCGGATCCCCGGGAGCACGGCAGCGGCGTGGCTGAGCGTGAACGGCATGGCGGCAAGTATGCGTGAGCGGCCGTCACCCGGCCCGCGGCCCCCGGCCCGTGGGCCCGCCCGCCCCCCGGCCGGCGCTGCGGCTCCCGCCTCGTGGGCCCGTCGCCGTGGCTCCCGTCTCGTCGCCTCCGCACCGTGGCCCGGTACCGGCCACCTGTGCCGGTCCCCCTGCGCAGGGGGACCGTTGCGGCAGCCGGCACAGGGCCGCGTCCGTACGGGTATTGGAGCCGGGGTACTCGTACCGGTCGCCCGTACCGGTCATCCGGACCAGCCGTCTCGGGACCGCGGGTGACCCGCAGGGGAACTTCTGGGCAGTTCAGGAACCAGGCCGCCGGCCGGAACGTGAAGAGTCGGTAAGAAGCGGTCGCAGGCCGGTGTTGCGGCGGCATGGGTTGCCGTAGGGTCGCCTGAGTCCTCGCGCTGGGGAGCGCGAACAGCCGTCGACGGGGAGGGACCAGAACGTATGGCAGCGCAATTCGGCCGCCGGCTGCGCAGGGGGGCCACCACCACCGCGGTGGCAGCGGCCGCCGTGGCGGCCCTTTCCGCCTCGCAGGCCCCCGGGGCGCCATTCGCCGAGAGCGCGGCGGGCGGTGACCAGGCGGCAACCGGTTCCACCCCCGCCGGCGAAGGCGACGGCGCGGCCACCGGCAACTCGCCGTACTACACGGACCTGCCCCCGCTCAACACGCCCAACAAGCCCGGCGCGTCCGTGAATCTGCCGGTGACCGGCAGTGCGGAGTCGGGCATACCGGCCTCCATCCTGGCCGCGTACCAGAAGGCCGAACGGGACCTCGCGGGCACCGACGCCGCCTGCCGTCTGCCGTGGCAGCTCCTCGCCGCGATCGGCAAGGTCGAGTCCGGGCAGGCCCGCGGGGGCAAGGTCGACGCCAACGGCACCACGTACTCCCCGATCCTGGGCCCCGCCCTGAACGGCCAGGGTTTCGCCCTCATCAAGGACACCGACGGCGGTGCGTACGACGGGGACGCCACCCACGACCGCGCCGTCGGCCCGATGCAGTTCATCCCGCAGACCTGGGCCACCTGGGGGCAGGACGGCAACGGTGACGGGCGCAAGGACCCCAACAACATCTACGACGCGGCTCTCGCCGCCGGACGCTACCTCTGCGCGGGCACACGCGACCTGGCCCAGGCGGCCGACCTCGACCGGGCGGTCCTGAGTTACAACCACTCGCAGGAGTACCTGCGCACGGTGCGTTCCTGGTTCGACTTCTACAACCGCGGCACCCACGAGGTCCCGGACGGCACAGGAGTGCTGCCCGCCACCCCGGCCACCAGCTACACCCCCTCGCCCTCACCCTCGCCGACGCCTCCCCGCACACCGAGCCCGGCGCCCAGCACCCCGCCCGCGGGCGGGGGCGGCTCCTCCGGCCCGGCGCCGAAGCCGACGCCTCCCGCCGAGCCGAAGCCGCCGGCCGAGCCCAGGCCGCCGGCCACCGTGCCGTCCCCGACGCCCACGCCCACGCCGCCGGAGAGGTTCGGCAGCCTCGAGAACGCGGGCACCGGTGCCCTCACGGCCACCGCGGGCGAGGCTTTCGCCGAGCGCGTCACCGTGCGGGCGAAGAGCAGCCTCGGCGCCCCGCTCGGCGGGACGCAGGTCACCTTCACCGTCACCGGTGACACGGACGCGCGCTTCCCCGGGGGGAGGACCACGGTCACACTGTCCACCGCGGCCGACGGCGAAGTCAGCTCCCCGGTCCTGACGGCGGGTGAGAAGACGGGCGCGTTCCAGGTGACGGCCGTCGCGGGCACCGCCGCTCCGCGCACCCTCACCTTCACGGCCAACGTCACCGCCCGGCAGGCCGACACCATCGCCCGTACCGACGACAAGGCCCTCACGGCCACCGCGGGCACCGCCTTCGCCGCCAGGGTCGAGGTCAAGGCCACCTACAAGGGCGTGGGTGTCGCGGGCACCGCCGTGACGGCAACGATGATCACCGAGGGCGGGACGCCCGCCGGGAGCGGTAAGGGTCCCTACTTCCAGGACGCGTCCGGCGGCCCCGTCCGCACCCTGGACCTGACGACCGGCGCCGGCGGAGTCCTGCTGCTCCCGCAGATTTTCGCCGGCGACGAGACGGGCACGTTCACGCTGCGGCTCACCACCGCGAGCGGTGCCACGGTCACCGTGGAGCTCACGGTCGAGGCGCCCGCCGCCTGACCCGTACGGGCGGGGGTGCGACCGGTTCCGCCGGTCGCACCCCGTCCCTCATTCGCGGCGCAGCCGCGCCGAGGTGTAGCGGGTCGCCGCCACCGTCGTCGGATCCTCCGGCCACGGGTGCTTCGGGTACCGGCCGCGCAGTTCGGCCCGTACGGCCTTGTAGCCCTCCCGCCAGAACGACGCCAGGTCCGCCGTCACCGCCGCGGGGCGCCCGGCGGGGGACAGCAGGTGCACCAGGACGGGCACGCCGGCGACCCGGGGCGTCTCCCGCAGTCCGAAGAGTTCCTGCAGTTTCACCGCGAGCACGGGCTGCTCACCGCCGTACTCCACCCGGATCCTGGAGCCGCTCGGCACCTCGAGGCGCTCCGGGGCGAGCTCGTCCAGCCGGGTGGCCTCACCCGTCGACCACGGCAGCAGCCGCCGCAGCGCCTGTCCGGCGTCGATCCGGGCCAGGTCCGCCCGGCGCCCGGCCCGCGACAGCTCCGGCTCCAGCCACTCCTCGGCACGAGCCGTCAGCGCGGCGTCCGACACGTCCGGCCACGGCGCCGCCAGGACCCGGTGCAGGAACGCGAGCCGCAGCCGCAGCTGCTCGCTGTCCCGGGTCCACCGCAGCAGACCCGGCCCTTCGCGGCGCAGGCCCTCCAGCAGCGCCGCACGCACCAGGTCCGGCGCCGGCCGCCGCAGCGCACGCGCCGACAGCTCGACCGCGCCCAGCCGCTCCACGGAACGCGCCACCACGTCACCGTCCACCCAGCGGACCTCCTCGCCCGAGAAGCCAAGGTGCCCGGCGGCCAGCCGTGCCGTGTCCTCGTCGATGACCGCCGCCAGCCGCACCCGGGCCGACGCGGAGTGCGCCGGACGGTCGGCGACCGCGACGGCCAGCCACGGGGCACTGCGCAGCCCCGAGCCGTCGCGGAGCTCGGCGCCCGTGCCCGACGCCATGAGGAAGGCCCCCTCGCCCCGGGCCCGCGCCACCCGCTCCGGGAACGCGAGGGCGGCGACCAGGCCGGCAGCCGTGTCGTCCGTACCGGCCCCTGAGCCGCCCCCGCCCGAGGCACCGTCGCCGGCGGACGAGAGTCTGCGCACCTCCTGCCGCCACCGCGCCGCGTAGGCGTCCCCGCCGCGCCGGGCCGTGCGCAGCGCGGCCGCGAGGTCGTCGCCGTAGGCCCGCGGCGGCTCCTCGCTCAGCAGCGCCACCACCTCCGCGGCGCGCCGCCCGCCCACCTCCTCGGCGCCGTCCAGCAGGGCGCGGGCCAGCCGGGGGTGCAGGCCCAGCCGGGACATCCGTACGCCCCGGCCGGTCACCCGCCCCGCGGCGTCCACCGCGCCGACCGCCGTCAGCACCTCCCGGGCGGCGGCCATGGCCCCGGCCGGCGGCGGATCGAGCAGCGCGAGTCCGGAGGCGTCCGGATCACCCCAGCACGCCGCCTGCAGCGCGAACGCCGTCAGGTCGGCCACCCGGATCTCCGGGGACGGGAAGCGGGCGAGCCGCCCGTCCTCGGCCTGCTCCCAGCAGCGGTACACGGTGCCCGGCGCCTCGCGCCCCGCCCGGCCCGCACGCTGGCGTCCCGCCGCCTGCGAGGCCCGTACGGTCGTCAGCGCGCTCAGCCCGCGTGCATGATCGGTCCGCGGCTCCCGGGCCAGCCCGGAGTCGACGACGGTCCGCACCCCGGGCACGGTCAGGGACGACTCGGCCACGGAGGTGGCCAGGACGACCCGGCGCCCCTGGGAGGACCCGGCCAGCACCGCGTCCTGGACGGCCGCAGGAGCGCGCCCGTGGACCTGGAGCACCTCGGCCGCCACCCCCTCGAGCTGCCCGGCCACCCGGCCGATCTCGCCGACGCCCGGCAGGAAGCAGAGCACGTCACCGTCCCGCTCGGCGAGGGCCCGGCGCACCACCGCGGCCACGTGCGTCAGCAGGGCGGGGTCCACCCTCATCCCGTGCGGCGGCCGCACCGGGACGGCCGGCGGGGCCCACACCACCTCGACCGGATGGGAGACGCCCGGCGCCTCGACGACGGGAGCGCCGCCCAGCAGCCGCGCCCAGCCCTCGGCGTCCGTGGTCGCCGACGCCGCGACGAGACGCAGGTCCGGCCTGAGCGCAGCCCGGACGTCGAGCAGGAACGCGGCGACCGTGTCCGCGTCCAGATGGCGTTCGTGGCACTCGTCGATGATCACCACGTCGACACCGGCGAGCTCCTGGTCACGCTGCAACCGCTGGAGCAGCACCCCGGTGGTCACGACCTCCACCACCGTCCCGCGCCCCACCACACGCTCGCCGCGCACCGTGAAGCCGACCCGGGCGCCGGGCTGCTCCCCCAGGAGCCACGCCATCCGGCGTGCCGCAGCCCGGGCCGCGATGCGCCGGGGCTCGGCGACGAGCACGCGGCGCACCGGCCGGCCGCCGGTCAGTCCGGCGAGCACCAGGGGCACGAGGGTCGTCTTGCCGGTGCCGGGCGGTGCGCAGAGCACCGCCACGCCCCGGTCGTCCAGTGCCTGCTCCAGGGCCGGGACAGCGGTGCGTACGGGCAACTGCTCGAGGGCGTCGGTGCGGATCACGCCCCCAGTCTCGTACGCCGCCGCTTCACCAGGTCCGGCGGTCCCGCTCGCAGACGAAGATCGCCGTCCCGGGGATGAGGTTGCCGCGCAGGGGGGACCAGCCGCCCCATTCCTGGGTGTTCCAGGCCGGCCACTCCGGCTCCACCAGGTCGACCAGCCGGAAGCCGCCCGCCACCACGTCGCGCACCCGGTCGCCGAG
Source organism: Streptomyces sp. B1I3 (assembly GCF_030816615.1). NCBI lineage: Bacteria > Bacillati > Actinomycetota > Actinomycetes > Kitasatosporales > Streptomycetaceae > Streptomyces > Streptomyces sp. B1I3. The sequence goes on from NZ_JAUSYD010000001.1 coordinate 6,029,104, forward strand.
CGTCCTGTGGTGCTCCACGTACACCGCGTCGCCCCGCTCGTCCTGCTCCACGTACGGGACGCGGTCGAAGTAGGAGGCGGCGACGGAGAGCCCCTGGGGGCCGGGCTCGTCGGGGAACGCCCAGCGGATCGGGTGGGTCACCGAGAAGACCCAGCGGCCCCCGGGGCGCAGCACCCGGTGCACCTCCCGGAAGACCTGTACCGGGTCGGCGACGAAGGGCACCGCGCCGTAGGCGGAACACGCCAGGTCGAAGGCGCCGTCGCGGAACGGGAGCCGTCCGGCGTCGGCCTCCACGAGGGGGACGCCCCCGCCGATCCGCAGCGCGTGCTGGAGCTGGCGGTGGGAGAGGTCCAGTGCCACGGGGCGGGCGCCCTGGGCGGCGAGCCAGCGCGAGCACTGGGCCGCACCGGCGCCGATCTCCAGGACGTCCCGTCCCTCGAGTGCCGACGCGGGGCCCAGCAGGCCGGCCACGGCCTCGTCGAGGCCCTCGGGGCCCCATACGAAGCGGTCGTCCCCGAGGAAGGCCCCGTGGTCGCTCTGGTACTCGTCGGCGTTCCGGTCCCACCAGCCGCGACTTGCCCGGCTGCTCTCCACCTCACCGGCTTCCCGGCGGGTCGCTTCAGGTTCGGAGTCGTAGGTCTCTTGGCTCATCGTGCCCGTCGTTGTAGTTTGCCTTCACCCGCCGCGTGCGCTGCCCTCCCGGGGCGTACCGGTCAGTACGTCCGCGTGCGCGCCACTCGTCCGGCTGAGGCCGATGTGGCGTCGGTGAACGTGAGTTGTGCCGGGATCGGGGCGTTGTGCCCCGGGTGTGCGCCTTCGCGCATTGACCCTGTCCGGCTGCCCCCGTATGCTACAAGTTGCGCTGCGAGCCTGCGCGCCTCAGACCTAGCAGGCCGCGCTCGCGTCTGTTGCATGTCCCCTCGGTTGTCGAGGTGCCTCCCGATCCCGGGGCAGGTGCTTTCCAGGCTGTCCGGCGTCTGCAGAGGCGATACGGGCTTTCGGCGTAGCAGTACCTACGACTCACTGTCCGTACCGGAGCCCTTTCCCACATGACGAGCAGCACCGAGACCACCGCCACCACTCCGCAGGTTGCGGTCAACGACATCGGCGACGCGGACGCGTTCCTCGCGGCGATCGACGAGACGATCAAGTACTTCAACGACGGCGACATCGTTGACGGTGTCATCGTCAAGGTTGACCGGGACGAGGTTCTCCTCGACATCGGTTACAAGACCGAAGGCGTCATCCCGAGCCGCGAGCTCTCGATCAAGCACGACGTCGACCCGAACGAGGTCGTCAAGGTCGGCGACGAGATCGAGGCCCTGGTTCTCCAGAAGGAGGACAAGGAAGGCCGCCTGATCCTCTCGAAGAAGCGCGCTCAGTACGAGCGTGCCTGGGGCACCATCGAGAAGATCAAGGAAGAAGACGGCATCGTCACCGGTACCGTCATCGAGGTCGTCAAGGGTGGTCTCATCCTCGACATCGGCCTCCGTGGCTTCCTCCCGGCGTCGCTCGTCGAGATGCGTCGTGTCCGCGACCTCCAGCCCTACGTGGGCAAGGAGCTCGAGGCCAAGATCATCGAGCTGGACAAGAACCGCAACAACGTGGTCCTGTCCCGCCGTGCCTGGCTCGAGCAGACCCAGTCCGAGGTGCGCCAGACGTTCCTCACCACCCTGCAGAAGGGTCAGGTCCGCTCCGGCGTCGTCTCCTCGATCGTCAACTTCGGTGCCTTCGTGGACCTGGGTGGCGTCGACGGTCTCGTGCACGTCTCCGAGCTCTCCTGGAAGCACATCGACCACCCCTCCGAGGTTGTCGAGGTCGGCCAGGAAGTCACCGTCGAGGTCCTCGACGTCGACATGGACCGCGAGCGCGTCTCGCTGTCGCTCAAGGCGACGCAGGAAGACCCGTGGCAGCAGTTCGCCCGTACGCACCAGATCGGGCAGGTCGTTCCCGGTAAGGTCACCAAGCTCGTTCCGTTCGGTGCGTTCGTGCGCGTCGACGAGGGCATCGAGGGTCTGGTCCACATCTCCGAGCTGGCCGAGCGCCACGTGGAGATCCCGGAGCAGGTCGTCCAGGTCAACGACGAGATCTTCGTCAAGGTCATCGACATCGACCTCGAGCGCCGTCGCATCAGCCTCTCGCTGAAGCAGGCCAACGAGGCCTTCGGTGGCGACCCGGCCTCGGTCGAGTTCGACCCGACGCTGTACGGCATGGCCGCGTCGTACGACGACCAGGGCAACTACATCTACCCCGAGGGCTTCGACCCCGAGACCAACGACTGGCTCGAGGGCTTCGAGGCGCAGCGCGAGGTCTGGGAGACCCAGTACGCCGAGGCGCAGCAGCGCTTCGAGCAGCACCAGGCCCAGGTCATCAAGTCCCGCGAGGCCGACGAGGCTGCCGCTGCCGAGGGCGCTGCCGCCCCGGCGGGCGCTGCCCCGGCTGCCTCCGGTGGCAGCGGTGGCGGTTCCTACTCCTCGGAGTCGGCGGACAACTCCGGCGCCCTGGCGTCGGACGAGGCACTGGCCGCCCTGCGCGAGAAGCTGGCCGGCGGCCAGAGCTGACGCTCTGATCCCGGTCGCTCATCGGCTGCGGTAGCTGGAGAGCTGTGAGTGAGGCCCGCTCCCTTCGGGGGGCGGGCCTCACCCGTGTCCGGACGCGGTGCGGTGCTCAGGGCGTCACGGCGATGTTCGTCAGCCCCTTGCCGCCGGTGACGGTGTTGCTGCCGTACACGGTGGTGCGGCAGTCGGTGGTCTGGTTGGTGACCTTGACGGCGAGCCGGGTGGGGCCCGTGGCGCCCGTCAGGTCCGAGGCGTTGTTGCGGAAGACCGTGCCGCATCCCCAGCCGCTCTGCTGGGTGTGCGTCTCGTAGCCGTTGTCGGTCGTGCGGACGCCCTTGTTGTCCTCGACCAGGACGCCGTTGCCCTTCACGTCGACCCAGGAGTCGTCGTAGTTGGCGCCGGTCAGGCCGTCGCCGTCGAACGTGTTGCCGATGATCTTCGCTCCGGTCGTGCCTTCCTTGATGTCGACGTTCTCGCCGCCGACCCCGGGGCCGATGATGTTGTTCAGGATCTGGACGCCGTCGCTCCGGTCGGTGAGGTCCCCGGCGGTCCCCACGTACACGCCCTCACCCATGCCGCGTCCGTCGTGCCCCGTGTCGTGGATGCGGGAGTTCCTGATCACGCCGTTCCTACTGGACTTGCGGAAGTGGACGCCCTCCATGTCGAGGTCGTGCACGGTCACCGAGTCGATGACGACGCCGTCGGCGGCGTCGGCCATGATGCCCTTCTGGCCGCCGGTGACGGTGATGCCGTGGACGGTCCAGTAGGAGGCACCGTTGAGGTGCAGACCGTAGCCACCACCGGCCGTGAGGACGGCCCTGCCCGATCCGGTGAGCGTGATCCGGGCGGCGGGGGTGGCCGGGGTGGTCGCCTTGAAATTCCCGGTGTAGGTGCCGTCGGCGAGCCGGATCGTGTCACCGGGGGCCGCCGCCGCGAGCGCCGCCTTGAGCTGGGCCGCCGTGGCCACATCGACGACCGTCGCGGCCTGTGCGCCGCCGGCCGAGGCGAGGGTCAGACCGCCGACGGCGCACGTCGCGGCCAGCAGGGCGGGAACGAGTGTGCGGGTGCGCATGGGAGTGCCTTCCCGTCGTAGGGTGCGGTGGTTCATACCTGAACGGGGGCGAGAACCAGCGTCCGCTGCCCCGGTGACCGTAAGGAGAGGGCGTGGGCATGTCAAGGTCTGGACCAATGCGCAGGCCTTGCGTCCCGGGTGAAACCCGCGAGGCGGACGGGCAACTGACGGGCCGTGACACGCGCGCGTCGTGAACAGGGCGTGCCCGCCGGGATGTTCACCGGCACCGGCACCGGAGCGCGGAGACGGGCACCGGTACCGGAGCGCGGAGGTGGGCGCGGGCCTGTCCCGGGCCCGCTGCCCGTCCTGCGTCCTGCGGACGGCGGCGAGTGGACCCCCGTCGGCCACGGCAACTGCGGCTCCCGGGCCGACGCGTACGCTTCCCCCTCGCCCCGCCGTACACCCGCCTCCTCGCGCGAGGAGTGAAAGCTGCGCGGCCGGGAATGCCATGGCCGTGCGGGGTGTTCTTGTCCAGGAACACGAGGAGGAGCGGTAACCGTGCCTGATCCGCAGAGTTTGTACGAATGGGAGCCGAAGGGCCTGGCCGTCGTCGACATGGCGCTCGCCCAGGAGTCGGCCGGCCTGGTCATGCTCTACCACTTCGACGGGTACATCGACGCGGGCGAGACCGGCGAGCAGATCGTCGACGGCCTGCTCGAGACGCTGCCGCACCAGATCGTGGCCCGCTTCGACCACGACCGGCTCGTGGACTACCGCGCGCGCCGCCCGCTTCTGACCTTCCGGCGCGACCGCTGGACGGCGTTCGAGGCTCCGACGCTGGACGTCCGCGTGGTGCAGGACGCCACCGGAACGCCCTTCCTGCTGCTGTCGGGGCCCGAGCCCGACGTCGAGTGGGAGCGGTTCGCCGCCGCCGTCGAGCAGATCGTCGAGCGGCTCGGCGTCCGCCTCGCGGTCAACTTCCACGGCATCCCGATGGGCGTCCCGCACACCCGCCCCGTCGGCATCACCCCGCACGGCAACCGCACCGATCTCACGCCCGGGCACCGCAGTCCGTTCGACGAGGCGCAGGTTCCCGGCTCCGCCGAGGCACTCGTCGAGTACCGGCTGATGGAGTCGGGCCACGACGTCCTCGGCGTCGCTGCCCACGTGCCGCACTACGTCGCCCGGTCCGCCTACCCGGACGCGGCGCTCACCGCGCTGGAGACGATCACGGCGGCGACCGGACTGGTCCTGCCGACGGTGGCGCACACGCTGCGCACGGAGGCCCACCGGACCCAGACCGAGATCGACCGGCAGGTCGGCCAGGGCGACGAGGAGCTCGTCGCCCTCGTCGAAGGGCTCGAGCACCAGTACGACGCCGTCGCGGGGTCCGAGACCCGGGGCAACCTGGTCGCGGAGCCCGCCGACCTCCCGTCGGCGGACGAGATCGGCCTCGAGTTCGAGCGCTTCCTCGCCGAACGTGAGGGCGACTCCTGAGCGGTCGCGAACGGTCACGGACAGGTGGCCACCGGTCGGCCGATAGGCTCGGCGCATGCTGAAAGTGGGCCTGACCGGCGGGATCGGCGCCGGCAAGAGCGAAGTGTCACGGCTGCTGGCGAGCTACGGAGCCGTACTGATCGACGCCGACAGGATCGCGCGCGAGGTCGTCGAGCCCGGTACCCCCGGGCTCGCGTCCGTCGTCGAGACCTTCGGACCTGGTGTGCTCACGCCCGACGGCACCCTGGACCGGCCGGCGCTGGGCGCGATCGTCTTCGCCGATCCCGGCCGTCTGGCCGCGCTCAACGCCATCGTCCACCCGCTCGTCGGCGCCCGCTCCGCCGAACGGGAGCGGGCCGCCGGCCCCGACGCGGTCGTCGTCCACGACGTACCCCTGCTCACCGAGAACGGCCTCGCCCCGCTCTACGACCTGGTGGTCGTGGTGGACGCCGCCCCCGGAACCCAGCTCGACCGGCTCGTACGGCTGCGCGGCATGACGGACGCGGACGCCCGCGCGAGGATGGCGGCGCAGGCCACGCGTGAGGAGCGGCTGGCCGTCGCCGACCTGGTCGTCGACAACGACGGACCGCTTGAGGATTTGGAACCGCAGGTGCGCCGGGTGTGGTCGGAGCTGACCGAGCGTGCCGCCGCCACCCACTGAAGCGGGATCCGCCCGGAATACCGGTAGCCCGCGGGATGTTGAGGAGCGGCAGGCCAGGGGAAGGATGTGACCGTGCCCGAGAACAACCCGGAAACCCATGTCATCGATTTCCGTGCGGCGGAGCAACTGCTCGCCGCACGGGATCCGCGGGGCGCGGTCAAGTTGCTCGACTCGGTGATAGCCGCCCACCCGGAGAACACCGCGGCCCGTCTGCTGCGTGCCCGGGCGTTCTTCGCCGCAGCCCAACTGCGCCCGGCGGAGCTCGAATTCGAGCTGGTCCTGGAGCGGGAGCCCGACAACGCCTTCGCGCACTTCGCCCTGGCCCGCACCTTCCAGCGCGCCGGCCGGCCCGAACAGGCGACCCGGCACTTCCGGCTGGCCGCCGCCCTTGACCCGAAGCCGGAGTATCTGCAGGCCGCCCGCTTCGACGACCGCCCCGGCGGCGACCGCTCCTGACGGCCCCGGCTCAGGCCACCTGCCGCCCACCCGTGGGGGTCTTACAGCGGTCCTGCGGGTGGAGGCGGGTCCTACGGCTTCCGGTCGTCCCGGGAGGCCTCGTCGGGTTCGTACGGAGGGATGTCCCGGCCCGGCTGGTAGTGCGGGCCCTGGCGGATGTGGCGGACGACGAGACAGCAGTCCGTGAGCGCGACCAGCAGCAGTACTCCGCAGGCGGTCGCCCAGCCGACGCGTCCGGCCACCAGGAATGCGGCCAGACCGAACGCCGCCCAGGCCATCCCCCATACACTCAGCCAGAGCCGCATCCGCAGGGGGCTGCGCGCAGTGGCCGGTTCACTTCCGGTACGCATCGGCATCGCCTCTCTCCTCCCAGGATGACCCCGCGGAGCGGTGTGCGGAAGCCGAGGCCGGACGGAAGACGGGGAGCGTGCCGTGAACGCGACAGGGCAGGGGACCGCCGGCAGCGCGCCGTGGGGTGAGAGCGTCGCCCGCCGGGCCAGAGTGCGCGGCACCCTGCTGGGCGGCGCGATCGGGGACGCGCTCGGCAACCCGGTGGAGTTCCTCTCGATCGACGGCATCCGCCGCGCCTACGGGGAACGGGGTGTGCGTGAGCTCGTCGCGGACGCGGACGGGGTCGTCGGGCGGATCACGGACGACACGCAGATGACGCTCTTCACGGCCGAAGGGCTGATCAGAGCCCGCGCCCGGGCCCGCTCCACAGGCATCGGCGGCGCGGAGGCCGCGATCGTGCGCAACGCCTACCTGCGCTGGCTCGACACCCAGAACCACCCCGCCCCGCCCGCGCGCGGCGGCGGCAGCGCCGTACGGACCGGGTGGCTGAGGCAGCAGCCCTGGCTGTACGCGCGCCGGGCGCCCGGCAACGCCTGTCTCACGGGACTCGCGGCCGGCCACGCCCCCGACGACGGCGCGCCCCTCGATGTGCCGGGGCCGGTCAACCCGCAGTCCAAGGGCTGCGGCACGGTGATGAGATCCGCGCCGTTCGGCCTGCTGGGCGACGACCCGGCGACAGCCTTCCGGCTGGCCGCCCGGTGTGCGCAGATCACCCACGGCCACCCCACCGGGGCATTCGCGGCGGGCGCGCTCGCCGCGATCGTCGCGCACCTCCTGGAGGGCGACTCCCCGGCGGGTGCCGTACTGCGTGCGATGGAACTGCTGGGCCGCCACCACGGCCACGATGAGACGACTGCCGCCCTGCGCGCCGCCGTCGACCTGGCCGCACGGGGCGGGCCGACGGCCGAGCGGGTGGAGTCACTGGGAGCGGGCTGGGTTGCCGAGGAGGCCCTGGCCATCGCCGTGTACTGCGCGCTGGTGTTCCCGCAGGAGCACGAGATGGCCGAGGCGCTGCTGCTCTCCGTCAACCACTCCGGTGACAGCGACTCCACCGGTTCGATCTGCGGGAACCTGCTCGGGGCGCGTCACGGTGACGTACGGCTGCCCGCGTCCTGGCTGGCCGCGGTCGAGGGGCGGTCCGTGATCGCCGAGCTCGCGGACGATCTGTGCATGGAGTCCGAGCAGCCGGTCACGTGGCCCGAAGGACGCTACCCGGAGTGCTGATCCGCCTCCGGCGGGCCTCCCCGCCGGGGACGGGGGCGGGTGCGGTCGCGCCGAGGAGCCCGTGAGGCCGGAGCAACGCGGTCCTTCCTGCGGCGATGAGTTCCGCGACCGGGTACGGTCCACCTCTCCGTGAACGCCGAGAAGGCGCAGCGGCCCGAAGCCGCCGCCGCATCGGCGCACGCCGCCCCGACGTCCTCCGAGGAGACCTCCATGCCCGCGAACACCCCCGCCTCCTTCCCGGTGCCGGTATCCGCCGTCCCGCGCCGCAACCGGGCCGCGACCGCCCTGACCGTGGCCCGCGTCGTCCTCGCCCTCTTCCTGGGCTTCAGCGCGGCGGCCAAGCTCGGCGCGCACGAGTCCGCCGTGGCGTCCTTCGACCGGATGGGCTGGAGCGATACGGCGATGTACACGATCGGCGCACTGGAGATGGCGGGCGCCGTCGCCCTGCTGATTCCGCTGCTGGCCGGAGTCGCGGCGCTCGCCCTGGCCGGTCTGCTGGCCGGTGCGGCGATCGTCCAGCTGACGCTCCTGGACCCGCCGAACGCGCCCATGCCGGCCCTGCTGGTCGTCGTGGTCCTGCTGATCGCCCGGGACCGCAGGGAGCGGACCGCGGAGCTGTTCGCTCTGCTCCGGGGACGTGGCCGTGCGGAGCGCGGCGGTCAGTGAACGAACCGATAGCTGCGCCACGGCAGGGCGCGCGGGGAGTTGACGTCGGCGAGCGTGGTGGCCACGTAGGTGGTTCCACCGCCGGTGCAGTCGCGGGTGCGGTACAGGACCATGTCGATCAAGGTCCGGTTCTCGACCTCGTGCGCACCGGCGGGTGCCATCCGGTGGCACCCCTTCACCGACGGGCTGTGCACGCTGACGACCCGGTCGCGCCCGGTGGTGTAGACGACCGGCCCGACAGCGGTGCGCCCCAGGCCGGAGCAGCCCGAGACGGTGAGGGTGAGCACGGCCGCGCCGGCGGCGATGCCGGCGCGGCGCCGGCGGCGGAGGTCGGTGGGGGCGGCTGTCGCGGTGACGGACATGGCGGGGTCCTCGTCTGCTCGTCCGGCTCATCGGTACGTCACAGAGACGTGCTGGCGCTGGCCACCCTGCCTGTTCCCGGGAGGCCGGGCATCCGGTGCGCGGCCGACCGGGGCCACCGGCACCCGGACAGAGGTTCGACGGGTGCGCAAACCGGGCATATCGTGGTAACAGGCGTCCAGGGGCGCCGGAACCCACTGTCGGACGCAGGGGGCCGTGATGGTCGAGGAGTTGGTGATCGCAGCGGCGGCGGCGGGCTCGGGTGTCGTCGTCTACACCATGGCGGCGGCCCGGGTGGTGAAACAGTACGAGCGGGGCGTGGTGCTCCGGCTCGGCCGGTTGCACGACCGTGTGCGCGCCCCCGGTTTCACGTTGATCGTCCCCGTCGTGGACCGGCTCCGCAAAGTGAACATGCAGATAGTGACGATGCCCGTCCCCGCGCAGGACGGGATCACCAGGGACAACGTCACGGTGCGCGTGGACGCCGTCATCTACTTCAAGGTCGTCGACCCGGCCAGCGCCGTGATCCAGGTGGAGGACTACAGGTTCGCGGTCTCGCAGATGGCGCAGACGTCCCTGCGGTCGATCATCGGCAAGAGCGACCTGGACGACCTGCTGTCGGACAGGGAGAAGCTGAACCAAGGGCTGGAACTGATGATCGACAGCCCGGCGGTGGGCTGGGGCGTGCAGATCGACCGCGTGGAGATCAAGGACGTGTCGCTCCCGGAGACCATGAAGCGCTCCATGGCCCGGCAGGCCGAGGCCGACCGGGAGCGGCGCGCGAGGGTCATCAACGCGGACGCGGAACTCCAGGCGTCGAAGAAGCTGGCCCAGGCGGCCCACGAGATGTCCAGCCAGCCGGCGGCGCTGCAACTCCGCCTGCTGCAGACGGTGGTCGCGGTCGCGGCCGAGAAGAACTCCACACTCGTGCTGCCGTTCCCCGTCGAGCTGCTCCGGTTCCTGGAACGGGCGCAGTCAGGGCAGCAGCCGCAGGTGCCGCAGCCCCCGGCCGAGGCACGGGAGCCGCAGGACGCGCCGGGCCGGCACGCGGCGGAGCCGGGGCCGGACCGGGTGGAGCCCTCCGGTACCGGGTCGCCGGTGCCTGATCCGCATGCCCCCGACCCGCTCGCCGCCCGGGATCCGCTCGCCCCCGACCCGCTCGGCCCGGCATCTCCCTTGCCTGACCCGCTCTCGCCTGACCCGCTCTCGCCCGATCCGCTCGCGCCCGATCCGGTGCTTCCCGATCCCCTGCGGCCCGCGTCGCCGCCCGACCGGCCGCGCGCCGATCCGCCGAGCGACTCCCGCACGGATCCGTACCCGCCGGGCTGAGTCCGGCTCCGCCCGCTCCGCGCCGCGTGCACACGGCCGGGGCGGGCGTTGTCGTACCCCCCGCCTAGACTCGCCGGAACAGCGGCGACACGACCGGACCAGGCCGAAAGGGGCGGTGGACATGGCACAGCGGCAGCACGACGCGACCGCCGACCGGCTGCTCCGGTGCGCGGCGGTCTTCCTGCCGGCCGAGCTGCCGAGGGACGGCCGCGTGGCCTTCTGGGACCCCGAGGGGACGGCCGACCTCACGGGTGCCGAAGCCCCGTCGTCCGGAGCGGCCGCCGACGGTGGGGGAGCCGTTCCCGCCGCCTCCGAGCTGACGGTCCTCGTACGGGACGGCGCGGGCGGTGCCCGCCGCCGCACGGTGCCCGCCCTGCTGCTCCCCGTCGCTGACGCGGTGCCTCTGCTCGCCAGGGCCCGCCACCGGGCCGTGGCACACCCGGCCACCCGCGCCTGGGGCGCGGCGGCGCTGCACGCGCTCACGCTGGTGGCGCGCGGCAGGCTGCTGCCCGGACTGACCGCCGAGGACCACGACGCCTGGCGGGCCGGACCGCGCGATGCCGAGGACATCGCCCACCTGAGAGCCGTCGCCGCCTCGATGCCGCCCGAGGGACACGCGGTCCCGCTGGACGGCATGCCCCTGCGGGTCCCCGAGATCCAGGCCCTGCTCGGCGCCTTCCTCGACGCCGTCGCCGACACCCTGCCCCGCACCCCTGCCGCGGCCCATGCCATGGGGGCGCCCTTCGCCGCCTTCGAGGCCCAGCATCTCCCCGGTGCCCGCGCCTGGGCCGTCGATGTGGCCGCCGGACTCGACGCGGGAGTGCGAGTCTCCCTCCGCCTCGACCTGTCCGCGTACGACCTCTTCGAACCCTCCGCCCCCGCCATGCCGGCGGACGCGGACGAGGAGACGTACGCGCCGGCGCCCGCCCCCCGCCGTGCGGCCGCCGCCGTCACCCAGGTGCACAGCCTCGCCGACCCCACCTACGTCACCGACGCGGCCACGCTGTGGAGCGGCGGGGCCGGTGAGCCGTTCGGGCCGAGGGCCAGGATCGACGCGGTGCTCGCGCTGCGCCGCGCCGCCCGGATCTGGCCCCCGCTGGAGAGACTGCTCGACCAGCCCGTCCCCGATGTGCTCGCCCTCACCGAGGACGAGCTGTACGAGCTGCTCGGCCGGTCCGGAGCCCGGCTCGCCGAGGCCGGGGTGGTCGTCCACTGGCCGCGCGAGCTGGCCCGTTCGCTCACCGCCGCGGCCGTCGTCCGGCCCGCGCCGGGATCGGCCACCGACGGCACCTCCTTCTTCGACGCCGAGCAGCTCTTCGCGTTCGACTGGCAGCTGTCCCTCGGCGACGAGCAGCTCACCGAGGCCGAGATGGACACACTGGCCGAGGCCCACCGGCCGGTGGTGCGCCTGCGTGACCAGTGGGTGGTCGTCGACCCCGCGCTCGTGCGCAAGGCCCGCAAACGCGAGCTCGGACTGCTCGACCCGGTCGACGCCCTCGCCGTCGTCCTGACCGGCAGTGCCGAGATCGACGGCGAACAGGTCGAGGCCGTGCCCGTCGGCGCCCTCGCCGAGCTCCGCGCGCGCGTGCTGGACGAGGACGCCACCCTCCCGCCGCCGCCCGGGCTCGACGCCACGCTCCGCGACTACCAGCTGCGTGGGCTGGCCTGGCTGGACCGGATGACGTCCCTCGGCCTCGGCGGCTGCCTCGCCGACGACATGGGCCTGGGCAAGACCATCACCGTCATCGCCCTCCACCTGCACCGCGCCCATGCCGCACCCACCCTCGTGGTCTGCCCCGCCTCCCTCCTCGGCAACTGGCACCGCGAGATCAACCGCTTCGCGCCCGGCGTCCCCGTGCGCCGCTTCCACGGCGCCGACCGCTCCCTCACCGACCCGGACGGCGGCTTCGTCCTCACGACCTACGGCACGATGCGCTCCAGCGCGGAGCAGCTCGCCGCACACACCTGGGGCCTCGTCGTCGCCGACGAGGCCCAGCACGTCAAGAATCCGCACTCCTCCACGGCCAGGGCGCTGCGCACCATCCCGGCCCCGGCGCGCGTCGCGCTCACCGGCACGCCCGTCGAGAACAACCTCTCGGAGCTCTGGGCGCTGCTCGACTGGACCACCCCCGGGCTGCTCGGCCCGCTGAAGGCCTTCCGGGCCCGGCACGCCCGGATCGTCGAGAACACCGGCACCGCCGCCGGCCTGGGCAACGACGAAGCGGTCGAGCGGCTCTCCCGGCTGGTCCGCCCCTTCCTGCTGCGCCGTAAGAAGTCCGATCCGGGCATCGCACCCGAGCTGCCGCCCAAGACCGTGACCGATCACCCCGTCTTCCTCACCCGGGAGCAGGCCACGCTGTACGAGGCCGCCGTTCGGGAGACGATGGCGTCCATCGAGCAGTCCGAAGGCATCACCCGCCGAGGGCTGGTCATGAAGCTGCTGGGCTCGCTCAAGCAGATCTGCAACCACCCCGCGCAGTACCTGAAGGAGGAGCCGACCCGGCTCGCCGGACGCTCGGGAAAGCTCGCCCTGCTCGACGAGCTCCTCGACACGATCCTCTCCGAGGACGGCTCCGTCCTGATCTTCACCCAGTACGTGTCGATGGCCGGCCTGCTCTCCGCCCACCTGGCCTCCAGGGGCATACCTTCCCAACTGCTGCACGGCGGTACGCCGGTGCCCGAGCGGGAGCGCATGGTGGACCGCTTCCAGTCCGCCGAGGTCCCCGTCTTCCTGCTCTCCCTCAAGGCGGCCGGCACCGGCCTGAACCTCACCCGGGCGGCCCACGTCGTCCACTACGACCGATGGTGGAACCCTGCCGTCGAGGAGCAGGCCACCGACCGTGCCTACCGCATCGGCCAGACCCAGCCCGTGCAGGTGCACCGGCTGATCGCGGAGGGCACCGTCGAGGACCGGATCGGTGAACTGCTGGAATCCAAGCGGGCCCTCGCCGACGCGGTGCTCGGCTCGGGCGAGGCCGCCCTGACCGAGCTCAGCGACCGTGATCTGGCCGACCTCGTCTCGCTGCGGAGGACGTCGTGAGTCCCGCCGCGGGCCCCCGCCCCGCCGCCCGCCCCGGCCCCGACGACCTGCGGCGTACCTTCGAAGCGGTGCCCGCCCGGGCCTCGCACGGTGACGGGCCCTTCGCGGACAGCTGGTGGGGGCGGGCCTGGGTGGACGCCCTGGAGGCCCTGTCCATGGACGAGGGGCGGCTGGCCCGCGGCCGTACGTACGCCGACGGTGGCCACGTCGCCGCGATCACCGTCACCCCCGGCCGGGTCATCGCCTACGTCCACGGCAGCCGCCCCCGCCCGTACCGCGCCGAGCTCAGGCTGCGTACGTTCTCCGCCTCCGACTGGGACACGCTCCTGGACGCCGTCGCGGCACGGCCCGGGCACCTGTCCGCGCTGCTCGACAAGGAGATGCCGCACTCCCTGGTCGACACGGCGGGGGAGACCGGCATACGGCTGCTGCCCGCCGCCGGCGACCTCGATCCCGACTGTTCCTGCCCGGACCGCGGCTGGCCCTGCAAACACGTGGCGGCGCTCTGCTACCAGACGGCACGGCTCCTGGACAGTGACCCGTTCGTCCTCCTGCTGATGCGTGGCCGGGGCGAGCGCGAGCTCCTCGACGAGCTGGGCCGCCGCAACGCGGAGCACTCCGCCCGTGAGCGTTCCGCCCCTCCCGTCATGCCCTCCGTCTCGGCCGGTGAAGCCCTGGCCGACCGCTTCCTCCCACCGCTGCCCGCGCCCCTTCCCCTGCCGCCGCACCCGGGTGGGCCGCCGTCCTACCCGGAGCTGCCCGGGGGCCGGGACCCGCTGGCCCTGGACCACCTCGCCTCGGACGCGGCGGCCCGGGCCCACACCCTCCTGACGACGGGCGAGGACCCGCTCGCCGGGCTCACGACCTGGCAGGACGCGGTGCGTATCGCCGCGTCCCGCCCCACGGCGGGGCTCACCGCCACGACCCGGGCGCTCTACCGCGAACTGGCCTTCGCCACCGGCCGCAGCACCACGGACCTGGCCCGCGCCGTCGCCGCCTGGCGGCAGGGCGGCGCAGAGGGCCTGGCCGTCCTGGAGACTGCCTGGGATCCGCCCGCGGGCCCGTTCGACCGGGCCCGCCCCGCCCTCGCGGCTGCCGGGTTTCCACGCTTCCAGCCCCGGCGCAACCACCTGACCAACGCCGCCGGTACGCTCCAGCTCCGCTTCGGCCACGACAGCCGCTGGTACGGCTACGAGTCGGACCCGGGCGAGGACGACTGGTGGCCCCGGTCCGCCCCGGACACCGACCCGGTGGGCGCACTCAGCGCGCTCCGCGGCTGACGCGGCCTCAGGCGAAGGCGTAGACGAGCACCACGATCAGTACGAGGGCGCACAGGGGCAGCATCACCCGGCGGGCCTTGCTGAACGCCTCGTTCTCCTGCTGGGAGAGTCCACGGTCGGCACCGTGGACGGTGGCCAGGTGTTCTCCTGCCATGTCGATGATTTTCCGCCTGGTCAGCAGGGAGGGTGACCAGTCGCAGTGCGCGCAGACCAGAAAGTCGCGGTACGGGTCGTACCGGAAGTCCCACTCGATGTTCACCGTGAAGACCTGGTCCCCGGGCCCGAGGGCGGTGAAGTGGCGTATCGGCGTCCCCATGTGCATCGCTCCCGTGCCCGTCGGTGTCCCTGCGCGCTCGTGTCCGGCGGCGGAACACTACCGAACGTGGGCAGGGCGGGTCCGGTCACCCGGGCGGCGCAGCCGGCAGCCCGCCCGGGACCCGGGAGCCGACGGGCGCGGGCCTCCACAGCAGGCGGGGGTACGGATCGTCCCCGGGGCGGTCCGGAACCGCCCGCGCGGACGACGTGTCACGCCGGGGCCGCGCCTTCTCCCCTGTCCCGCACCGCAGCCCGGGACAGGGACACACCGCGGCCCGCGAAGAAGCGTTCGAATACCGGTAGCGGCAGCGTGGCCGCGCGTGTGGCCGCCGTCGTCCCCGAGGGGTTGTGGAAGTGCACGCCCTTCCCGTCCGCGGAGCGGGCGCTCACCAGCACGAGATGCCCACCCCGCCCCGGAGCCGGCCGGTCCGGATGCCGGATCCCGTAGTGGACCGAGGCCATCACGCTCCGGCCCTCGTCGAGCAGACGCACGATCCCGGTGGGGGAGAGGTCCCGGTGGACGACCGCGTCGAGGCCGTGGACCTCGGCCACGTACTCGGCGAAGGGGGCGTAGACCAGCCCCTTGATCAGACCCTGGGAGTCCTCGGTGTACCCCCCGTACCTCAGTGCCCCGTCGCGCAGCGCGAACAAGGCCGGAGCCCCGGTGCCCAGTGCCATGCGCAGGCAGGTCATACCGCACAGATGGCCTGCCCAGCGGGCGTATTCGGCGGGCGAAGCGGCGCCCGAACCCGCCCAGCCCGGATCCTTCGCCGGATCGAGACCGCCCTCGACGATCGGCCCCACCAGGCCGGGGGAGGCGAACTGCGTCAGCACGGGAAGACGACACTCCGGGCAGCTCACTGGCGGTACCCGCTGAGGAAGCGCCCGATGCGGCTGATCGCCGCGTCCAGGTCGTCGGCCTGGGGCAGGGTGAGGATGCGGAAGTGGTCCGGGCGCGGCCAGTTGAAGCCGGTGCCCTGCACCACCTGGATCTTCTCGCGCAACAGCAGGTCGAGGACGAACCGCTCGTCGTCGACGATCGGGTGCACCTTCGGGTCGATGCGCGGGAAGGCGTACAGCGCGCCCTTCGGCTTGACGCACGACACCCCGGGGATCTCGTTCAACCGCTCCCAGGCCCGGTTGCGCTGCTCGTGGAGCCTGCCGCCAGGAGCGACCAGTTCCCGGATCGACTGCCGGCCGCCGAGGGCCGCCTGGATCGCGTACTGCGCCGGGGCGTTGGGGCACAGCCGCATGGAGGCGAGCGTGGTGAGCCCCTCCAGGTAGTTGCGGGCGTGCTGCTGAGGGCCCGACACCACCATCCAGCCCGAGCGGAACCCCGCGACCCGGTACGTCTTGGACAGCCCGCTGAAGGTGAGGCAGAGCAGGTCCGGGGCGAGGACCGCCACGCTGTGGTGCTCGGCGTCGTCGTAGAGGATCTGGTCGTAGATCTCGTCGGCGAACACCATCAGGCCGTGCCTGCGCGCCAGGTCGAGCATGCCCTCGAGGATCTCGCGCGGGTAGACGGCGCCCGTCGGGTTGTTGGGGTTGATGATCACCATGGCCCTGGTGCGGTCGGTGATCTTGGAGGCCATGTCGGCGAGGTCCGGGTTCCAGTCGGCGGCCTCGTCGCAGGTGTAGTGCACGGCCTTGCCGCCGGCGAGTGTGGTGACGGCGGTCCACAGCGGGTAGTCGGGGCTCGGGATCAAGACCTCGTCGCCGTCCTCCAGCAGCGCCTGGACGGCCATGGAGATCAGCTCGGAGACACCGTTGCCGAGATAGATGTCGTCGACGTCGACATCGGCCAGACCCATCGCCTGGTAGCGCTGCGCCACGGCGCGGCGCGCGGAGAGGATGCCGCGCGAGTCGGTGTAGCCGTGTGCCTTGGGGAGCATCCGGATCATGTCCTGGACGATCTCCTCCGGGGCCTCGAAACCGAAGAGCGCCGGATTGCCCGTGTTGAGGCGGAGCACGCTGTGGCCCGCCTCCTCCAGGGCGTCGGCCTGTTCGATGACCGGCCCCCGGATCTCGTAACAGACCTCGTTGAGCTTGCTGGACTGCCGGAATTCCATGCGGTGCCTCCCCGACCCGAATTGCGATACTTGGTTTTACCAAGCTGGAGCTTGGAAAGTCCAACAACATGTCTAGACTGCGTCGTATGCCACGTCAGCAGCAGCCAGCAGCACGCCCCGCCCGCCGCCGCAGTTACGACCAGTTCTGCGCCGCCGCCCGGGCCCTCGACTCCGTCGGTGACCGGTGGACACTGCTGATCGTGCGTGAACTGCTGGCCGGGCCGCGCCGCTACACCGACCTGCACGCCGATCTGCCCGGAGTCAGCACGGACGTACTGGCCTCCCGGCTCAGGGACATGGAGCAGGGCGGCCTGGCCGTGCGCCGCCGGCTGCCGCCACCGGCCTCCGCCGCCGTGTACGAACTGACCGAGCACGGCCGAGGCCTGCTGCCGGTCCTCACCGCGCTCGCCGGGTGGGGCGCTCCCGCCCTGACCGAACGCCGCCCCACGGACGCCGTGCGGGCCCACTGGTTCGCCCTGCCCCTGCTGCGCGCGCTGGACGGCCTCACGCACGCCGGAGTCGTCGAAGTGCGGCTGGACGAAGGGGAGTTCCACTTCCGCACGGGCGTGGACGCGGCAGCGGGCGACGCCTACGGGTACGGCCCAGCGGCGCATCCGGACGCCTGCGTCGTACTGGACGCGGAGCTCTGCCTGGCGCTGGGCCGCGGTGACCTGACCCTCGCCCAGGCGGTCGGGGAGGGCAGGGCCCAGGTGCTGGGCGAAGGCCCGCTCGCCGCCGAACTGCGCGGTGGCCGGCCGGCAGGCCCCTGACGGCGGTGGGGGTAACCCCCGCCCGCCGCACGGTCGTTCGGCTGTCGTGTCCCGGGCGGCGGACTCCACGACGACACGGACGCGGTGCACCGCCCGGCGCCTGCACGGGCGAGCCCGCGCCTCAGTCGGCGGCTGTCTCGCCGTACGCGCCGAAACCGGTGACGACCAGGCCGTCGCGGAAGGTCAGTACCTCGCTCAACCGGCCGCCGATCTGGTTGCGGTGGTCGATCACCAGGGAGTCCACACCCGCCCGCACGTCGATCACTTCGAACCTCAGGTCCGGGATCTTCTCCAGCCCGGCCGCCCAGTACGCGCGCAGGGCGGCCTTGCCGTGCACGGTGCCTGCCGGATCGCCCGTCAGCCGGGTGATCATGGGCGAACTGAAGCTCACGTCGTCGTGGTGATGCGCGAGGATGCGGTCCAGATCGTGGGAGTTCCAGTCGTCCTGCCACCGCGCTGCGAACCGGCGGGCCACATCAAGATCCATACCGACCGTGATGCGCCAGGGGCATGATTGACGGGTGCGATTCGAACCGATCACCTGGGAACGGCTGGCCCGATCCCTGGCCGAGCACGCCGACGGCCTCCGGCCGGCCGACGGCGGCCCCTGGCTGAAGGTCGGCGTCGACGGCGCTCCGGCCGCCCGGCCCGGGGACCAGGCCGCCCGCGTCGCCGAGGCGCTGCGGGCGCGGGGCCGCGCCGTGCTCACCATCTCCACCGGCGGCTTCCTGCGCCCGGCGAGTCTGCGCTTCGAGTACGGCAGGGAGGACCCCGACTCCTACGCCGACAGCTGGTTCGACACCGGAGCCCTGT
Organism: Streptomyces sp. B1I3; assembly: GCF_030816615.1. Classification (NCBI taxonomy): domain Bacteria; kingdom Bacillati; phylum Actinomycetota; class Actinomycetes; order Kitasatosporales; family Streptomycetaceae; genus Streptomyces; species Streptomyces sp. B1I3. Next base: position 6,047,505 of record NZ_JAUSYD010000001.1, read on the forward strand.
GGCGCGAGGTGTTCCGCCCGCTGGAGCCGGGCGGCAGCGGCCGGGTCCTGCCCGACCTCTGGGACCCTGTGACGGACCGGGCGACCCGGAGCCCGTACCGGACGCTGCCGGAGGGCGGGGTGCTGATCCTGCACGGCCCGTTGCTCCTCGGGCACTGGTTCCCCTTCGACCTCAGCGTCCATATCGGCCTCTCTCCGGGTGCGCTGCGACGGCGTACGGAGGAGGGCGAGCAGTGGACGCTGCCGGCCTTCGCACGGTACGAGGACGAGGTGGCGCCGGCCGACCGCGCGGATGTGACCGTACGCGCCGACGATCCGAACCACCCGGCGTGGACCGGGCCGGGAACCTGAGCCTCTCGTCCGCGTCCTGGGGCGTCCGCATCCTCCTGGGCCCGTGCCCAGGAGCCGCAACCTCGCCGCGTCGCCTTCGGCTGCCGGGGCTCCATCCCCGGGCTCTCCCGGCTTCGCTCCAGCAGGGGAGAGCCCGACCGCGCCTTCCTCCGCCTCGCGTTGCACGATTCCAGGCCCGCCCCTTGGTCCGGTCCGATCGATGACGAAGAACCCGGGCGCATCCGCTCCGACCCGGCCTGCACCGGGCTCCCGGCGTCCGGGCTTCCGGCGTCGGCGTCCGGGTCGGCCGGACGGAAGACCCCGGCCGTCAGGGGCGGGGCCCCGGGCGGCCGCCGACCAGGGAGACCGCCTCGGCCCCTGCCCGGCAGCCCTCCGTGGCGGCCGCCGCCTCGTCCGCCCCCGCGATCAGGGCCGCGAGGAATCCGCCGGTGAAGGCGTCCCCCGCGCCCGTCGAGTCCACCGGGTCCCGGACGTCCGCCGCCGGGACGCGTGCGGTCACCGCGCCCCCGGCCGCGAGCAGGACGCCCAGGTCCCCGAGGGTCACGGCGACCCGGCCGGCGTGCCGGCTCAGCTTGGCCGCGGCGTCGGCCGGGTCCGGCAGCCCGGTCAGCTCCCGGGCCTCGTCCGCGTTGGGCAGGAGCAGGTCCACGCCCTCGACCAGGTCGAGGAAGGAGGCTGCCCCCAGCTCCGAGAGGAAGCCCGCCGAGGCAGGGTCCACGCTCACCGGGACACCGCGCCGACGGGCTTCCCGGATGGCGAGGAGAGCCGTCGCCCGGCTCGTCGGCGCGAAGAGGAGGTAGCCGGACACATGGAGCCGGGCGACACCGTCGAGCAGTGGCGTCGACCAGTCGCCGGGGGCCAGCCGCAGGACGGCCCCGGCATCGGTGAGGAAGGTGCGCTGGGCCGAGGGGTCGACCAGGGCCACCACGGTTCCGGTCGGCACCTCCTCGTCCACGGCCAGCAGCGGACGTACGCCCGCCCGCCGCAGCGCGTCCGCGTGCCAGTCCGCGGACCCGGCCCCGGCCCGTGCGAGCAGCCGTACGTCACGGCAGCCCGAACGCGCCGCCCAGCACGCGACGTTGGCGCCCGCTCCGCCCGGCAGCGTACGGATGCTCGCCGGCGTGTCCGTGCCGTGGGCCGGCGTCCGGCTGTGGCGTACGACGACATCGGTGACCACCTCCCCGACGACGAGCAGGGCGCCCCCGGTCACCGGGCGGCCGCCGAGGCGATGAGGCCGGCGAGCCGCACGTTGCCGCGTACGGCCGCGAGGTTGGCCTCCAGTGACGCCCCGCCGGTCTCCCGCGTCAGGTACGCCAGGAGGAACGGCGTGACGGCCTGCCCCACGACCCCGTGCTCCCGGCAGGCGTCCAGGGCCTGGGCGAGCACCCGGTCGTGCACGACCGGGTCCAACTGCTCCGCCTCCGGTACGGGGTTGGCGACGATCAGTGCCGCAGGCGGGCCGCCCAGCGCCGCCCGGGCCCGCATCACCTCCACCACCTCCCGCGGCGTACCGGCCGTCCAGTCCACGGGTTCGCCCGAGCTGCTCAGGTAGAAGCCGGGGAACTCCGCCGTGCCGTAACCGAGCACGCCGACGCCGAGGGTCTCCAGGCGCTGCAGCGTGGCAGGCACGTCCAGGATCGACTTCACGCCGGCGCACACCACCGTGATGCCGGTCCGGGCGAGCAGGCGGAGATCCGCGGATTCGTCCTGGGTGTCCGTCCACTCCCGGTGTACGCCGCCGAGGCCGCCCGTCGCGAAGACCTCCAGGCCCGCCCGCGCGGCCAGGAACGCCGTCGCGGAGACGGTCGTCGCCCCGCTCGCGCCCAGCGCCAGCGCCGGTGCGAGGTCGCGGTGACCCAGCTTCCGCATCGCCGGGTCCTCGGCGACCCGCTCCAACTGCGCGGCCGTCAGGCCCACGTGCGCCCGGCCGTCCAGTACGGCGATCGTGGCGGGCACGGCTCCCGCCGCGCGTACGAGCTCTTCGAGCTCCCGCGCGACCGCCAGGTTGCGGGGGCGGGGCAGGCCGTGCGAGATGATCGTCGACTCCAGGGCGACGACGGGCCGGTGCCGGTCCAGGGCGTCCCGGACCTCGGCGGCGAGGACGGGGGAGTGGCGGCCGGTGTCCCGAGGGGCAGGTGCCGAGGGGTTGGTGGGCATGCCCCATCCCTGTCGCGGGCACGGTGGCCGCAAACCCGGAGGGACTAATCGCGCCGGCCGGGCAGACCCTTCCCGGCCACCGCGGCCGGCCGGTCGGCCGCCCGCCGCAGGGCGAGGGACGCCATCGGGAGCAGCAGGCAGGCGGCGGCCGCGTTCAGCCAGCCGTAACCGAACCGGGAAACGACCACTCCGGCGACCGCGCCTCCGACGCCCGCCGCCGTGTTCATCGTCAGGTCGGAGAGACCCTGGACGGCGGCGCGGGCGGCCTGTGGGACGGAGTCGGTGAGCAGGGCCGAACCGGCGACCAGACCGGCCGACCAGCCGAGGCCGAGGACGAACAGGCCCGCGGCGGTCCGGCCGTGCCCGCCGCCGGACGTGCCGGCCAGCAGCGCGGCGCAGCACAGCAGGCCGGCGGCGAGGCCGATGACGGCCGGCCGCCCGACCCGGTCGGTGAGCCGGCCCATCACGGGGGAGAAGGCGTACATGCCGGCGATGTGACCGCTGATGACCAGGCCGACGAGCTGGAGGCCCGCGCCGTGGTGCCCCAGGTGCACGGGAGTCATGACCATGATCGAGACCATGGTGGTGTGGGACACGGCGACGGTCACCAGCGCCAGCCTGGCCATCGGCGAGGCCCGCACCGCCGCGATGCCGGCCCGCAGCGAGCGGTGCTCCGGGCCGGTCTCCTGCGGGGCCAGGGCCCGGGCGGTGAGCAGCGGGTCGGGACGCAGCAGCACGGCGACCAGGAGGCCGGTGAGCAGGAAGATCGCCGCCGCCCAGGCGAACGGGCCGGCCGTCTCGGGCACCGACGTGTCCCGGAAGACCCGGCCCGCGGGCGCCGCGATGTTGGGGCCGAGTACCGAACCGATCGTGGTCGCCCAGATGACGGTCGAGATCGCCCGGCCCCGGCGGTCCGGCGCGGCCAGGTCGGCCGCGGCGAACCTGGCCTGGAGGTTGGCCGATGAGCCGGCGCCGAAACCCGCCATGCCGAGGAGCAGCAGCGGGAAGCTGCCCACCATGGTGGCGGTCACCACCAGCAGTGCGCCGGCAGCCCCGACGAGATAGGCGAGGACGAGCCCGGGGCGCCGGCCCCGCGAGGCCATCAGCGCGGCGAGCGGCAGCGACAACAGTGCCGTCCCCGCGACCGACGCGGTCGGCGCGAGCCCGGACAGGGCCTCGGAGCCGCTCACCTCCGTCGCCAGGACCGGGGCCAGGGCGATCCCGACGGGCACGCCGAGCCCGCCGAGTATCTGGCTGAGGATGAGGACGGCGGAGGTCCTGCGCTGCAGCGCGGGCAGGTCGGCGGCCGTGACAGGGGTGGCGGGGAGGGCGGTCGTCACCGCCGCAGTGTTTCAGGCCGTACGTCCGTGCGACACCGAGTTCGGCCGGCGCGCGCGCGGCGGGCGTCCCCCGGGCAGAAGACGATCTCCGGCCTGGGGATGACACCGACGACCCCCGGCCCGGTGAGCGCCCGACGACCCCCGGCCCGGTGATCGCACGGACCGGACGCCGCCGGGCCAGCCCTCCGGGAGTACTGCGGCGCTGTGGTCCACGTTCTCGGAGCGTACTGCGGCGGCGCTCTCGGCCGGCCCTAGAACAAGGGCTGGGGAAGTATCCCCTCGAGCGCCAGCAGCTGCCGTTTGGTCTCCAGTCCCCCGCCGAACCCGCCCAGCCCTCCGCCGCTCTCCACCACCCGGTGGCACGGCACCACGACGGGGAGGGGGTTGGAGCCCATGGCGGCTCCCACGGCCTGGGCGGCCCCCGGCTGCCCCACCCGGTCTGCCAGGTCCCCGTAACCGACGACCGTCCCGTACGGCACGCCGGCCGCCAGCTCCCGGAGCACCTCGCGGTTGAAGCCGGAGGACAGCGACCAGTCCAGGGCCAGCGAGAACTCCCGCAGCCCGCCCGCGAAGTAGGCCGTGAGCTGGCGCACCGGCTCGGCGAGCCGGCCGGAGCCGGGCGCGCGAACAGGCTCCGTGCCCAGCCGCGTCCGCAGCCGGCCGAGCGCCTGCTCCCGGACGGCGGGACGCGCGTGGAAGACCACGCTCACCAGGCCCCTGGCGGTCGCGGCGAGCAGGAGCGGCCCGATGCCGCTCTCCACGACGGACCACTCCACGCCCTGCTCCTCGTCGTCCATGCGGCCACCGTACGGCCGGGCACCGACAGTCAGGCCCGGCCGCGGGGCGATCCGCCGGGGCCCGTGGGCCGCCACGCGCCGTCAGCGGGTGGCGTCCCGGACGACGTCGGGCTTGTCGGTGATGATGCCGTCGACACCGAAGCCCGCCACCTCCACCGCCTCGGCCGCGTCGTCGACCGTCCAGGTGTTCACCCGGAGCGGCTTCCCGTGGGCGCCCTTCAGCTTCTGGACCGAGGCGACGTAATCGGCGCCGATCGTCTCGTACGACGGATTGATCTGGTCGGTGAACGCCGCGTACGAGGGCAGATCGGCCACCGCCGGGGTGCCGAGGAAGCCCGTGACGACGTCGGGACGCTGCGCGTGGACGGTTTTCACACTCTCTGCACCGAAGCTCTGGACGACCAGCCGGTGTGTGACGTGCTCGCGGTCCAGCCAGCCCTCCTTGCGCAGGATCCGCAGGATCTCCTTCTCGATCCCCGGATGGATCTCGGGGCTCTTGATCTCCAGGAGCAACTTCTGGCGGTTGCGTTCGACGCGGCGCAGGTACTGGGTCAGCGTCGGCACCCGGGCGCCCGCGTACCGGGCGCCGAACCAGCTGCCCGCGTCGAGTCGCGCGATCTCGGCCGCGGTGAAGTCCTTGACCGCCCAGGGGGCGCGGTCGGGGTAGACCTCCTCCGCGTCCGTTGTGCGCTCCAGGCCGGTGTCGTGCACCACGACCAGCACACCGTCCCTGGTGAGCTGCACGTCGTTCTCCACCCAGGCGATGCCCAGGTCGCCGGCCGCGTCGACGGCCGCCAGGGTGTTCTCCGGGGCGTAGGCCGAGGCGCCGCGGTGGGCGAGGACCACCGGGGCGGAGCGGTCGTCCGAGGCATGCGTCCGGGGGGCGGGCAGCAGGACGCAGCCGCCGAGCAGGGCGGCGACGGCGGCGGAGACGGTTGCTGTGCGTACGGACACGTGTACTCCTTGCGTCGGGATCCGGCACGCAGAAGGGGCGCAGCCGGTGTCCGACGGGCGGCAGGGTGGTGGTGACCAAGATGTGAACGGAATGTCGGGTACCCGATTACCCGGGAGTATGCGGACGGCTAAGATGCCGCTCTTATATTTGCTTGCCGGGCTTTGCCCTTTAGGGTCACCCCGAACCCGGGCTTCCGCGAAGGGCGTACCAGCATGCAGGGCACAGTTGACGGATTCGGCTACGGCCTCACGACTCCGGTCGTGGCCTTTGTCATGGCATGCCTCGGAGCGGCTCTGGGGCTGCGCTGCACCACACGGTCCCTGCGGGCGGGCCGCTCCCGCAGAGCGGGCTGGCTGGCCCTGGGCGCGACCTCCATCGGTTCCGGCATCTGGACGATGCACTTCGTCGCGATGCTGGGCTTCACCGTCGAGGAGGCGTCGGTGACCTACGACAGGCCGCTCACCTTCGCCAGTCTCGCCGTGGCGATCCTCATGGTCGGCATCGGCATCTTCCTCGTCGGTTACCGGGGCGCCACCCCCATGGCACTGGTCACCGGCGGGACGATCACCGGCCTCGGCGTCGCGTCGATGCACTACCTGGGCATGGCCGGGATGCGGTTCGACGGGCAGTTCGCCTACGACACGCCGACCGTCTCGCTCTCCGTCGTCATCGCCGTGGTGGCGTCCACCGCCGCACTGTGGGCGGCGGTCTCCATCCACGGCTTCCTGCCCAGCCTGGGTGCCAGCGTGGTCATGGGTGTCGCGGTGAGCGGTATGCACTACACGGGAATGGCCGCCCTCCAGGTGCATCTGCACCCCGGCGCGGCGACGGGAACGGCCGGTGACACCCCCACCTCGCTGCTCATCCCGATGATGATCGGCCCAGGCTGCTTCCTGCTGCTCGCCGGGGTGATCGTGATGTTCGACCCCCTGGTCGTGACGGGCGGCCCCGACGGCCCCGGCCGTCCGTCCGGGCGCGGTCTGCCGTCCGGCGGACAGGCCCTCGCCATCCCCGTCCAGCGGCGGCGCACGTCCTACGCGACCACCGCCCGCCGGGAGGACCGGCAACCACGGAACCACTGATCCGGCGCCGTTGTCAGTGGCGGGTCGTACGGTGGTTGCATGCGGCCCGTTTCGAAGATCGAACGTTCGGTGGCGCCTTTCGAGGTCGTCAGTCCCTACCAGCCCAGCGGTGACCAGCCCGCGGCCATCGCCGAGCTGGAGCGGCGCGTCCGCGCCGGCGAGAAGGACGTCGTGCTGCTCGGCGCGACCGGCACGGGCAAGTCGGCGACGACGGCCTGGATGATCGAGAAGCTGCAGCGCCCCACGCTGGTGATGGCGCCGAACAAGACGCTCGCCGCCCAGCTGGCCAACGAGTTCCGCGAGCTCCTGCCGAACAACGCCGTCGAGTACTTCGTCTCGTACTACGACTACTACCAGCCCGAGGCGTACGTCCCGCAGTCGGACACCTACATCGAGAAGGACTCCTCGATCAACGAGGAGGTCGAGCGGCTGCGGCACTCCGCCACGAACTCGCTGCTCACCCGGCGGGACGTCATCGTGGTGGCCTCCGTCTCCTGCATCTACGGCCTCGGCACCCCGCAGGAGTACGTGGACCGGATGGTCCAGCTCAAGGTGGGCGACGAGATCGACCGCGACCAGCTGCTGCGCCGCTTCGTCGAGATGCAGTACACCCGCAACGACCTGGCGTTCACCCGGGGCACCTTCCGGGTCCGCGGCGACACCGTCGAGATCTTCCCGGTCTACGAGGAGCTCGCCGTCCGCATCGAGATGTTCGGTGACGAGATCGAGGCCCTCTCCACGCTCCACCCGCTCACCGGCGAGATCATCAGCGAGGACTCCTCGCTCCACGTCTTCCCCGCCAGCCACTACGTCGCGGGACCCGAGCGCATGGAGAGGGCGGTCGGCCGCATCGAGCGGGAGCTGGAGCAGCGCCTCGCCGAGCTGGAGAAGCAAGGCAAGATGCTGGAGGCCCAGCGACTGCGCATGCGCACGACGTACGACATCGAGATGCTCCGCCAGATCGGGACCTGCTCCGGTGTCGAGAACTACTCGATGCACTTCGACGACCGCGACCCCGGCACGGCCCCCCACACCCTCCTCGACTACTTCCCCGAGGACTTCCTCCTCGTCCTGGACGAGTCGCACGTCACGGTGCCGCAGATCGGCGCGATGTACGAGGGCGACGCCTCCCGTAAGCGGACCCTCGTCGACCACGGCTTCCGGCTGCCCTCCGCCCTGGACAACCGCCCGCTGAAGTGGGAGGAGTTCCTGGGCCGGATCGGGCAGACCGTCTACCTCTCCGCCACACCCGGGAAGTACGAGCTGTCCCGCGGCGACGGTTACGTCGAGCAGATCATCCGGCCCACCGGGCTCGTCGACCCCGAGGTCGTCGTCAAGCCCACCGAGGGCCAGATCGACGACCTGGTCCACGAGATCCGCAAGCGGACCGAGAAGGACGAGCGCGTCCTGGTGACCACACTCACCAAGAAGATGTCCGAGGACCTCACGGACTACTTCCTCGAGCTCGGCATCCAGGTCCGCTACCTCCACAGCGACGTCGACACCCTGCGCCGCATCGAGCTGCTGCGCGAACTGCGCTCCGGTGAGTACGACGTCCTGGTCGGCATCAACCTCCTGCGCGAGGGCCTGGACCTGCCCGAGGTGTCGCTGGTCGCCATCCTCGACGCGGACAAGCAGGGTTTCCTGCGCTCGGGCACCTCGCTGATCCAGACCATCGGACGCGCCGCCCGTAACGTCTCGGGCCAGGTCCACATGTACGCCGACAAGATCACCCCGGCCATGGCGCAGGCCATCGACGAGACCAACCGCCGCCGCGAGAAGCAGATCGCCTACAACACCGAGCGCGGGGTGGACCCCCAGCCCCTGCGTAAGAAGATCAACGACATCGTGGCGTCCATCGCCCGCGAGGAGGTGGACACCGAGCAACTGCTCGGAACCGGCTACCGCCAGTCGAAGGGCGCCAAGGCGCCGGTGCCCGCGCTCGGCGGGAAGGCCACGGTGCCCGGCGGGAAGTCCAGGGCGGACGGCGCGGTCGTCACCGACCGGCCCGCCACGGAGCTCGCCGGGATCATCGAGGAGATGACGGACCGGATGCGGGCGGCCGCCGCCGACCTGCAGTTCGAGGTGGCGGCCCGGCTGCGCGACGAGGTGGGCGAGCTGAAGAAGGAGCTGCGACAGATGCGGGAGGCGGGGCTGGCCTGACCCGTGGGGTCCGCAGTGTTGCAGGACCGACACAATAACGGCCCACCAGTGCGTACGGCCTCGGCGGACTGCGTAGGGTGCGGGGAAACCGCACAGGATGGTTGCGGGGCCAAGGGGAGAGGGGACAGCGCGTGACGGTCAACATGACCAAGGGTCAGGCCATCAGCTTGCAGAAGAGCGACGGGGGGACCCTGACCGCGGTACGGATGGGGCTCGGCTGGCAGGCGGCCCCGCGCCGCGGGCTGTTCGGCTCGCGTACGAGGGAGATCGACCTGGACGCCTCGGCGGTGCTCTTCGCCGACAAGCAGCCTGTGGACGTCGTGTTCTTCCGCCACCTCGTCAGTGACGACGGCTCCGTCAAGCACACCGGCGACAACCTCGTGGGCGGCGCCGGCTCGGGCGGCGACGACGAGGCGATCCTGGTCGACCTGCAGCGGGTCCCGGTCCACATCGACCAGATCGTCTTCACGGTGAACTCGTTCACCGGCCAGACGTTCCAGGAGGTGCAGAACGCCTTCTGCCGCATCGTCGACGAGACCAACGGCCAGGAGCTCGCCCGTTACACGCTCGACGGCGGCGGCCAGTACACGGCGCAGATCATGGCGAAGGTGCACCGCGCCGGCAACGGCTGGCAGATGACCGCCCTCGGAAACCCGGCCAACGGCCGGACCTTCCAGGACCTGATGCCGTCGATCCTGCCGCACCTGTAGACACCGGCAGGACCGGGTCCGCACGGACGGGACCGGTCCGCACGTCCGTCACGAGCAGCTCCCGGAGGCGCCCGCCGCCGGGAGCTGCGCCCATGGCAGGGCACCACACCGAACGTCGAGGGGACAGGGCGATGACGGCCGAGCTGGTCCGGGGGCAGAACCACACCTTGCCCCAGACCCGACTGGAGATCAGGGTGTCGGCGGGCTCGCCCGTCGTGGCCGGAGCCACGCTCGCGGACGAGCAGGGCACGGTCCGCGGCGCCGAGTGGATCGTCCACCCGGGGGCGCACCGGCTGCCCGGCCTGGAGGTGTCCCGGCAGGCCGCGGCCGACCACCGGCTGGCCGTGGACCTCGACGCCCTGTCCGAAACGGTGCACCGGGTGACGGTCCTCCTGGCCCTTCCCACGGGGCCGGGACGCCCCGCCACCTTCGGCGCGGTCGCCGCACCGTTCGTCGCCGTGACCGGACTCGACGGTACCGAGATCGCGACGTTCACCCTCACGGGCCTGGACACCGAGTCCGCCGTGACGGCCCTGGAGCTCTACCGCCGCCAGGGCGCCTGGAAGGTCCGTGCCGTCGGCCAGGGGTACGCCGCCGGACTCGCCCAGATGCTCGCCGACCAAGGCGTCGCGCGGGCCGCGGAACTGGCCGGTGCGATCCAGGAGGCCGTCGCCTCCGGGCTCGCCCGCTCCGTCACACCCCCACCGGCCCGGACGTCGGACGAGGAGCGTGTGCGCCATCCCGCCGGCCCCGCTCCGTCCGGGGGTGGCGGGCAGCCGCCCGCTCCCACGACCCCGGCCCCACCCTCCGGGCCGCTCCCGGAGCCGGTTCCCGCGCCGGCGGACCTCACGCCGGGCCCCGTCAACTACGCGCACCCCCGCCGGCAGACGTCCGCCCCGCCCCCGCCGCCCCCGGCCAACCCGCCGGCCGCCCCGGGGCAGCCGGTGCAGCCCGTCGCGGGTGACGCCACCGGCTGGTCCATGGACGAGCGCCTGTACAACCAGGTCTGGGGCATGTTCGAGGACCTGTCCCGCGCCGTCGCCGCCTACCGCAGCGCGGTCGACTTCGCCGAGTCCCGGATGGACCAGGAACTCGACCGGACGCTCTCGGACCCGCGAAGCCGCATCGGAGGCGCGGGCGACCGCGCCCGCGAGGAGGCACGGGCCAGACGCGACGAACTGGCCACCCGGGCGCGCGAGGCCCTCGACCGCGACCTCGCCCAGCTGGCCGCCGAATCCGCCGTGGTGGAGCCCGCCCTGCCGGCCGCGTACGCAGGATGGGACAACCCCGTCTGGCACGCCTACCGCGTGCCGATGGAGATCCCGATGGCGCTGCGCCTCGGCGACCTCCACCTTCCCGAGCGCACCGACCTGCGGATCCCGCTCCTGGTACGGCTGCCGCTGGAGCGCGGGCTCTGGATCGACTGCGGCCGTACGGCCGGTGAGGCGGCCGTGGCGACGGACGGGGACCAGCTGCGCCGCGCGGCCACGGAGACGGCGGTCGCCGTGGCCGCGCGGCTGCTGGCCGTCTACCCGGCCGGCGATTTCGCGGTGCACGTCATCGACCCGGCCGGGTCCGCCGCCGCGTCCCTCCGGCCCCTCGTCGCGGCCGGCGTCCTCGCCGGACCGCCTGCGGCCGGGGCAGGGGGAGTGGCCTCGGTCCTCGCCCACCTGACCCGGCGCGTCGATCTCGTACAGATGGCGCTCAGGGCGGGCGCCGCGGACTCGCTGCCGCCGGATCTGGACACGGGCGAGCAGTTGCTGATCGTCAACGACTTCCCGCACGGCTTCGACGACCGGGCCGTCACCCAACTGCGCTATCTCGCCGACGAGGGGCCGGCGGTGGGTGTGCACCTGCTGATGGTGGCCGACCGCGAGGACGCCCGGGCCTACGGCCCCGTGCTGGACCCGTTGTGGCGGTCCCTGCTGCGGATCACGCCCGTCGCCGCCGACCACCTCGCCGACCCCTGGGTGGGCCACGCGTGGACGTACGAGCCGCTACGGGTGCCGCAGGGCAGCCGCGTCCTGGAACAGGTCCTCGCGCTCGTGGCTGCGGCACGGCGTGGCGGCGGCCGCTGAGCGGTACTGCGTCCGGGGGACGTCCCGGGCCTCGCACCGGCCGCGTAGAACAGTTCTGACCAGGTGTTTTGAGCCCTCCTTGTCCTTGGCTTTACCTTTCCTTGGTACTTCCTGTACTGTTCTTTGGGCGGAGGGGAGTACTCCCGATCGCGGCGTTCCCGTCAGTACGGACTGTGACCGGTCCCGGGGCGCCGGCCCGGCGCGCAGCCCGCGCACCCGGGTGGAAGAGACCTCCGGCAGCGACGACGCTGATCTATAGCCGTAGCGAACTGCCGGAGGCGCAGTGGACGTTTCATGGACTCTCTGGGTGCTGACCATTGTCGGTCTTGCAGCCCTGATCGCCGTCGACTTCTTCATCGGGCGTAAGCCCCATGACGTGTCGACCAAGGAAGCCGGCATCTGGACCGTCGTCTGGATCGTGCTGGCCGCCCTCTTCGGGCTAGGCCTGCTGATCTTCGGCGAGAGCCAGGCCTCGGGCGAGTTCTTCGCCGGCTTCATCACCGAGAAGTCGCTCAGTGTGGACAACCTCTTCGTCTTCGTCCTGATCATGGCGAAGTTCTCGGTGCCCTCACACCTGCAGCAGCGGGTGTTGCTCATCGGTGTACTGATCGCCCTGGTGCTGCGGGCGATCTTCATCGCCGCCGGTGCGGCGGTCATCGCCAACTTCTCGTGGATCTTCTACATCTTCGGCGCGTTCCTCATCTACACCGCCTGGAAGCTGATCCAGGAGGCGCGGGCCGATGACGAGGAAGAGGAGTTCGAGGAGAACCGCCTCCTCAAGTCGATCGAGCACCGCTTCGGTGTCGCCGACCGGTACCACGGTACGAAGCTCTTCATCAGGAACAACGGCAAGCGCGTCATGACCCCGCTGATGGTCGTCATGCTGGCCATCGGCACCACCGACGTGCTGTTCGCGCTGGACTCGATCCCCGCGATCTTCGGGCTGACCCAGGATCCGTACATCGTCTTCACCGCCAACGCATTCGCCCTGATGGGTCTGCGGCAGCTGTACTTCCTCATCGGCGGTCTGCTGAAGAAGCTGGTCCACCTCAGCTACGGGCTCTCGGTGATCCTCGGCTTCATCGGCGTCAAGCTGGTGCTGCACGCACTGCACGAGTCCGGGGTGCACGTCCCCGAGATCTCCATCCCGTTCTCGCTCGCGTTCATCTGCGGCGTCCTGGTGGTCACCACGATCACCAGCCTGATCGCCAACAAGAAGCAGGCCGCGGCCGAAGCGGAAGCGGCGGACGAGGAGAGCGAGAAGGCCGGCGTCGAGAAGTAGCCGGAGTGACAGCCGGACGGACCGGCGGCCGGTGCCATGAGGCACCGGCCGCCGGTCCTTCGCATGCCGGCCGCGGACGCGGCCGGCGGGGTGTCACCAGCCGCGCTCGCGCCACTCCGGCAGATGCGGGCGCTCGGCGCCGAGCGTGGTGTCGTGCCCGTGGCCCGGATAGACCCAGGTCTCGTCCGGCAGGCGGTCGAAGAGCTTGGTCTCCACGTCGTGGAGCAACCGCGCGAACGCCTCCGGGTCCTTGTTCGTGTTGCCGACTCCCCCGGGGAAGAGGCAGTCCCCGGTGAACACGTGCGGCGCCCCGTGCGGGTCGTCGTAGACCAGGGCGATCGACCCCGGCGTGTGCCCGGTCAGGTGGCGGGCGGTCAGCACGACGCGGCCCACCTCGATCGTCCCGCCGTCCTCGACGAGCACGTCCGTGGGGACCGGGATGCCCTCGGCGTCGTACGCGCCTGCGTACGTGCGCGCGCCGGTGGCCGCCACCACCTCGCCCAGCGCCTGCCAGTGGTCACCGTGCCGGTGCGTCGTGACGACGGAGGTGATGCCGTCGTCGCCGATCAGCCGCAGCAGCGTGCCGGCCTCGGCGGCCGCGTCGATCAGGAGCTGCTCGCCGGTGGCCCTGCAGCGCAGCAGGTAGGCGTTGTTGTTCATCGCGCCGACGGCGACTTTGGAGATCATCAGATCCGTCAGCTCGTGTGTGTGCGCAGGCCCGCCGACCTTGACCGCTCCGCTGTACGTCATGCGCCTCAGCCTATAGCGGGGGCAGGGCGGGAAGGGGGCCGCCCTCGACGTCGAGCGCGGAGCCGTCACGGCGTCCGCAGAGCCAGCCGAGGATGTCCGCGGCCGTGCCCCGGACCGTGACCGGTCCGCCGTCCGCACCGCCTCCCGTGGTCCACAGGCGGCCGTCCCCGGACGCCGCCGTGACCGGGACGACGTCGGGGTGTCCGGTGAACCGCTCCGCGAGGAAGTCGTTCTCCCGGGTCACGAACTCCTCCGGGAGGTCCTCCAGCTCGTATCCCAGCCCCAGGTCGACGTGGTGCAGCTCGATCTCGATCCAGCGGCGGAAGGGCACCCGCGCCGCCGTGTCCGTCACGCCGTTGCGCAGCGTGACGGTGCGGGACCGGTCGGCCGGAGCCGAGGCCGCCGCGAGGAACCGCTCGCCGCTCTCGCGCAGATCGGCGAGCTGCGCGACGAGGGGCCGGGGCGCGTCACGCCGGATGTCGGCGTCCCGGGTTTCGCTGTTCGCGTACATCGGGCGTCCTTGGAGAACATTTGTGAGCGCGTCGGCGTTACGTGACAGGTGGGCGAGAACATGGCCGCGGCTCCAGCCCGGCAGGCGCGACGGCTCGGCCAGTGATTCGTCGCCCAGTCCGTCCATGGCACTGAGCAGCCGATCGGTCGCTTCCCGTAGGGCTTCCAGGTCGTGCGCATGATCAATCATGGCGGGAGCGTAGCCCTCGACACTCATTCGGGTGAAGGAGTCTGCGGCCGACCATAAATCGAATGCGCGTGCTATACGCTCGGAGTCGAAAGCTTCGTACAACGCTGTGGCGCCCCCCTATCCTGGGACGGGGGCTCAGTTCCCCTCGTTCTCTCCAGAAAGGTGCGGACCGGCGTGGCCGACCGTCTCATCGTCCGTGGCGCGCGCGAGCACAACCTGAAGAACGTCTCGCTCGACCTCCCCCGTGACTCCCTCATCGTCTTCACCGGGCTGTCCGGGTCGGGCAAGTCCTCTCTCGCGTTCGACACGATCTTCGCCGAGGGCCAGCGGCGCTACGTGGAGTCGCTCTCCTCGTACGCCCGGCAGTTCCTCGGCCAGATGGACAAGCCGGACGTGGACTTCATCGAAGGCCTCTCGCCCGCCGTCTCCATCGACCAGAAGTCGACCTCGCGCAACCCGCGCTCGACGGTCGGCACCATCACCGAGGTCTACGACTACCTCCGGCTGCTCTTCGCGAGGATCGGCAAGCCGCACTGCCCCGAGTGCGGCCGGGCCATCTCCCGCCAGTCGCCGCAGGCCGTCGTCGACAAGGTGCTCGGTCTGCCCGAGGGCAGCCGCTTCCAGGTGCTCTCCCCGCTGGTGCGTGAGCGCAAGGGCGAGTTCGTCGACCTCTTCGCCGACCTGCAGACCAAGGGCTACAGCCGGGCCCGGGTCGACGGTGCGACGATCCAGCTCTCCGAGCCGCCCAAACTGAAGAAGCAGGAGAAGCACACCATCGAGGTGGTCATCGACCGCCTCACCGTGAAGGACAGCGCCAAGCGCCGGCTGACCGACTCGGTCGAGACCGCGCTCGGCCTCTCCGGCGGGATGGTCGTGCTCGACTTCGTCGACCTCGCCGAGGACGACCCCGAGCGCGAGCGGATGTTCTCCGAGCACCTCTACTGCCCGTACGACGACCTCTCCTTCGAGGAGCTGGAGCCCCGCTCCTTCTCCTTCAACTCCCCCTTCGGCGCCTGCCCCGACTGCACCGGCATCGGCACGCGGATGGAGGTCGACCCGGAGCTGATCGTCCCGGACGAGGACAAGTCCCTCGACGAGGGCGCGATCCACCCCTGGTCGCACGGCCACACCAAGGAGTACTTCGGGCGCCAGATCGGCGCGCTCGCGGACGCCCTCGGCTTCCGTACGGACATTCCCTGGGCCGGGCTGCCGCAGCGCGCCAAGAAGGCCCTGCTCCACGGTCACAAGATCCAGACCGAGGTGCGCTACCGCAACAGGTACGGGCGCGAGCGCGCCTACACCACCCCGTCCTTCGAGGGCGCCGTGCAGTTCGTCAAGCGGCGCCACTCCGAGGCGGAGAGCGACTCCAGCCGGGAGCGCTTCGAGGGCTACATGCGCGAGGTGCCCTGCCCCACCTGCGAGGGCACCCGGCTCAAGCCGATCGTCCTCGCGGTCACGGTGATGGAGAGGTCCATCGCCGAGGTCTCCGCGATGTCGATCAGCGAGTGCGCCGAATTCCTCGGCCGGCTCAGGCTGAGCGCCCGCGACAAGAAGATCGCCGAGCGGGTGCTCAAGGAGGTCAACGAACGGCTGAAGTTCCTCGTCGACGTCGGCCTCGACTACCTCTCGCTCAACCGTGCCGCGGGCACCCTCTCCGGCGGTGAGGCCCAGCGCATCCGGCTCGCCACGCAGATCGGCTCCGGACTGGTCGGCGTGCTGTACGTGCTGGACGAGCCGTCCATCGGACTGCACCAGCGAGACAACCACCGGCTGATCGAGACACTGGTCCGGCTCCGCGACATGGGCAACACGCTCATCGTCGTCGAGCACGACGAGGACACGATCAAGGTCGCCGACTGGGTCGTCGACATCGGCCCCGGCGCCGGTGAGCACGGCGGCAAGGTCGTCCACTCGGGCTCGCTCGAGGAACTGCTGGCCAACAAGGAGTCGGTCACCGGGCAGTACCTGGCCGGCAAGAAGTTCATCGCCATGCCCGACGTCCGGCGGCCCGTCGACCCCGCGCGCCTGCTGACGGTGCACGGGGCCCGGGAGAACAACCTCCAGGACATCGACGTCTCCTTCCCCCTGGGCGTGCTCACGGCGGTCACCGGTGTCTCGGGCTCCGGGAAGTCGACCCTGGTCAACGACATCCTCTACACCCACCTCGCCCGTGAGCTCAACGGTGCCAAGTCGGTCCCCGGGCGGCACACCCGGGTCGACGGGGACGACCTCGTCGACAAGGTGGTCCACGTCGACCAGTCGCCGATCGGCCGGACGCCCCGCTCCAACCCGGCCACCTACACCGGGGTCTTCGACCACGTCCGCAGGCTGTTCGCCGAGACGATGGAGGCGAAGGTGCGCGGCTACCTCCCGGGCCGCTTCTCCTTCAACGTCAAGGGCGGCCGCTGCGAGAACTGTTCCGGTGACGGGACGATCAAGATCGAGATGAACTTCCTGCCCGATGTGTACGTCCCGTGCGAGGTCTGCCACGGAGCGCGGTACAACCGGGAGACGCTGGAGGTCCACTACAAGGGCAAGTCCATCGCCGAGGTGCTGGACATGCCGATCGAGGAGGGCCTGGAGTTCTTCGAGGCCGTCCCGACGATCGCCAGGCACCTGCGCACGCTCAACGAGGTCGGCCTCGGATACGTCAGGCTCGGTCAGTCCGCGCCGACGCTCTCCGGTGGCGAGGCGCAGCGGGTCAAGCTGGCCAGCGAGCTGCAGAAGCGCTCGACGGGCCGTACGGTCTACGTCCTGGACGAGCCGACGACCGGTCTGCACTTCGAGGACATCAGCAAGCTGATCACGGTGCTGTCGGGCCTGGTCGACAAGGGCAACACGGTGATCGTCATCGAGCACAACCTCGATGTCATCAAGACGGCCGACTGGGTCATCGACATGGGACCCGAGGGAGGCAGCGGCGGCGGCCTGGTCATCGCCGAAGGCTCCCCGGAGTACGTCGCCTCGGTACCCGCGAGCCACACCGGGAAGTTCCTCCAGGAGGTCCTGGGCGCGGACCGGATCAACGAGGCCGCGGTGCCAGCGGCCCGTAAGCCGGCCCGCAGGGCGACCGCCAAGAAGACGGTCGCCGCGAAGCAGGCCCCAGCCCGCGGGGCGGCCACCGCGAAGGCCGCCAAGGCGGCGCCGGAGCGGCCCGCGGCCAAGAAGGCCACCCGGGCACGGAAGGCCTGACACCGTCCGGCCAGGACGGCCCCCGCACCGCGGGGGCCGTCCTTCGCGCGCCCGCCGGCGCCGGGCGGTGGCCGCCCTCCGGCGGGGCCGGTACGGGCTGTCCGGGGCCGGTCGCGTGCGAGGCGTTCTCCGTCGGTATCGTCGGGTCTGTCGCCGATGCCTTCCGGTGCGGCCCGTGCCCGATGCCGATGGGCACCCGGCGCCCCGGACGGACACGGCGCCCCTCTGTCCCCCCGACCAGTGGAGACCGCATGTCCGGCCTGCCCGCCGCCCGCCGAACCGTACTGAAGGGCGCTGCTCTCGCGGGCGCCGCCGGGCTGGGAGCGGCCGCCTGCTCGACCGAGTCGAAGCTGGGCCACGCACAGACCCCCACGCCCACCGCGCCCGTCGAGCTCGGCGCCGCGGACGAGGTCCCCGTCGGTGGTGCGAAGCTCTACCGCGAGCAGCGGGTCGTCGTGAGCTGCCCGGCCGAGGGCCGGTACAAGGCCTTCAGTGCCCAGTGCACCCATGCGGGCTGCCTCCTGGACAAGGTCGAGGGCATCGAGGGCGACTGCCCCTGCCACGGCAGCCGCTTCGACGTGACGACCGGCAAGGCGGTGCAGGGCCCGGCCACGGTGCCGCTGCCCGCGGTGCCGGTGAAGGTCGAGGGCGGGAAGCTCATCGCGGGCCCCGGGGCCTGACCGGCGGGGGAGGGCCGCCGGGCCGGAGCCGGGAGCGGGCCCGCCGGAGCCGTCTTCCGGGTCCCGTCGGGAATCCCGGTCTGTCACTGCCCGCAAGTAGGGTGTGAGACATGGCAGACCCCTCCAGCTACCGCCCCAAGCCGGGACAGATCCCCGACTCCCCGGGGGTCTACAAATTCTGCGACGAGCACCGCCGGGTGATCTACGTCGGGAAGGCCAAGAACCTGCGCCAGCGCCTGGCCAACTACTTCCAGGACCTGTCGGGTCTCCACCCGCGCACCCGGACGATGGTCACCACGGCCGCGTCCGTCGAGTGGACCGTCGTCTCCACCGAGGTCGAGGCGCTGCAGCTGGAGTACTCCTGGATCAAGGAGTACGACCCCCGGTTCAACGTCAAGTACCGCGACGACAAGAGCTACCCCTACCTCGCCGTGACGCTCAACGAGGAGTTCCCGCGCGTCCAGGTCATGCGCGGAGCCAAGCGCAAGGGCGTGCGCTACTTCGGTCCGTACGGGCACGCCTGGGCGATCCGCGAGACCGTCGACCTCATGCTCCGGGTCTTTCCCGTGCGCACGTGCTCCGCCGGGGTGTTCAAGAACGCCGAGAGGAGCGGCCGCCCCTGCCTCCTCGGCTACATCGGCAAGTGTTCCGCCCCGTGCGTCGGCCGGGTCACCCCCGACGAACACCGGGAGCTCGCCGAGGACTTCTGCGACTTCATGGCAGGCCGGACGGGCACGTACATCCGGCGCCTGGAGAAGGAGATGACGCAGGCGGCCGAGGACATGGAGTACGAACGGGCGGCCCGTCTGCGCGATGACGCGGGGGCGCTGAAGCGGGCCATGGAGAAGAGCGCCGTGGTCCTCGCCGACGCCACCGACGCCGACCTGATCGCCGTCGCCGAGGACGAACTCGAGGCCGCCGTCCAGATCTTCCACGTCCGTGGCGGACGGGTCCGCGGCCAGCGGGGCTGGGTCACCGACAAGGTCGAGGCGGTCGACACGGCGGGCCTGGTCGAACACGCGCTCCAACAGCTGTACGGGGAGGAGACGGGTGACTCCGTACCGAAGGAGGTGCTGGTCCCGGCCCTCCCCGAGGACCCCGACGCCGTCGCGCAGTGGCTCGCGGGCCGCCGTGGCTCCCAGGTCAGCCTGCGCATCCCGCAGCGGGGCGACAAGAAGGACCTGATGGGCACGGTCCAGCGCAACGCCCAGCAGGCCCTCGGGCTGCACAAGACCAAGCGCGCCTCCGACCTCACGACCCGTTCCCGGGCGCTGGAGGAGATCGCCGAGGCGCTCGGTCTGGAGACCGCCCCGCTGCGCGTCGAGTGTTTCGACATCTCGCACCTGCAGGGCGAGGACGTCGTCGCGTCCATGGTGGTCTTCGAGGACGGGCTCGCGCGCAAGAGCGAATACCGCCGCTTCCAGATCAAGGGCTTCGAAGGACAGGACGACGTCCGGTCGATGCACGAGGTCATCGGCCGTCGCTTCAAGCGTTACCTCCAGGACAAGGAGCGCACGGGGGAGTGGGAGGAGACCCCGGCCGTCTCCGGCCCCGCGCCCGCTCCGGTCTCCGGCCCCGTGCCCGCTCCGGGGGAGCCCGTGCCCGCTCCGGCCGTGGACTCCCCTGAGGAGCCCCGGGAGGACGACGGGCGCCCCAAGCGCTTCGCCTACCCGCCGCAACTCGTCGTCGTCGACGGAGGGCAGCCCCAGGTGGCCGCCGCCAAGCGGGCCCTGGACGAGCTGGGCATCGACGACATCGCCGTCTGCGGGCTGGCCAAGCGCCTCGAAGAGGTCTGGCTGCCCGGCGACGACGACCCGGTGGTCCTGCCCCGCTCCAGCGAAGGCCTCTACCTCCTCCAGCGGATCCGGGACGAGGCCCACCGCTTCGCCATCACCTACCAGCGGGCCAAGCGCGCCAAGCGGATCCGCAGCAGCCCGCTGGATGCCGTCGCCGGCCTCGGCGACACCCGTAAGCACGCGCTGATCAAGCATTTCGGCTCCGTCAAGAAGCTGCGGCAGGCGACAATCGATGAGATCTGCGAGGTTCCGGGGATAGGGCGCAGGACGGCGGAATCGGTGGCCGCCGCCTTCGCCACGGCCGCCCCGGCCGCGCCTGCCGTGAACACGGCCACAGGAGAGATCATCGAAGAGGACGACGGGGGCAGCACGACATGACCGAGCACGCACACGAAGGCCAGGACGAACGCGGCGACGAGCGGGAGCGCGGCGGCACGGCGTCCGATGGCGAACACATGCACGAAGGCACCGACCGAGCAGACGGAGCAGCACACGTGAGTACGGGCAGCACCAAGGAGAAGGCCGAGGCCGCCGTGCCCGCCATCCCCGAACTGGTGATCATCTCCGGCATGTCGGGCGCCGGGCGCAGCACCGCCGCCAAGTGCCTGGAGGACCTGGGCTGGTTCGTCGTCGACAACCTGCCGCCCGCGCTGATCCCCACGATGGTGGAGCTCGGTGCCCGGTCCCAGGGCAACGTCGCCCGCATCGCCGTCGTCGTCGACGTGCGGGGGCGCCGCTTCTTCGACAACCTCCGGGAGTCCCTCGCGGACCTGGAGGACAAGCACGTCACCCGGCGGATCGTCTTCCTGGAGTCCTCCGACGACGCCCTCGTGCGCCGTTTCGAGTCCGTCCGCCGTCCGCACCCCCTCCAGGGCGACGGCCGCATCGTCGACGGCATCGCGGCCGAGCGCGATCTCCTGCGCGAGCTGCGCGGCGACGCCGACCTGGTCATCGACACCTCCAGCCTCAACGTGCACGAGCTGCGGGCCAAGATGGACGCCCAGTTCGCCGGCGACGAGGAGCCGGAGCTGCGGGCCACGGTCATGTCGTTCGGCTTCAAGTACGGCCTGCCGGTCGACGCCGACCTGGTCGTGGACTGCCGGTTCCTGCCCAACCCGCACTGGGTCCCCGAGCTGCGCCCCTTCACCGGGCTCAACGAGGAGGTGTCCGAGTACGTGTTCGACCAGCCGGGCGCCAAGGAGTTCCTCAACCAGTACACGGAGCTGCTGCAGCTGATCGCCGCCGGGTACCGCCGCGAGGGCAAGCGCTACGTGACCATCGCCGTCGGCTGCACGGGCGGTAAGCACCGATCCGTCGCCATGTCGGAGAAGCTGGCCGCCCGGCTGGCCACGGAAGGCGTCGAGACCGTCCTCGTCCACCGGGACATGGGGCGCGAGTGACCAGTCGCAATCTGCGCCTGCGGCGGCTGAGCCGGGCCACGGCCGCCCTCTCCGGGCGCAAGCGCGGCACACAGCCCAAGGTCGTCGCCCTCGGCGGCGGCATGGGCCTGTCCGCGTCGCTCACGGCGCTGCGCCGGATCACCGGCGATCTCACCGCCGTGGTCACCGTCGCCGACGACGGCGGCTCCAGCGGCCGGCTCCGGGAGGAGCTCGGCGTCCTGCCGCCCGGCGACCTGCGCAAGGCGCTGGCCGCGCTCTGCGGGGACGACGAATGGGGCCAGACCTGGGCCCGGGTCATCCAGCACCGTTTCGAGTCCAAGGGCGACCTGCACGAGCACGCGGTGGGCAATCTGCTCATCGTCGCCCTCTGGGAGCAGCTGGGCGACCCCGTCCAGGCCCTCGACCTCGTCGGCAAGCTGCTCGGCGCGCACGGCAGGGTGCTGCCGATGTCCGCCGTGCCCCTGGAGCTCCAGGCTCTCGTCCGTGGCCACGACCCGGAGCGTCCGGAGGAGGTGGTCACCGTGCGCGGACAGGCGACGGTGGCTCTCACCCCCGGCGAGGTGCAGTCGGTCCACGTCGTCCCGGCCGACCCGCCGGCGGTCCCGGAGGCGGTCGCCGCCGTTCTGGACGCCGACTGGGTGGTGCTCGGTCCGGGCTCCTGGTTCTCCTCCGTCATCCCGCACCTGCTGGTGCCGGAACTGCTCGACGCGCTGATCGCCACGAAGGCCCGTAAGGTCCTCTCGCTGAACCTCGCGCCGCAGCCCGGCGAAACAGAAGGCTTCTCACCGCAGCGTCATTTGGAGGTTTTGGGACGACACGCCCCTAAACTCGCCATGGACGTGGTGCTGGCCGACGAGGCCGCCGTGCCCGACCGTGAGTCCCTCGCCGACGCCGCCAAGCGGCTCGGAGCCGCGGTCGAGCTGGCCCCTGTGGCCTCACCCGACGGCGTTCCGATTCATGATCCGGAGCTGTTGGCCGCCGCGTACGACCGTATTTTTCGGATGCATGGAAGGATCGGCCCATGGCGATGACGCCAGCGGTGAAGGACGAAATCTCTCGGCTTCCCGTGACCCGGACCTGCTGCAGGAAAGCAGAGGTCTCGGCGATTCTTCGGTTCGCGGGCGGGCTGCACCTGGTGAGCGGCCGGATTGTGATCGAGGCCGAGCTGGACACGGCGATGGCCGCGCGCCGGCTCAAGCGGGACATCCTGGAGATCTTCGGGCACAGCTCGGAGCTGATCGTGATGGCTCCCGGCGGGCTGCGCCGCGGCTCCCGCTACGTCGTGCGGGTGGTGGCGGGCGGCGACCAGCTGGCCCGCCAGACCGGCCTGGTCGACGGGCGCGGCCGCCCCATCCGCGGCCTGCCTCCGCAGGTGGTCTCGGGGGCCACCTGCGATGCCGAGGCGGCCTGGCGGGGTGCCTTCCTGGCCCACGGTTCGCTGACCGAGCCCGGCCGCTCCTCCTCGCTGGAGGTGACCTGCCCAGGCCCCGAGGCCGCCCTCGCCCTGGTCGGTGCCGCCCGCAGGCTGTCCATCGCGGCCAAGGCCCGCGAGGTGCGCGGGGTGGACCGGGTCGTCGTCCGTGACGGTGACGCGATCGGCGCGCTGCTGACCCGGCTCGGTGCCCACGAGTCGGTCCTGGCCTGGGAGGAGCGCAGGATGCGGCGCGAGGTCCGCGCCACCGCCAACCGCCTGGCCAACTTCGACGACGCCAACCTCCGCCGCTCCGCACGTGCCGCGGTCGCCGCCGGTGCCCGTGTGGGGCGCGCGCTGGAGATCCTGGGCGAAGAGGTCCCGGAGCACCTGGCGGCTGCCGGACGGCTGCGCATGGAGCACAAGCAGGCCTCCCTGGAGGAACTGGGCGCGCTCGCCGACCCGCCGCTGACCAAGGACGCCGTCGCGGGCCGGATCCGGCGCCTGCTGGCCATGGCCGACAAGCGTGCCCAGGACCTCGGGATCCCGGGCACGGAATCGACCCTCAGCGAGGAACTGGCGGACGGCCTCGTCGGCTGAGCCGCCGCCCGTGCCGTGACCGCGGATCCGCAGGTCCGTGCTCCTACTCGGGAGTACGGACCCCGCCGTCCGTCCCGTCCCGCTCGATGTCACTCCCGGGCCTCGGGAGAGGTAGGGTCGGAGGCGGTCGGGGACATCCCATACAACTCGCCGGCGTCGAAAACCGGCGTACCTAACGAGGAGATCGGTTCGTGACGATCCGCGTAGGCATCAACGGCTTTGGCCGCATCGGTCGTAACTACTTCCGCGCGCTGCTGGAGCAGGGTGCGGACATCGAGATCGTGGCTGTCAACGACCTGGGTGACACTGCGACCACGGCCCACCTGCTGAAGTACGACACCATTCTGGGTCGTCTCAAGGCAGAGGTGAGCCACACCGCCGACACCATCACCGTCGACGGTCACACCATCAAGGTTCTTTCCGAGCGCAACCCGGCCGACATCCCCTGGGGTCAGCTGGGCGTCGACATCGTCATCGAGTCGACCGGCATCTTCACCAAGAAGGCCGACGCCGAGAAGCACATCGCGGGCGGCGCCAAGAAGGTCCTCATCTCGGCTCCGGCCAAGGACGAGGACATCACCATCGTGATGGGCGTCAACCAGGACAAGTACGACGCGGCCAGCCACCACGTCATCTCCAACGCCTCCTGCACCACCAACTGCGTGGCGCCGATGGCCAAGGTTCTCGACGAGAACTTCGGCATCGTCAGGGGCCTGATGACGACGGTCCACGCGTACACGAACGACCAGCGCATCCTGGACTTCCCGCACTCGGACCTGCGCCGCGCCCGCGCCGCCGCCGAGAACATCATCCCGACGACGACCGGCGCCGCCAAGGCGACCGCTCTGGTCCTGCCGCAGCTCAAGGGCAAGCTCGACGGCATCGCGATGCGCGTGCCGGTCCCGACGGGCTCCGCGACCGACCTGGTCGTGACGCTGCAGCGCGAGGTGACCAAGGACGAGGTCAACGCCGCGTTCAAGAAGGCCTCCGACGACGGTGACCTCAAGGGCTACCTGACGTACACCGAGGACCCGATCGTCTCCTCGGACATCGTCGGCGACCCGTCGTCCTGCACCTTCGACTCCTCCCTGACCATGGTCCAGGAGGGCAACTCGGTGAAGATCCTCGGCTGGTACGACAACGAGTGGGGTTACTCCAACCGCCTCGTCGACCTGACCGTCTTCGTCGGCGGCCAGCTCTGATCCTCGGATCGGCAGGCATCTCGATGTGAGCAAGGGGCTCGGACGGCGCAACGTGGCGCCGTCCGAGCCCCTTGCGTGCTCATCCGTCCTTCCAAGGAGTACCGCAACAGATGAAGACGATCGACGAACTTCTCGCCGAAGGGGTCGCGGGCAAGCGGGTTTTCGTCCGCGCCGACCTGAACGTGCCGCTGGACGGCACCACGATCACCGACGACGGCCGCATCCGCGCCGTCCGGCCGACCGTCGCCCGCCTCGCCGAAGCCGGCGCGCGGGTGGTCGTCGCCTCGCACCTCGGCCGCCCCAAGGGTGCGCCGGACCCGGCCTTCTCACTCGCCCCGGCCGCCGCGCGCCTCGGTGAACTGCTCGGCGCCGATGTCGCGTTCGCGACCGACACCGTCGGTGAGTCCGCCCGCGCCACGGTCGCCGCCCTCTCCGACGGCCAGGTCGCCGTCATCGAGAACCTCCGCTTCAACGCGGGTGAGACCTCCAAGGACGACGCCGAGCGCGGTGCGTTCGCGGACCGGCTCGCCGAGCTCGCCGACGTGTACGTCGGCGACGGTTTCGGCGCGGTCCACCGCAAGCACGCCTCGGTCTTCGACCTCCCGGCCCGGCTGCCGCACGCGGCCGGCGGTCTCATCGCCACCGAGGTCGGCGTCCTCAAGAAGCTCACCGAGGACGTCGCGCGCCCGTACGCCGTGGTCCTCGGCGGTGCCAAGGTCTCCGACAAGCTCGGGGTCATCGACCACCTGCTGGAGAAGGCCGACCGCATCCTGATCGGGGGCGGCATGGCGTACACCTTCCTCAAGGCCAAGGGCCACGAGGTGGGCATCTCGCTGCTCCAGGAGGACCAGGTCCCGGCCGTGCAGGAGTACCTCAAGCGGGCCGAGGAGGTCGGTGTGGAGTTCGTGCTCCCCGTCGACGTCCTGGTCGCCGGGGAGTTCCCCGACCTGAAGACCAAGGCCCCGGCCAATCCGACCACGGTCGCCGCCGACGCCATCCCGGCCGACCAGGAGGGCCTGGACATCGGCCCCGAGACCCGCAAGCTGTACGCGGCGAAGCTCGCCGACGCGGCCACCGTCTTCTGGAACGGCCCGATGGGTGTCTTCGAGCACCCCGACTACGCCGAGGGCACCAAGGCCCTCGCCCAGGCTCTCGTCGACTCCCCGGCCTTCACCGTCGTCGGCGGCGGCGACTCCGCTGCCGCCGTCCGCATCCTGGGCTTCGACGACAACGCATTCGGCCACATCTCGACCGGTGGCGGCGCCAGCCTCGAATACCTCGAGGGCAAGACGCTTCCCGGCCTCGCCGCACTGGAGGACTGACCCCTGATGAGCAATCGCACCCCGCTGATGGCGGGCAACTGGAAGATGAACCTCAACCACCTCGAGGCCATCGCGCACGTCCAGAAGCTCGCGTTCGCCCTCGCCGACAAGGACTACGACGCCGTGGAGGTCGCCGTCCTGCCGCCCTTCACGGACCTGCGGTCCGTGCAGACCCTGGTCGACGGCGACAAGCTGAAGATCAAGTACGGCGCCCAGGACATCTCGGCCCAGGACTCCGGCGCCTACACCGGTGAGATCTCCGGCCCGATGCTCGCCAAGCTGAAGTGCACGTTCGTGGCCGTCGGTCACAGCGAGCGCCGCCAGTACCACGGCGAGAACGACGAGATCTGCAACGCCAAGGTGAAGGCCGCGTTCAAGCACGGCCTGACCCCGATCCTCTGCGTGGGCGAGGGCCTGGACATCCGCAAGGCCGGTGACCAGGTCTCCTACACCCTCGCGCAGCTCGACGGCGCCCTGAAGGACATCCCGGCCGAGCAGGCCGAGTCCATCGTGATCGCCTACGAGCCTGTCTGGGCCATCGGGACCGGCGAGGTCGCCACCCCCGAGGACGCCCAGGAGGTGTGCGGAGCGATCCGCGGCCGACTCGCCGAGCTGTACTCGCAGGAACTGGCCGACGCCGTCCGCATCCAGTACGGCGGCTCGGTGAAGTCGGGCAACGTCGCGGCCATCATGGCGCAGCCCGACGTGGACGGCGCCCTGATCGGCGGCGCCGCGCTCGACGCCGACGAGTTCGTCAAGATCGTCCGCTTCCGCGACCAGTGAGTATGCGGTAGCGCGGATCCGTCGTACCCTAGCGGGGGCCGAGGGGGGTACCACCCCCGGCCCCCGCTGTTCGTACATGCAGTCCTAGGAATTTCCGGAAAGTAGGGACCAGCCGTGATTTTGGCGTTCGAGATCGCCCTGATCGTCTTCAGCCTGCTGCTGATGCTGCTGGTGCTGATGCACAAGGGAAAGGGCGGCGGCCTCTCCGACATGTTCGGTGGCGGAATGCAGTCCTCCGTGGGCGGCTCCTCGGTCGCCGAGCGCAACCTCGACCGCATCACCGTCGTGGTCGGCCTGGGCTGGTTCGCGTGCATTGTTGTCCTTGGTCTGCTCATCAAGCTGGACAGCTGACCCCGCGTCCGCGATTCCCGGTGACGGTGTAACTCCTTTCACTGGACGCGCGTTGGGCCTTACGTAGACTGGGGCATCTTCGAGCACCATCACGCAGGGAGTTACGACCGTGGCAAGTGGCAACGCGATCCGGGGAAGCCGGGTCGGAGCGGGGCCGATGGGGGAGGCCGAGCGGGGCGAGTCCGCGCCGCGCCTCCGCATCTCCTTCTGGTGCTCGAACGGGCACGAGACGCAGCCGAGCTTCGCCCATGACGCGCAGGTACCGGAGACCTGGGACTGCCCGCGCTGCGGCTTCCCGGCCGGGCAGGACCAGGACAACCCGCCGGACCCGCCCCGCACCGAGCCGTACAAGACGCACCTCGCGTACGTACGGGAACGGCGCAGCGACGCGGACGGCGAGGCGATCCTCGCCGAGGCCCTCGCGAAACTCCGAGGCGAGATCTGAGACTCTTCACCGGCCGGCCACCCCCTGGGTGCCCGGCCGGAATCCGTATGTCGCCCACCAGCTCGCCGGTGCCCCGTCGCACCCTCCGGATCAATTAGGTTGGAGGGGCAGCGGGGAAGGTTGCAGGTACGAGAGAAGTGGGCGATTTCCGGGATGAACGCACAAAGCCGAACCAAGCTCAGCCAGATGCCCGAGTGGACGGCTCTCGGCAAGCACCGTGAGGAGCTCGGGGAAACGCATCTGCGGCAGCTGTTCGCGGACGCGCCGGACCGGGGGAAGCAGTACACCCTCCGGGTCGGCGACCTCCACATCGACTACTCCAAGCACCTGGTCACCGACGAGACGCTGCGCCTGCTGCGTGAGCTCGCCGCCGCCACGGACGTGGCCGGGCTGCGGGACGCCATGTTCCGCGGCGAGAAGATCAACACGACCGAGGACCGTGCCGTCCTGCACACCGCGCTCCGTGCCCCGCGGGGCGCGGTGGTCGAGGTCGACGGCGAGAACGTGGTGCCGGCCGTGCACGCCGTCCTCGACAGGATGGCCGCCTTCTCCGACCGGATCCGGGCGGGCGAGTGGACCGGCCACACCGGGAAGCCGATCAAGAACATCGTCAACATCGGTATCGGCGGCTCCGACCTCGGACCCGCCATGGCGTACGAGGTGCTGCGCTCCTTCACGGACCGCTCGCTCACCGTCCGCTTCGTGTCGAACGTCGACGGCGCCGACCTGCACGAGGCGGTACAGGGCCTCGACCCGGCCGAGACGCTCTTCGTCGTCGCGTCCAAGACCTTCACGACGATCGAGACCATCACCAACGCCACCTCCGCCCGCGACTGGCTGCTCACCGAGCTGAGGGCCGGTCAGGACGCCGTCGCCAAGCACTTCGTGGCCCTGTCGACCAACGCGGAGAAGGTCGCGGACTTCGGCATCGACACGGCCAACATGTTCGAGTTCTGGGACTGGGTCGGCGGCCGGTACTCCTACGACTCGGCGATCGGCCTCTCGCTGATGATCGCCATCGGCCCCGACCGGTTCCGCGAGATGCTCGACGGCTTCCACCTCGTCGACGAGCACTTCCGTACCGCTCCCGCCGAGGAGAACGCCCCGCTGCTGCTGGGCCTGCTGGGCATCTGGTACGGCCAGTTCTTCGACGCCCAGTCGCACGCGGTGCTGCCCTACAGCCACTACCTGTCCAAGTTCACCGCGTACCTGCAGCAGCTGGACATGGAGTCCAACGGCAAGTCCGTGGACCGGGACGGCAATCCGGTGGAGTGGGAGACGGGCCCGGTCGTCTGGGGCACCCCCGGCACCAACGGGCAGCACGCCTACTACCAGCTGATCCACCAGGGCACCAAGATCATCCCGGCCGACTTCATCGGCTTCGCGGCCCCGGTCCACGACCTGCTGCCCGGGCTGATCGGCCAGCACGACCTGCTGATGGCCAACTTCTTCGCCCAGACCCAGGCCCTCGCCTTCGGTAAGACGCCCGAGGAGGTCCGCGCGGAGGGCGTGCCCGAGGAGCTCGTCCCGCACAAGACCTTCCGGGGCAACCACCCGACGACCACGATCCTCGCGGACCGTCTCACCCCGTCGGTGCTCGGCCAGCTGATCGCGCTGTACGAGCACAAGGTCTTCGTCCAGGGTGCCGTGTGGAACATCGACTCCTTCGACCAGTGGGGCGTCGAACTCGGCAAGGTCCTCGCCAAGAAGATCGAACCGGTCCTGACCGAGGGCACCGGCGGTGAGGGGCTGGACAGCTCCACCGCCGCGCTCGTGGCCACGTACCGCACACTGCGCGGTCGCTGAGCCGGTGGGGGCGGGGGAGGGGACGGTACGGCTCCGGCCGCCGCGGAACGCACCGGCCCGGCGGGCCGTCGGCTGGTGGCGGGCCCGGTGCCTGTTGCTGACGGCGGCCCCGGCGGCCGTTCTGGGCACCCTCGGCGCGTTCGTCGCCACGGCGAGGTTCTGGCTGTGGATGCCCGCGGCCGTGCTGGTGGCCGTCGGGCTGTCGTGCGCCGTCCTCTTCCCTCCCTGGTGGTTCCGCACGCACCGCTGGGAGGTCACCGACGAGGCGGTCTACGTGAGGACCGGGGTCGTCCTGCGGGAATGGCGGATCGCGCCGATGTCCCGCATCCAGACCGTGGACACCGTGCGCGGCCCGCTGGAACAGCTCTTCGGGCTGGCCACGGTCACCGTCACCACCGCCTCCGCCAAGGGAGCCGTGAGGATCGAGGGTCTCGGCCACGAGACGGCCGCGGACCTCGCCGAGCGGCTCACCCGGATCACCCAGGGCACGCCCGGTGACGCCACATGAGCACCGCCGCCGACGAGACCGGTCCCGCGTGGGAGCGGATCCACCGGCGGACGGTCCTGGCCACCGCGCTCGTGACGGCGGGGGTGGCGGTGGGCGCCGCCCTCCCGGTCGTGGCGGGGTTGTCCGGACGGCTGGGATATCCCGCCGCCGCCGGATGGGCGCTGGCCGGGGCCGTGCTCCTCATCGGCTGTGCCGCCGCGGGGGACTACGTACGGTGGCGGCGCACCCGGTACCGCGTCGGCGGTGCACGGGTCGAGCTGCACACCGGGCTCCTTCTGGCCAGACGCCGCTCCCTGGCCCGTGAGCGGATCCGCAGCGTCGACCTGACCGCTCACCCACTGCAGCGGGCCCTCGGACTGGTCACGGTCCGTATCGGCACGGGCGAGCAGACCGGGGGGGAGTCCACGCTGGAACTCGACCCCGTCGGCCGGGCCGAGGGCGAGAGGCTGCGCCGTGAACTCCTCGACCGGATCGCCGAGGCGGCCCCCGGCACGCACCGCGAGGGCGAGCTGGCCAGACTGGACCCCCGCTGGATCCGCTACGCGCCGGTCTTCTTCGTCGTGCCCGTGCTCGGCGGCGCGGCGGCCGGAGGCGTCATGCAGGTCAGCGAATGGGTCGGGGCGCAGGGCGAGGTCGTCGAGTGGGTCGCCGACCGGTTCCGCGACACCTCCCCGCTCCGGACGGTCATCGTCCTGGTGGCGGCGGCGCTGGCCGCCGGGATCGCCGGAGCGCTCGGGCTCTGGGCCGAGATGTGGTGGAACTACCGGCTGGAGCGCGAACCGGGCGGCACCCTGCGGGTGCGGCGCGGACTGTTCACCGCACGCTCGCTCTCCGTCGAGGAACGGCGGCTGCGCGGGGTGGACCTGGTGGAACCCCTCGGCGTACGGCTGGTCGGCGCGGCCCGGGTGGACGCCGTCACCACGGGCCTGGCGAAGGACGAGGAAGCACACAAGGCCGACCACAACACCCTGCTGCCGGCCGCGCCCCGGGCATTCGCCGACGCGGTCGCCGCCGAGGTGCTGCGCGAGCCCGTCGCACCGACCGGCGCGCCGCTGACGACCCACCCGCCGGCCGCCCGTGGCAGGCGGCTGCGCCGGGCCCTCGCGGCGGCCCTCGCCCCTGTGCTGGTCCTGGCGGTGCCGGGCGCGCTGCTGACGCCCGTACTGATGTGGATCGCGCTCGGCTGCGCCCTCGTGTGCCTGCCGCTCGCCGTGGCGCTGGGCCTCGACGCCTACCGGTCCCTGGGGCACACGCTGAGCGGCGGATACCTCGTGACCCGGTCCGGGACTTTCCGACGCTCCACGGCGGCCCTCCGGCGCGACGGCGTGATCGGCTGGACCGTGAGGCAGTCGTACGTCCAGCGCCGGGCCGGGCTGCTGGACGTCACCGCCACGACGGCAGCCGGAGCGGGCGCCTACACGGCGTACGACACGGACGCCTCCGAAGGGCTGGTCTTCGCCGCCGACGCCGTGCCGGGGCTGCTGGAGCCCTTCCTGGAACGCGGCTGAGGCGACGGGGCCCGGAGGAGGGGGACAGGGACCTGGCCCGCCGGGTGCCCGGAGAGGGGAGCGGACCCGCTCCCGCCCGGAATCCGGGGACGGCATCTCGTGGGATCCGGCCGGGATGCCCGCCCCGGACGGCCGGGTGGTGCGGCACCCGGACCGGGCGCACCACGGGAGAGGCCCCGGCCCCGCTCCGGGGAGCGGGACCGGGGCCTCTGCGGTGTCCCGTTACGCCGAAGCGGGCGGATACAGCGCCCGCGGCAGCTCGGAAGCCGCCGCGGCGTCCAGCAGCCACAGGGTGCGGCTGCGGCCGTACGCTCCCGCCGCCGGGGCCTGGATCTCCCCGGCACCGGACAACGCGATCTTCACCGCCTCCGCCTTGTCCTCGCCCGCGGCCAGCAGCCACACCTCACGTGCCGCCCGGATGGCAGGCAGGGTGAGGGTGACCCGCGTGGGCGGCGGCTTGGGCGCACCGTGCACACCGACGACGGTGCGTTCGGTCTCCCGTACCGCCGGCAGCTCCGGGAAGAGCGACGCGACGTGCGTGTCCGGGCCGACGCCCAGCATCAGCACGTCGAACGCCGGTACGGAACCGTGGTCCTCCGGGCCCGCCGCGGCGGCGAGTTCCTCGGCGTACCCCGCGGCGGCGGCGTCCACGTCACCGCCGTACGGTCCGTCCGACGCGGGCATCGCGTGCACCCGGGCGGGGTCCGCACCCACCGCGTCCAGCAGGGCCTCGCGGGCCTGCGTGACGTTGCGCTCCGGATCACCCTCCGGCAGGAACCGCTCGTCGCCCCACCACAGGTCGAGCCGCGACCAGTCGACCGCGTCGCGCGCGGGCGAAGCGGCGAGCGCGGCCAGCAGGCCGTTGCCGTTGCGCCCGCCGGTGAGCACCACCGAGGCGGAGCCGCGTGCGGACTGGGCGTCCACGATCTTCGTGATCAGCCGGGCCGCCGCGGCCTGAGCCATCAGCTCCTTGCCGCGGTGCACGACGAGTTGCGGAGCACTCACTTGGACGCCGCCTTCTTGGCCGCCGCCTTCTTCGCGGCAGGGGCTCCCGCGCCCGCCGGAGACGACGGCTTCTGACCGGATCCGACGGACGAGGCCTCCGTGGGTCCGCCGAGGCGCTCCACCCCGAACTTCACCGTGGACTCGTAGATGTTGTCGGGGTCCAGGCGCCGCAGCTCCTCCGCGAGGAGCTCCGCGGTCTCCCGCCGCTTCAGCGCCACCGCACGGTCGGGCTGGCCCACCATGCAGAGCGTGGCGAGCGAACCGTCGGCCCGGTCCAGGACGATGTCGCCGTTCCTGGTCGCCATCCGGACGGCCGTCAGGCCGGGGCCGCCGGACAGGGTGCGCTCCACCGGGACGCCGAGCCGGTCCGCGAGCCACATGGCCAGCAGTTCGCAGCTCGGGTTGTCGGACTCGCCCTCGACCGTGGCCGAGACGACCTCGGCGGGCTGCTGGTCGAGCGCCGCCGCCAGCATCGACCGCCACGGCGTGATGCGGGTCCATGCCAGGTCCGTGTCACCCGGCTGGTACGTCGCGGCGCGCACCGCCAGCTCGTCGAGCGGGTGCTCGGCGGAGTAGGTGTCGGTGATCCGGCGCTGGGCGAGCGCGCCCAGCGGGTCCTTCGCCGGGTCCGCAGGCGCGTCCTCGGGCCACCACACCACCACCGGGGCGTCCGGCAGCAGCAGCGGCAGGACGACCGACTGGGCGTGGTTGGCCAGCTCGCCGTGCAGACGCAGCACGACGGTCTCGCCCGAGCCCGAGTCGGAACCGACGCGGATCTCCGCGTCGAGCCGCGCGTCGCGCCGGGCACGGGGGGAACGGCTGACCCGCTTGATCACCGCGATGATCCGCGAGGGGTGCTCGCGTGAGGAGTCGCTCGCCGCCTTCATCGCGTCGTAGGCGTTCTCCTCGTCGGTGACGATGACGAGGGTGAGCACCATGCCGATGGCCGGCGTGCCGATGGAGCGGCGCGCCGAGATGAGGGCCTGGTTGATCTTGCTGGACGTGGTTTCCGTGAGATCGATCTTCATGGCCGGCGCCAGCTCCGTCCGTCGCGTGCGAGCATCTCGTCGGCCTCGGCCGGACCCCACGTGCCGGCCGCGTACTGGGCGGGCTTGCCGTGCTTGTCCCAGTACTCCTCGATCGGGTCGAGGATGTTCCAGGAGAGCTCGACCTCCTGGTGGCGCGGGAAGAGGTTGGCGTCACCGAGCAGGACATCGAGGATGAGCCGCTCGTACGCCTCCGGACTGGACTCCGTGAAGGACTCGCCGTACGCGAAGTCCATCGTGACGTCCCGGACCTCCATGGACGTGCCGGGCACCTTGGAGCCGAACCGGACCGTGACCCCCTCGTCCGGCTGCACCCGGATGACCAGGGCGTTGCCGCCCAGCTCCTCCGTCGCACCGGACTCGAAGGGAAGGTAGGGGGCGCGCTTGAAGACGACCGCGATCTCCGTGACCCGGCGGCCGAGCCGCTTCCCGGTACGGAGGTAGAACGGCACACCCGCCCACCGGCGGTTGTTGATCGTCAGCTTGATCGCGGCGAAGGTGTCGGTCTTCGACTTGGCGTCGATGCCCTCTTCCTCGAGGTAACCGGGCACCTCCTGCCCGCCCTGCCACGCGTGCGTGTACTGACCGCGCACCGTGTGCTTGCCGAGATCGTCCGGCAGCTCGACGGCCGTGAGCACCTTCAGCTTCTCCGCCACCAGCGCCTTCGGGTGGAAGGAGCCGGGCTCCTCCATCGCGGTCAGCGCCAGCAGCTGCAGCAGGTGGTTCTGGATGACGTCACGGGCCGCGCCGATGCCGTCGTAGTAGCCGGCCCGGCCGCCGATGCCGATGTCCTCGGCCATCGTGATCTGGACGTGGTCGACGTACGACCTGTTCCAGATCGGCTCCCACATCGTGTTGGCGAAGCGCAGCGCCAGGATGTTCTGGACCGTCTCCTTGCCGAGGTAGTGGTCGATGCGGAAGACCTCGTTCGGCGGGAAGACGTCGTGCACGAGCTGGTTCAGCTCCTGCGCGCTCTCCAGGTCGTGACCGAACGGCTTCTCGATGACGGCCCGCCGCCAGGAACCCTCCTTCTGGTCGGCCAGCCCGTGCTTCTTGAGCTGCTGGACGACCTTGGGGAAGAACTTGGGCGGCACGGACAGGTAGAAGGCGAAGTTGCCGCCGGTGCCCTGTGCCTTGTCGAGTTCCTCGATCGTGGCCCGCAGGGTCTCGAACGCCACGTCGTCGTCGAAGTTGCCCTGGACGAAACGCATACCCTGGGCCAGCTGCTGCCAGACCTCCTCACGGAAGGGCGTGCGCGAGTGCTCTTTGACCGCGTCGTGGACGACCTGCGCGAAGTCCTCGTCCTCCCAGTCGCGGCGCGCGAAGCCGATGAGCGAGAAGCCCGGTGGCAGCAGGCCGCGATTGGCCAGGTCGTAGACGGCAGGCATCAGCTTTTTACGGGACAAATCGCCTGTGACGCCGAAAATCACCAGACCCGACGGCCCCGCGATACGCGGGAGCCGTCGGTCCTGGGCGTCACGGAGCGGGTTGGCTCCGGGAACACCAGACAAGTGGTCAGCCCTCCGAAGGAGCGAGGCGCTTGAGCTCGGCCTCGGTGGAGTTGAGCAGGTCGTTCCAGGCCGCCTCGAACTTGTCGACGCCCTCGTCCTCCAGCAGCTGGACGACTTCGTCGTAGCTGACTCCGAGCTTCTTGATCGCCTCGAGGTCGGCACGCGCCTGGTCGTAGCCACCGGCGACGGTGTTGCCGGTGATGTCTCCGTGGTCGGCCACGGCTTCCAGCGTCGCCTCCGGCATGGTGTTGACCGTGTTGGGGGCGACGAGGTCGTCGACGTACAGGGTGTCCTTGAGGGACGGGTCCTTGACGCCGGTGGAGGCCCACAGCGGACGCTGCTTGTTCGCGTGCGCCTTGTCGAGGGCGGCCCAGCGGTCACCCGCGAAGACCTCCTCGTACGCCTCGTAGGCCAGACGCGCGTTGGCGAGGGCGGACTTGCCCTTGGCCGCCTTGGCCTCGTCGCTGCCGACGGCGTCCAGCCGCTTGTCGATCTCGGTGTCCACACGGGACACGAAGAACGAGGCCACCGAGTGGATCTTGGCGAGGTCCAGGCCCGCGGCCTTCGCCTTCTCCAGGCCCGCCAGGTAGGCGTCCATGACCTCGCGGTAGCGCTCCAGCGAGAAGATCAGGGTGACGTTGACGCTGATGCCGCGCCCGATCGTCTCGGTGATCGCCGGCAGGCCGGCCTTCGTCGCGGGGATCTTGATCAGCGTGTTCGGCCGGTCCACCAGCCACGCCAGCTGCTTGGCCTCGGCGACCGTGGCCAGGGTGTTGTGGGCAAGACGCGGGTCGACCTCGATGGAGACCCGGCCGTCCTGGCCGTCCGTCGCGTCGAAGACCGGGCGCAGGATGTCGGCGGCGTCGCGGACGTCCGCCGTGGTGATCATGCGGAGCGCCTCCTCGACGGTGACCTTGCGGGCGGCGAGGTCGGTGAGCTGCTGCTCGTAACCGTCACCCGAGGAGATCGCCTTCTGGAAGATCGAGGGGTTCGTCGTGACGCCCACGACGTGGCTCTGGTCGATCAGCTCGGCCAGGTTGCCGGATGTGATCCGCTTGCGCGACAGGTCGTCGAGCCAGATCGCCACGCCCTCGTCGGAGAGGCGCTTGAGTGCGTCTGTCATGAGAGTTGCATCTCCTACTAGTCGTATAACCGCGTCAGCGCGCAGTGGAGGCGAGAGATTCCCGTGCGGCCTGCGCCACGTGCCCGGCGGTGAACCCGAACTCGCGGAAGAGGACCTTGGCGTCGGCGGAGGCACCGAAGTGCTCCAGCGAGACGATCCGGCCCGCGTCGCCCACGTACCGGTACCAGGTCAGGCCGATGCCCGCCTCGACGGCGACCCTGGCCTTCACGGACGGCGGCAGCACGCTGTCCTTGTAACCCTGGTCCTGCTCCTCGAACCACTCGACGCACGGCATCGACACCACACGGGTGGGGACTCCGGCGGCCTGGAGCTCCTCGCGAGCCTCGACGGCCAGCTGTACCTCGGAGCCCGTACCGATCAGCACGACCTGCGGCTCGCCGCCGTCGGCCTCGAAGAGCACGTACCCGCCCTTGGCGGCGTCCTCGTTCGCGGCGTAGGTCGGCACGCCCTGGCGGGTGAGCGCCAGACCGTGCGGGGCGCCCTTGCCGAACTCCTTGGTCCAGCGGCGCAGGATCTCGCGCCAGGCGATCGCCGTCTCGTTGGCGTCGGCCGGGCGGACCACGTTCAGGCCCGGGATGGCACGCAGCGACGCCAGGTGCTCCACCGGCTGGTGGGTCGGGCCGTCCTCGCCGAGGCCGATCGAGTCGTGCGTCCACACGTACGTCACCGGCAGGTGCATCAGCGCGGACAGGCGCACGGCGTTGCGCATGTAGTCGGAGAACACCAGGAAGGTGCCGCCGTAGATGCGGGTGTTGCCGTGCAGCGCGATGCCGTTCATGGCCGCGGCCATGGAGTGCTCGCGGATGCCGAAGTGGATCGTCCGGCCGTACGGGTCCGCCTCGGGCAGCGGGTTGCCGGCCGGGAGGAACGACGACGTCTTGTCGATCGTGGTGTTGTTCGAGCCCGCCAGGTCGGCGGAGCCGCCCCACAGCTCGGGAATGACACCACCGAGCGCCTGCAGGACCTTGCCGGAGGCCGCACGCGTGGCCACCGCGTGGCCGGCCTCGAAGACCGGAAGCTTGTCCTCCCAGCCCTCGGGCAGGTCGCCCGCGGCGATCCGGTCGAATGCGGCGGCGCGCTCCGGGTTGGCGGTGCGCCACGCGGCGAAGGACTTGTTCCACTCCGCCTTGGCCTCGCGGCCGCGGTCCAGTGCCTCACGGGTGTGGGCGATGACCTCGTCGGAGACCTCGAAGGTCTTCTCCGGGTCGAAGCCGAGTACGCGCTTGGTCGCCGCGATCTCGTCGTCACCGAGAGCCGAGCCGTGCGCGGCCTCGGTGTTCTGGGCGTTCGGGGCGGGCCAGGCGATGATGGAGCGGGCCGCGATGAAGGACGGGCGCTCCGTCTCGGCCTTGGCCGCCTGCAGCGCCTCGTACAGGCCCGCGGGGTCGAGGTCGCCGCTGGGCAGCTGCTCGACGCGCTGGACGTGCCAGCCGTAGGACTCGTACCGCTTCAGGGTGTCCTCGGAGACCGCGGTCTCCGTGTCGCCCTCGATCGAGATGTGGTTGTCGTCCCACAGGAGCACCAGGTTGCCGAGCTTCTGGTGACCGGCCAGCGAGGACGCCTCGGCCGAGATGCCCTCCTGGAGGCAGCCGTCACCGGCGACGACCCAGACGGTGTGGTCGAAGGGGGAGGTGCCGGGGGCCGCGTCCGGGTCGAACAGACCGCGCTCGTAGCGGGAGGCCATCGCCATGCCCACGGCGTTGGCGACACCCTGGCCCAGCGGGCCGGTCGTCGTCTCGACACCGGTGGTGTGGCCGTACTCCGGGTGGCCGGGGGTCTTGGAGTTCCAGGTACGGAAAGCCTTGAGGTCGTCGAGCTCCAGGCCGTATCCGGCCAGGTAGAGCTGGATGTACAACGTCAGGCTGGAGTGGCCCGCGGAGAGCACGAACCGGTCGCGGCCGGTCCAGTCCGCGTCCGCCGGGTCATGGCGCATCACCTTCTGGAAAAGGGTGTACGCGGCCGGAGCCAGGCTCATCGCCGTACCCGGGTGGCCGTTTCCGACCTTCTGTACGGCGTCCGCGGCGAGGACGCGGACGGTGTCCACGGCCCGCTGGTCCAATTCGGTCCACTGGAGGTCTGTGGTGGTCGGCTTGGTGCTCACCCTGAGTCAGGGCTCCTCTCCACTGTCGTAAACCGGTGGCTGGTTACCGCACCGGGCATTGCCGAGCCTACCCCCGACACCAGGCGGTACTTCTGCCCTTTCCACAGTGCGGGCGACCTGCGGAGTTCGCCTCCCGTATGAGCGCTCCCGTTCACTTCTGCGCCACCGTCAACACGACCCCACCCCCGCGAAGAACGGCGTGTGCGCAACGTCTACAGTGGTCTGGTTCGCGCAAGTCTTTACCGGGCCTTCATGCCCGGAGCTTGCTGGGATTTCTCTGTCAGGGGTGTGCGTGACGGCCGTCGAGTCCCGACCCGCGGGGGTCGCCTTGACTCCGGGCCCGGTGGGTCATCGCCCGTTCGGGGCCCGCGTCAAGGCATTCGTGGCGCTTACCAAGCCGCGCATCATCGAGCTGCTGCTGATCACCACCGTTCCGGTGATGTTCCTCGCGGCCCGGGGAGTGCCCGACCTGTGGCTCGTGGTCATCACCACCATCGGCGGATATCTCTCCGCGGGCGGCGCCAATGCGCTCAACATGTATATCGACCGTGACATCGACGCGCTGATGGACCGCACGTCGCAGCGGCCGCTCGTCACCGGCATGGTGTCTCCGCGTGAGTGCCTGGTCTTCGGAATCGCCCTCGGTGTCATTTCCACGGTCTGGTTCGGGCTGCTCGTCAACTGGCTCTCGGCCGCTCTCGCGCTCGGCGCACTTCTGTTCTACGTGGTCGTCTACACGATGCTGCTGAAGCGCCGTACCTCGCAGAACATCGTCTGGGGCGGAATCGCCGGCTGCATGCCCGTACTCATCGGCTGGTCCTCCGTGACCAATTCGATGTCCTGGGCCCCGGTCATTCTTTTCGCCGTGATGTTCTTCTGGACGCCGCCGCACTACTGGCCGCTTTCGATGAAGGTCAAGGACGACTACGCCCGGGTCGGCGTGCCGATGCTTCCCGTGGTCGCCTCCAACCGGGTGGTCGCCCGCCAGATCGTCCTCTACAGCTGGGTGATGGTCCTCGTCTCGCTGCTGCTGACGCCGCTGGGCTACACGGGCTGGTTCTACACGGCCGTAGCCCTGCTGGCCGGCGGCTTCTGGCTCTGGGAGGCGCACGGCCTGCAGAGCCGGGCGAAGGCGGGGGTGACCGGGGGCAAGCTCAAGGAGATGCGGCTGTTCCACTGGTCCATCACCTACGTGTCCTTCCTCTTCGTCGCCGTCGCGGTGGACCCCTTCCTGAGGTAGTCCCGCACGTACCGGAGCTCCGCCGACGGGCGGGGGACGTGGCCGATGCCACGCCCCCCGCCCGTCGCCACATGATCTACCCGTCGGTAGCATCCTGTTCATGGCAGAGACGGCAGGAACGGCAGAGTCCGGGACCCAGCAGGACGACGGCAGGCAGGCGGCCCGCGCGGAGCGCAAGGCAGCCAAGCTCGCCAGGGAGATCGGCGCCTTCAGCAAGGCGCACGGCGGTGCCGAGGGGCAGCTCGCCCACCTCGGCCAGGTGGGCACCCGCATCGTCCTCGTCGGAGAGGACGGCGGCTGGGGCGATCTGGTCGCCCCCTCCTACGCCGTGGCGGAGAGTGCCGCGCGGAAGGCCGGCATCACGCTGCACGAGACGTTCGACGGCGAGTTCGCGGCGAAGGTCCGCACAGGCCCCTACGAGTGGTCCCGCATGGCCGGTATCCAGGTGGGCGGCCCCTCCAACGGCTGAGACGCCGCACCGGAGGCGGGGCGACGCCTCCCTGGAGACGGCGAAGGGCCTCTGTCGCGACCCGCCCGGGCGGGTCGCGACAGAGGCCCTTCGCGTTGCGGGCCGTACGGGTCTCAGCCCGCGGGCGCGTGCTCCGGCTGCGGCATGGCCACCGGTGCGGGAGCGGCCGCCCCCGCCGACGGGCGTTCCCGCAGCGAGAGCAGCACCCGCAGGACGGCGATCCAGACCAGGCACGAGCCCAGCATGTGCAGGCCCACCAGAAGCTCCGGGGTGTCCAGGAAGTACTGGACGTAACCGACGACACCCTGCGCCAGCAGCACGAGGAAGAGCTCACCGGCCCGGCGCCGGGGCCCGGCCGGGGCGTCCACGGCCTTCAGCACGAACCAGAGCGCGATCGTCAGCGCCACGACGACCCAGGCCAGGTCGGCGTGCAACTGGCTGATCAGCTTCCAGTCGAGCGGGATGCGGTGCACGTCGCTGGAGTCGCCGGCGTGCCGTCCGGACCCCGTCACGACGGTGCCGACCGCGACGAGCAGTCCGGCTGCGCCCACCAGGATCCAGGTGAGCTGCGCGACCGCCGCGCCGACCAGCGGCTTGGGTGCGGCGTCGCCCTCGCCCAGCCGGTTCCACATCAGCACCGCGAGCGTGAGCAGCGCGGTCGAGAGCAGGAAGTGCGCCGCGACGGTGTACGGGTTGAGCCCCACCAGGACGACGACCCCGCCGAGCACCGCGTTGCCCATGACGACCCAGAACTGCGCCCAGCCGAGGCGGGTGAGGCTGCGCCGCCGGGGTTCGCCCGACCGCACGGCGATGATCGCCCAGCCGACCGCCGCGCACAGCACGTACGTCAGCATCCGGTTGCCGAACTCGATGACGCCGTGCAGGCCCATCTCGCCGGTCGTCGTCAGGCTGTCGTCGGTGCACTTGGGCCAGGTGGGGCAGCCGAGGCCGGAGCCGGTCAGACGCACGGCGCCACCGGTCACGACGATGACCACGGCCATGACGATCGTGGACATCACGGCGCGGCGCACGGTCCGTGGCGTCGGCGTCCACCGCTCGGCGATGTACTGGAGCGGGTTGCGGGCGGCTTGAGCGACGTCGGCTCGGGTCAGCTTGGGCACGCGCACCATCGTAAGCGGCGGCTTGTGCACGCTTTCACGAGGGGGACGGGTGGCGACGACGTGTTACTGCGTGCCGTCGCCGCGTCACTCCCAGCGGAAGAACCTCGCCGCCGCGCCCAGCCCGAGCACGGCCCACACCGCCAGGATCCCCAGGTCGCCCCACGGCATCCCGGCGCCGTGCTGCAGGACGTCCCTGAGCCCGTCCGAGAGGGCCGAGATCGGCAGCAGCTCCAGGACGGACCGGGCCGCCTCCGGGAACCTGTCCAGGGGCACGATCACCCCGCCGCCCACCAGGAGCAGCAGGAAGACCAGGTTGGCAGCGGCCAGGGTCGCCTCGGCCTTCAGCGTCCCCGCCATCAGCAGCCCGAGACCGGAGAAGGCCACGGTGCCCAGCAGCAGGAGCAGCAGCACGGCGAACGGGCTGCCCTCGGGCGACCAGCCGAGCGCGAAGGCGATCCCCGTCAGCAGGACGATCTGCAGCACCTCGGTGACCAGTACCGAAACGGTCTTCGCCGCCATCAGCCCCCACCGCGGCAGTGGGGAGGCCCCCAGCCGCTTGAGGACGCCGTAGCGCCGCTCGAAGCCGGTCGCGATGGCCTGGCCGGTGAAGGCCGTGGACATCACCGCGAGCGCGAGGACGCCGGGCGCGAGGAAGTCGACCGGCTCGCCCGCCCCCGTGTCGACGATGTCGACCGCGCTGAACAGGACCAGCAGGAGCGTGGGGATGACCACCGTCAGCAGCAGCTGCTCGCCGTTGCGCAGCAGCATCCGTGTCTCCAGCGCGGCCTGCGCGGCGATCATGCGGGGCAGCGGGGCGGCGCCGGGGCGGGGGGTGTACGTACCGGCGCTCATGCGCGCAGCTCCTTGCCGGTCAGTTCGAGGAAGACGTCCTCGAGCGTGTGCCGCTCCACCGCGATGCCGTCCGGCATCACGCCGTGCTGGGCGCACCAGGAGGTCACGGTGGCCAGCAGTTCCGGATCGATGCGCCCGGTGATGCGGTACGTGCCGGTCGTGAGCTCGGCCGCCTCGCTGCCGTCGGGCAGGGCTTTCAGCAGCGAGGCCAGGTCCAGCCCGGGGCGGCCGGTGAAGCGCAGGGTGTTCTCGGCGCCCCCGCGGCGCAGCTGCTCGGGGCTGCCCCGGGCGATGACGCGGCCCGCGTCGATGACGGCGACGTCGTCGGCGAGCTCCTCGGCCTCGTCCATGAAGTGGGTGGTCAGGACGACGGACACGCCGTCCGAGCGCAGCTCCCGTACCAGGTCCCACGTGGAGCGGCGGGCCTGCGGGTCGAGGCCCGCGGTCGGCTCGTCCAGGAAGACCAGCTCGGGGCGGCCCACGACGGCCGTGGCGAGGGCCAGGCGCTGCTGCTGGCCGCCGGAGAGCCGGCGGTAGGTGGTGCGTCCGCAGCTGCCGAGGCCGAGGCGTTCGATCAGCGCGTCGACGTCCAGGGGATGGGCGTGCAGCCTCGCCATGTGGCGCAGCATCTCGTCGGCGCGGGCGCCGGAGTAGACGCCGCCGG
The DNA here is from genome assembly GCF_030816615.1 of Streptomyces sp. B1I3. Taxonomy (NCBI): domain Bacteria; kingdom Bacillati; phylum Actinomycetota; class Actinomycetes; order Kitasatosporales; family Streptomycetaceae; genus Streptomyces; species Streptomyces sp. B1I3. The sequence goes on from NZ_JAUSYD010000001.1 coordinate 6,090,026, forward strand.
ACTGCAGCATGACGCCGATGCGGGGGCGCAGCTCGGCGGCGTCGGCGACGGGGTCGAGGCCGAGGACCCGCACCGTCCCCGCGTCCGGCCGGCGATATCCCTCGCAGGTCTCGATGGTGGTGGTCTTGCCGGCGCCGTTGGGTCCCAGGACCGCGGTGACCGCGCCCGCCGCGACCTCCAGGTCGAGGCCGTCCACTGCGGTCTTGCGGCCGTACCGCTTGACCAGGCCGGTCACCTGTACGACCTGCCGGCCGGGCTCGCTGCTCATGGCGGGCAAGTCTAGGCGGGGCGGCCCGGGGTGCCGCGCGGAGGGCTCACCCGGCGGCGGCCGCGGGTGGCCCCACCTGCGAAGGGTGTGCCGTGGTCATCCGTTTGCGCAGGTCAACTTAGGTCTGCCTAAGTGATGAAGCGCACCACGCCCGGCCTAGGGGCGGGTTGTCAGGCTCGAAGGAATTACGCAACAATGGCGTTGTGAAATACGTTGGCGAGGCTCCCCAGGAGGAACTCGCGACCGGTGAGCGCTCCACGCGCAACAAGGTCGCGCGCTCCATCCTGGACCACGGCCCGTCCACGGCCGCCGACCTCGCCCAGCGTGTCGGTCTGACCCAGGCCGCCGTACGCCGTCATCTCGACGCCCTCGTCTCCGACGGCGTCGTCGAGGCCCGTGAGCAGCGGGTGTACGGCGCGCGGACCCGCGGCCGGCCGGCCAAGGTGTTCGCTCTGACCGACTGCGGCCGGGACGCGTTCGACCAGTCCTACGACAAGCTCGCCGCCGACGCACTGCGCTGGATCGCCGAGACGGCGGGGGACGAGGCGGTCGTCGCCTTCGCCCGCGCCCGGATGGCCGCCCAGGTGGAGACCTACCGTGCGGCGGTCGAGGCCGCGGACCCCGAGTCGCGCACCGAGGCGCTCGCCAAGGCCCTGTCGGCCGACGGGTACGCTGCGACGGCGCGCAGCGCGCCGGGCCCGCAGCAGGGTGAGCAGCTGTGCCAGCACCACTGCCCGGTCGCCCACGTCGCCGAGCAGTTCCCGCAGCTGTGCGAGGCGGAGACGGAATTCTTCTCCAGCCTGCTCGGGACCCACGTACAGCGTCTTGCCACCCTCGCCCACGGCGACGGTGTGTGCACGACGTTCGTTCCGCGCAGCAGCCCCACGGCACCACAGGCTTCACAGACCACCCATTCAGTATCTGCAAGTACGGCCGGGAGGAACCCCGCATGACGCTCCCCACGGAGACTGCCCACCCTGAGCTCGAGGGTCTGGGCACCTACGAATTCGGCTGGGCCGACTCCGACGCGGCAGGAGCGGCGGCGAAGCGCGGCCTGTCCGAAGCTGTCGTCCGCGACATCTCGGAGAAGAAGAACGAGCCGGAGTGGATGCTCAAGCTCCGGCTCAAGGGCCTGAAGCTGTTCGGCAAGAAGCCCATGCCGAACTGGGGCTCCGACCTGTCGGGCATCGACTTCGACAACATCAAGTACTTCGTCCGGTCCACGGAGAAGCAGGCCGAGTCCTGGGAGGACCTGCCCGAGGACATCAAGAACACGTACGACAAGCTCGGCATCCCGGAGGCGGAGAAGCAGCGCCTGGTCGCCGGTGTCGCCGCGCAGTACGAGTCCGAGGTGGTCTACCACCAGATCAACGAGGAGCTCGAGGCGCAGGGTGTCATCTTCATGGACACCGACACGGCGCTGAAGGAGCACCCGGAGCTCTTCAGGGAGTACTTCGGCACCATCATCCCCGTCGGTGACAACAAGTTCGCCTCGCTGAACTCCGCCGTGTGGTCCGGCGGCTCCTTCATCTACGTGCCGAAGGGCGTGCACGTCGAGATCCCGCTCCAGGCCTACTTCCGTATCAACACGGAGAACATGGGCCAGTTCGAGCGGACGCTGATCATCGTCGACGAGGACGCCTACGTCCACTACGTCGAGGGCTGCACCGCGCCGATCTACTCCTCGGACTCCCTGCACTCCGCGGTCGTCGAGATCATCGTGAAGAAGGGCGGCCGCTGCCGCTACACGACCATCCAGAACTGGTCGAACAACGTCTACAACCTCGTCACCAAGCGCGCCGTGGCGTACGAGGGCGCGACCATGGAGTGGGTCGACGGCAACATCGGCTCCAAGGTCACCATGAAGTACCCGGCCGTCTACCTGATGGGCGAGCACGCCAAGGGCGAGACCCTCTCCATCGCCTTCGCGGGCGAGGGCCAGCACCAGGACGCCGGCGCCAAGATGGTCCACATGGCGCCGAACACCTCCTCCAACATCGTCTCCAAGTCGGTGGCGCGAGGCGGTGGCCGCACCTCCTACCGGGGTCTGATCGAGATCGGCGAGGGCGCACCGGGCGCGAAGTCCAACGTGCTCTGCGACGCGCTCCTGGTCGACACCATCTCCCGCTCGGACACGTACCCGTACGTCGACGTCCGCGAGGACGACGTGTCGATGGGCCACGAGGCGACCGTCTCCAAGGTCTCCGAGGACCAGCTCTTCTACCTCATGAGCCGCGGACTCACCGAGTTCGAGGCCATGGCGATGATCGTGCGCGGCTTCGTCGAGCCGATCGCCAAGGAGCTGCCCATGGAGTACGCCCTGGAGCTCAACCGGCTGATCGAGCTGCAGATGGAGGGTTCGGTCGGCTAGCAGGCCCGCCGACCGCGCCCCGACACGTTCTTGACTGAGAAAGCGAGCACTACGACAGCCATGGCTGAGGCTCAGAACATCCCGGCCGGTTCGACGACCGCCGGTTCCATCGCGGTGGCCGCCGAGTCGACCGTCGCCACGCGCATGAGCGCCCCCCCGTCCTTCGACGTCGCGGACTTCCCGGTCCCGCACGGCCGCGAGGAGGAGTGGCGGTTCACGCCGCTGGAGCGACTGCGCGGTCTGCACGACGGCACCGCCGTGGCCACCGGTGACGGTGTCAAGGTCGTCGTCGAGGCGCCCGCGGGTGTCACGGTCGAGACCGTGGGCCGCGACGACGCGCGCCTCGGCAGGGCCGGCGCCCCGGTGGACCGGGTCGCCGCCCAGGCGTACTCCTCCTTCCAGCAGGCCTCGGTCGTCACGGTCGCCAAGGAGGCCGTGCTCACCGAGCCGGTCCGGATCGCCGTGCACGGCCAGGGCGGCGTCGCCTACGGCCACCAGGTCATCGAGCTGGGCGCCTTCGCCGAGGCCGTCGTGGTCATCGACCACACCGGCGACGCGGTGCTCGCCGCGAACGTCGACTACATCCTGGGTGACGGTGCGAAGCTGACCGTCGTCTCCGTCCAGGACTGGGACGAGGACGCCGTCCACGTCGGTCAGCACAACGCGCTGGTCGGCCGGGACGCCTCCTTCAAGTCCATCGTCGTCACCTTCGGCGGTGACGTGGTCCGTCTCCACCCGCGGATCGCCTACGCGGGTCCCGGCGGTGAGGCCGAGCTCTTCGGCCTGTACTTCACCGACACGGGCCAGCACCAGGAGCACCGCCTCCTGGTCGACCACAACACCCCGCACTGCAAGTCCAACGTGGCCTACAAGGGCGCGCTGCAGGGCGAAGGCGCGCACGCCGTCTGGATCGGCGACGTCCTCATCCGGGCCGCGGCCGAGGGCACCGACACCTACGAGATGAACCGCAACCTGGTTCTGACCGACGGCGCCCGGGTCGACTCCGTGCCCAACCTGGAGATCGAGACCGGCGAGATCGTCGGAGCCGGCCACGCCTCGGCGACCGGCCGCTTCGACGACGAGCAGCTGTTCTACCTGCAGTCCCGCGGCATCCCGGCCGAGGAGGCCCGCCGGCTCGTCGTGCGCGGCTTCTTCGCCGAGCTGGTCCAGCAGATCGGTCTGCCCGATGTCGAAGCCCGGCTCCTCGACAAGATCGAGACCGAGCTGAAGGCATCCGTCTGATGGCCTTCGTCCGAGTCTGTGCGCTGAGCGAGCTGGAGGACGGCACCCCGAAACGGGTGGAGCTCGACGGCACGCCGGTCTCCGTCGTCCGCACCGAGGGCGAGGTGTTCGCGATCAACGACATCTGCTCGCACGCGAACGTCTCGCTGTCGGAGGGCGAGGTGGAGGACTGCTCGATCGAGTGCTGGCTGCACGGCTCGAGCTTCGACCTCCGCACCGGCAAGCCGTCCGGCCTGCCCGCGACGCGCCCCGTCCCCGTATACCCCGTAAAGATCGAAGGGGACGATGTGCTCGTCTCCGTCACCCAGGAGTCCTGAGTCACCCATGGCAACGCTTGAAATCCACGACCTGCACGTCTCCGTCGAGGCCGACCACGCCACGAAGGAGATCCTCAAGGGCGTCGACCTGACCGTGAAGCAGGGCGAGACCCACGCCATCATGGGCCCGAACGGGTCCGGCAAGTCCACCCTCGCCTATTCGCTGGCGGGTCACCCCAAGTACACGATCACGAGTGGCACGGTGACTCTGGACGGCGAGGACGTCCTGGAGATGTCCGTCGACGAGCGGGCCCGCGCCGGCCTGTTCCTCGCCATGCAGTACCCGGTCGAGATCCCCGGTGTCTCGGTCTCCAACTTCCTGCGCACGTCCGCCACCGCCGTCCGCGGCGAGGCCCCCAAGCTGCGGACGTGGGTGAAGGAGGTCAAGGAGACGATGTCCGGGCTCCAGATGGACCCGTCCTTCGCCGAGCGCAACGTCAACGAGGGTTTCTCCGGCGGTGAGAAGAAGCGCCACGAGATCCTCCAGCTGGAGCTCCTCAAGCCGAAGATCGCGATCCTCGACGAGACCGATTCCGGCCTGGACGTCGACGCCCTGCGCGTCGTCTCCGAGGGCGTCAACCGGGTCCGTGAGGGCGGCGAGGTCGGCACCCTGCTGATCACGCACTACACGCGGATCCTCCGCTACATCAAGCCCGACTTCGTGCACGTCTTCGCCAACGGCCGCATCGCCGAGTCCGGTGGCGCCGAGCTCGCCGACAAGCTGGAGAACGAGGGCTACGAGGCTTACGTGAAGGGTGGCGCTTCCGCGTGACTGACGCCCGACAGGGGCTCTCCGGCCTCCTCGACACCGAGGCGATCCGCAAGGACTTCCCGATCCTGGACCGCACGGTCCACGACGGCAAGAAGATCGTTTACCTGGACAGCGCGGCGACCTCGCAGAAGCCGCGCCAGGTCCTCGACGCGCTCAACGAGTACTACGAGCGGCACAACGCCAACGTCCACCGCGGTGTGTACACGATCGCGGAGGAGGCCACCGCGCTGTACGAAGGCGCGCGCGACAAGGTCGCCGCCTTCATCAACGCACCCAGCCGCAACGAGGTGATCTTCACCAAGAACGCCTCGGAGTCGCTCAACCTCGTGGCGAACATGCTCGGCTGGGCCGACGAGCCCTACCGGGTCGACAGTGACACCGAGATCGTCACCACCGAGATGGAGCACCACTCCAACATCGTGCCGTGGCAGCTGCTCTCGCAGCGCACGGGCGCGAAGCTGAAGTGGTTCGGCATCACGGACGACGGCCGCCTCGACCTGTCGAACATCGACGAGATCATCACGGAGAAGACGAAGATCGTCTCCTTCACGCTGGTCTCCAACATCATGGGCACGCACAACCCGGTCGAGAAGATCATCCGGCGCGCCCAGCAGGTCGGCGCGCTGGTCTGCATCGACGCCTCGCAGGCCGCCCCGCACATGGTGCTCGACGTGCAGGCGCTGCAGGCCGACTTCGTGGCCTTCACCGGTCACAAGATGGTCGGCCCGACGGGCATCGGCGTGCTCTGGGGACGGCAGGAGCTCCTCGAGGACCTGCCGCCGTTCCTCGGTGGCGGCGAGATGATCGAGACGGTGTCGATGCACTCCTCGACCTACGCCCCCGCGCCGCACAAGTTCGAGGCGGGTACGCCCCCGATCGCGCAGGCAGTCGGCCTCGGCGCGGCCGTGGACTACCTCTCGGCCATCGGCATGGAGAACATCTACCGCCACGAGCAGGCGATCACCGAGTACGCGGTGAGGCGGCTGCTGGAGGTCCCCGACCTCCGGATCATCGGCCCGGCGACGGCCGAGGACCGTGGAGCGACGATCTCCTTCACGCTCGGTGACATCCACCCGCACGACGTAGGCCAGGTCCTGGACGAACAGGGCATCGCCGTCCGGGTCGGGCACCACTGCGCACGGCCGGTCTGCCTGCGGTACGGAATTCCTGCGACGACGCGAGCGTCGTTCTATCTGTACTCCACGCCGGGCGAGGTCGACGCCTTGGTGGACGGCCTGGAGCACGTACGGAACTTTTTCGGTTGATCGGGACAGGGCTGAGGGTTGACTGGTGAAGCTTGACTCCATGTACCAGGAAGTGATCCTGGACCACTACAAGCACCCCCACGGGCGTGGCCTGCGGGACGGCGACGCCGAGGTGCACCACGTCAACCCGACGTGCGGCGACGAGATCACGCTCCGCGTGAGGTATGACGGCGAGACCATCGCCGACGTCAGTTACGAGGGCCAGGGCTGTTCCATCAGCCAGGCCAGCGCCTCCGTGCTCAACGAGCTGCTGGTGGGCAAGGACCTCGGCGAGGCGCGGAAGATCCAGGAGACCTTCCTGGAACTGATGCAGTCCAAGGGTCAGCTGGAGCCGGACGATGCGATGGAGGAGGTGCTGGAGGACGCCGTCGCGTTCGCCGGCGTCTCCAAGTACCCGGCCCGGGTCAAGTGCGCGCTGTTGAGCTGGATGGCGTGGAAGGACGCGACGGCGCAGGCGCTGTCCGAAGGGAAGACGGCATGAGCGACAACGAGACTCTCACCATCAAGCCGGCCTCCGAGGAGGAGGTCCGCGAGGCGCTGTACGACGTGGTCGACCCCGAGCTCGGGATCGACGTCGTCAACCTGGGCCTGATCTACGGCATCCACATCGACGACGCCAACATCGCGACGCTCGACATGACGCTGACGTCCGCGGCCTGTCCGCTGACCGACGTCATCGAGGACCAGGCGAAGTCCGCGACCGACGGCATCGTCAGCGAGCTCCGCATCAACTGGGTCTGGATGCCGCCGTGGGGCCCGGACAAGATCACGGACGACGGCCGCGAGCAGCTTCGCGCACTCGGCTTCAACGTCTGACCCATGACGTCCTGGACGGCCCCCGGCATCGTGCCGGGGGCCGTCCGCGTCTGTTCGCCCGGCGTATCAGCGGCGTGCCACCGCGTACCTGAGCTCCCGCGCCCCTCGTCCCGCCGAAGTCGGGCGGCAAGGCGCTGATCGTGCCCGTGACCGACTTCGACGAGGTGGCGGGCGGCGGGGCCGAGGCCGTCCTCGGTACGCCGATCGCGCTGGACCTGGGCGGGCCGGCCGTCCGGGACATCCGGAAGAACGCCACCGGTCAGTACCTGATCGTCCGTGTCCCCAGGACGACGGCCGTGCCCGCGCCACCGGACGGTGACGGGGCGGGTCACCACTGCGGGGCGGCGCCGCCTGCGTACGGTGGTGGCGGGTGGGGGCCCTGGGCGGGGGCGCCGGCGGCCTCGGCCAGGACCGGGCCCAGGTCCTCCGTCCGTATGCGGCGGTCGACGTAGAGCAGGCCGGCCACCAGCTGCGGGAACGTCGTCGAGATGACCTGGCTGACCAGCTGCCCCAGCATCATCGCGACGAGGTAGCCGCTCATCGCCACGATCACCGCTGTGGCGCTCGGGTCGTTGCCGAGCGAGGACGTCCCGATCATGCCGGGGAACATGCCGAGGATCGAGAACGGCATCTGGATGACATAGCCGGCCGTGGCCGCCATGCTGCCGGCCAGCAGGGTGATGCCGAAGATCCGCCACCAGTCGCCGCGCACCAACTGGGAGGAACGGCGCAGGGCAGCTACGGAGCCCTGGCCCTCGAAGACCACCGCCGCCGGTGCCAGGCAGAACTTGATCCAGAGCCAGACGGCCACCGGGCCGGTCACCAGGGCGCCCAGGAGTCCGAGCGTCGTGGCGGTGGCGGCGCCGCCACCGCTGTCCATGGCGATGAGACCGATGGCCACCCCGACGAACGCGACCCCCATGAGGACCACGGGCACGACGGCGATCAGGGCCGTGAGGATCAGCGCACCGATCACGGGTGCGACGCGGCTCCAGGCCTTGCGCCACACCGTGGCGAAGGCGACGGGCCTGCCCAGCACCGCCTCCTGGAGGACCGCCGGGACGGCCGCGTACATCAGGCCGGAGACGACGGCCATGGTGATGATGCCCAGCAGGGCGAGGACGCAGAGCGCCGTCACCAGCGACACGACGTCCGACGAGGCGGCCTCCTCGTCGTGGCTGAGGGAGACCACGCGATCCAGGGGGCCGGCGACCGTGGAGTAGGCGATGGCGACCGCCGCCGCCATGACCAGCAGTGCGCCGCCGTACAGCGCGGCGGCCGTGCCGAACAGCGGCCTCCAGTACCTGCCCATCGTCGAGAACGCGCCGTTGAGCACATCCCCGAGCTTCAGGGGTGCGAGCGGTATCACTCCCGGCTTCGGCGGCGGTGCCCAGCCGCCCCAACCCGGCGGCCCGGGGGGCCCTCCGTACGGCGGCGCTCCGCCGTGCGGTGTGCCCCCGTATGCGCCGCCGCCCCACCCTGCGTCCTGCGCCACTGCTGCTCCGTTTGTTGTTGTTGTCCGGTTGTCATCCGGTCCTACCGGTCGGGACACCGTAGCGTCCCGCACCGGCCCCGGAACCGGCCAGGGCGGGCCGGAACGGGCACGGGTGGGGTTGTGTACGGCCGTACACAATGATGTGTACGGTCGCCCCATGGGATACGGACTGCTGGCCGCGGCCATCGCCGCCGAGGTGGCCGGAACGACGGCCATGAAGTACAGCGAGGGGTTCACCCGGCTCTGGCCCTCGCTCGTCACGGTCGTGGGCTACGTGCTGGCGTTCACGCTGCTCGCCCAGACCCTCAAGACCCTGCCCATCGGTACCGCCTATGCCATCTGGGCGGGGGTGGGCACCGCGGCGGTCGCCGCCATCGGCATCCTCTGGATGGGCGAGTCCGCGGGCTCCGTGAAGCTGGCCGGCATCGCGCTGATCATCGCCGGGGTCGTGGTGCTCAATCTCGGCGGGGCCCACTGATGGCGCGCCGTTACGACCCCGGGCGGCGCGAGCGGATCATCGACGCGGCGATCCGCGTCGTGGCGGCCGAGGGCATCGCGGGTCTCAGTCACCGGACCGTGGCCGCCGAGGCCGACGTGCCGCTCGGCTCGACGACGTACCACTTCGCCTCGCTCGACGAACTGCTGGTCACCGCCCTGCGCCGGTGCAACGAGAACTTCGCCCGGACCGTACACGAGAGCGCCTGCCTCGCCGATCCCGCCGTCCCGACGGCGGAGGCGCTGACCCGGCTGCTGGAGGGGTGGTTCGCGGGTGGGCGCGGGCCGATGGAACTGGAGTACGAGCTCTACCTCGCCGCCCTGCGCCGGCCGGCCCTGCGGGCCGTCGCCGCGGAGTGGGCGGACGGCCTGACAGAGGTGATCGCCTCCCGCACCGACCCCGCCACCGCGCGGGCGCTCGTCGCCCTGCTGGACGGGATCAGCCTGCAGGTGCTGCTGACCGGGGGTGACTTCGACGCGGCGCACACCCGGGAGATGCTGGGCCGGATCGTGGCGGGGGCCGGGCGCTGAGGTGGCGGGCCCGCTCCCGTACGGCGGACACGCGTCGCGCACACCGGCCTCGATGCCGGTGGCCGTGTGCAGCGCCCGGGCGAGCGTGCGGTCCCGGTCCACCACCGGCGTCAGCCGCCGCAGCCGGCCGGATGGACCCCCGTGCACCGTCGCGCCGGCGTCGGTCACGGCTGCGTGAGCCCTCCCGGACGCTGAGACCGGTTGGCCCGGGCGGGCCTCGGGCGGTTAGGTTTCGGTCATGACCGACACGACTTCCCAGGGCCCCGCCCGTACCACCGGCGCCGTCGCCGCCGGCCTCGCCACCATCGCCGGTGACGGCACCGTCCTCGACACCTGGTTCCCCGCCCCCGAGCTCGTCGCCGACCCCGGCCCGGCCGGCACGCAGCGCCTCGGCGCCGAGGAAGCGGTGAACCGGCTCGGCGCCGGCGCGGCCGGGGCCGTCGGCGTGGACGCGCGCCGCGGGGTGGAGGTCGTCGCCGTGACGACGGTCATCTCCTCGCTCGACGACAAGCCGCTCGACGCGCACGACACATATCTGCGGCTGCACCTGCTCTCGCACCGCCTCGTCCAGCCGCACGGCCAGAACCTCGACGGCATCTTCGGCTTCCTCGCCAACGTCGCCTGGACCTCGCTCGGCCCGGTGGCCGTCGACGACCTGGAGAAGGTCCGGCTCAACGCCCGCGCCGAGGGACTGCACCTCCAGGTCACGGCGGTCGACAAGTTCCCCCGGATGACGGACTACGTCGCGCCCAAGGGTGTCCGCATCGCCGACGCCGACCGGGTCAGGCTCGGGGCGCACCTGGCCGCCGGTACGACCGTGATGCACGAGGGCTTCGTCAACTTCAACGCCGGCACGCTCGGCACCTCCATGGTCGAGGGCCGCATCTCCGCGGGCGTCGTCGTCGGCGACGGTTCCGACATCGGCGGCGGGGCGTCCACCATGGGCACGCTGTCCGGCGGCGGCAAGGAGCGCATCGTCATCGGGGAGCGCTGCCTGATCGGTGCCGAGGCGGGCATCGGCATCGCGCTCGGCGACGAGTGCGTCGTCGAGGCCGGGCTGTACGTCACGGCCGGTACCCGTGTCACGATGCCTGACGGCCAGGTCGTCAAGGCCCGGGAGCTCTCAGGCGCCTCGAACATCCTCTTCCGCCGCAACTCGGTCACCGGCGCCGTCGAGGCCCGCCCGAACAACGCGGTGTGGGGCGGCCTCAACGACGTACTGCACGCCCACAACTAGCCCTCGGCGGCGATCAGTTCCTCGTACACCCTGCGCAGCCCGTCGGTCGCCCCGCGGCCGGCGGGCTGCAGCGGTTCGCGGACCGGGCCGGCGTCCAGCAGCGCCTTCGCCGTGACCGTGCCCGGCAGGCCCGAGGCCGTCATCGCCTCGACCAGGCCGACGGTGAGCGCGTTGAGGCGGGTGGCCCCGGCGGTGTCCCCGGCGTCGAACGCGTCCAGTACGGCCCGCATCCGGCGCGGGACGACATTGGCGACGGTGCTGACGTAGCCGGCCGCGCCGAGCGCGTAGAGGGGCAGGTTCAGTTCCTCGCAGCCCGAGTAGTAGGCGAGGGGCGTCCGTGCCATGAGCTTCGTCGCCGCGAGCAGGTCGTACGAGCAGTCCTTGACGGCCACGATGTGCGGGTGCTCCGCCAGCCGGGCCATCGTCGGCGGCTCGATCCTCGTGCCGGTGCGGCCCGGGATGTCGTACAGCATCAGGGGCAGGCCCGTGGCCTCCGCGACCCGGACGAAGTGCGCCTCGGCGGCGGCCTGCGGAGGGCGGCTGTAGTACGGGGTCACCACCAGCAGCCCGTCCGCGCCCGCCGCCTCGGCCTCCCGCGCCAGCCGGACGGTGTGCCGGGTGTCCGGACTGCCGACCCCGGCGACGAGCGGGACTCCGTCCCCCACCGCCTCCCGTACCGCCCGGAGCAGCGCGGTCTTCTCCTCGTCCGTCGTGGTCGGGGACTCGCCCGTGGTGCCGCTCAGCACGAGGCCGTCGCAGCCGCCCGCGACCAGGCCGAGCGCGTGGGCGCGGGTGGCTTCCAGGTCCAGTTCCCCCTCGGTGGTGAACGGCGTGATCATGGCGCAGAGCGTGCGGCCGAAGGGCCTGTGCGGTGTCATCTCCGCAGTGTCGGCGCCACCGTCCGTACAGGTCCACTTAGTTCTTCTGGTGTGACGGTGAAGCGTTGCTGAACGGTCTTCGCTCGGCCGACCCTGTCTGGCATGATCGAACGCGCAAGCGGCAGACCGTTCCAGGGGTGGGGTACACGGCGATGCGCACAGGAACGACGATCTCGGCGGCCGCGCTGGTGGCCTCCACGCTGGCGCTCTCGGGCTGTGCGGGCTTCCTCGTCCCGGCCGGCGAGGGCGAGCCGGGGCCCACCGCGAGCCCGGCCGGCGCCGCCCGGCCGCCGGCCGCCCCCGTGCGACCCGAGACCCTGGCACCCCGTCCACCGGCCACGGCGGACGTGCCCGCCCAGGGCGCGCCGAGCCCCGAGGCCCCGACGGCCGGCTGCCCCGCCTCCGGGGCCGCCGTGGATATGGGGGAGGTGCAGGCGGCGATGTTCCACCGTGCCGTGGTGCTCACGCTCACCAACTGCGGGAAGAAGCCCTACCGCGTCCACGGTTATCCGTCCGTGCGCGCCCTGGGCGACGACGGTGAACGCCTTCCCGTCCCCGTGAACGCGGGAGGATCGATGTTCGGCAACGACGAGGGACCCGAGGAGGTCGTGCTGGAACCCGGCGGCACCGTCACCTCGATCCTGGCCTGGGTCTCCACGAAGGAGGGCGGCGATCTCATCGAAGGGGACGCCCTGGAGATCGCCGCTGCGCCGGACACCGGTGCGCGGACCTTTCCGCTGGAGGGCCACGACGTGCGGCTCATGGACGAGTTGAACACGACCGCCTGGCGCACCTCGCCGCCCGAATGACCTCGCCCGGGCCTCGCCCCCCGCGGGCCCGGCCGGTCCGGCCTTGACCTCGAGCGCGCTTGACGTACGAGGGTGTGGGCGTCGGCGCACCGCAGGAGTGCGCCCGGAGAGGACCACGCCATGCCGTCCGCACAGTTCGACTCCCGTCCCGACCTCACCCGTCCCGACTCCGGCATCGTCGAGGTCGGCACGTGGGACGCCGGTACCCCCGAGCGCCGGCGGCGCACCGTCGAAGCCGTCCGCGCGGCATGGTCCGGCCTCGACCGGACCCACCCGGGGCTCCTCTCGTACACCGTGCTCACGGGGGAGGACGGCAGGACGCTCCTCCACTACTCGCAGTGGTCCGGTGAGGACGCCTACCAGGACTTCGTCCGCACCGGCCGCGACGCCCGCGACGCGGAGATCGACGCCGCCGTGCCCGGGATCGAGCGGCTCGGGCTGCACACCTTCACGTTGTACCGCTCCGGGGTGAGGGAGGGCGACGACCGCGAGCCGGGCTGCGTCGTGATCGTCGACGTCGAGTTCGCCGGACCGGACCCGGCACGTCAACGGGACTGGGTGGACACGGTGTTCGAGGCGCTGGGCACCGACCCGGCCCCGGTGCCCGGCGGCATCTCGGCGCACTTCCACGTCGGTACGGACGGCACCCGCGTCCTGAACTACGCGGAGTGGGAGACCGCGCAGGCCCACATCGACGCGCTCGCCGCCGCGGGCGACGGGGTCGGATCACCGACACCCCAGTGGCAGCGGGTCCAGGCCTACCCGGGCGTGACCGGCGGCGGAGTGCACCGCTACACCCCCGCGTCCGGCATCGGCGCCGGCCCGGCGTAGAACCGGGCGGCAGGGGACGAACTGCGTCTACGCTGGGGTCGGCGGCCCGGATCCCACGTGCACCGGGCCGGCCCCGGACCCGTACACCGGATCCGCTCGACGCACATGCCCCGCGCACGCCCCGAGGAGAACCCCCTGATGTCCGCAGAGCGCCCTTCCCTGCCGCCGGTACGGCTGCACACCGACGCCGAACTGGCACGGGACGCGCTGGCCGCTCCGCTGCTCGCCCGTGCCGTCCGCCTCGCCCGCTGGGCGGGTCCGCAGACCCGGGTGGGCGCCGGTGGTGAACTCGTCGACGCGCAGCTGCCCGCGGCGGCCGAGCACCTCGGCCTCGCCGAGGACGAGGACGGTGCGGCGTACGCCAGTGAGGCCTGGCGTCTCGCGGTCGACGCAGGGCTCGTGGACGTCGAGGATCCGGAGCACGACGGCGAGGACGGCGCGGCGGGGGAGGACGCCGAGGGCACGGTCACCGCGGGTGAGAACCTGGCCCTCATCACCACCGGTTCGCCCCAGGACGTGCTCGGGATCTGGCTCGACGGCCTGGACGCCGTCCACGCGGACGCCACCGCACCGGCCTTCGACGACTTCGCCGACCTCATCGGTGACGACGGCAGCGTCGACTTCGACGCCCTCGACTGGGACCCCGAGGCGGAGGCGGAATTCCTCGACGGGGTGCTCGGCAATCTCTACGCGCTGACCCTCTCGGACGCCGGACCGGGCGAGGGCCCCGTGCCCCTGCCCGCCCTCGCCGCCTCCGTGGTGGTGCCCGACGACATGGACGAGCCCACCGACGACGTCCTGGAACAGGTGTCGGAGGCGATGATGCGGCTGGACGACCAGTTCCGGCTGCTCGAACCCATCGGGATCGTCGAATACCGCCCGGTGGACGAGACGTTGCTGACCGAGGAGGGCGAGGAGGCGGTACCCCCCGCCGACGACGAGGACGTGACCCGGTACGGGATGGTGAAGCTCACCCCCCTCGGCCTCTACGGCATCCGGGAGCGGATGCTGGCGGCCGGGGTGGACGCGCCCGCCGTCGGTGACCTCGCCGACAAGGGGGCCGACGTGCTCCTCGACGGCATCGCGTACTACCCGGAGGGCGCCGCCCGCGCCGAGGTCGAACTGTGGCTCGGCCGGCGCGGGGCGCGTGACGGGGCGCAGGCCGCCGCCGCCGAACTCCTGGGCGCGGCCCGGGGGGCCGACCGGGGCGCCCCGCTGCGCAGGCTCCACTGCCAGCAGGCCCTGGCACTGGCCGGCCCCGAGGCCGAGCCCGCGGTACGCGCCGTCCTGGACGACCCCGAACTCGGCGGGCTGGCCCGGGTCTGGCTCGTGGAGCGGGGCGCGTCCGACGTGCCCGCGCCCGCGGAGTCGATGATCTTCTGGCTCGCCGTCGACACGATCGCGGCACAGCTGGACGCCGAAGGTGACATGGGCGAGCTCCAGGAGCTGGTGGAGGGCCTCTCCGGCCAGCACAGCGGCTTCTTCGACGAGGCCTGGCGGGTGGACCACCCGGCGACGGCCGAGGTCCTCGAGGCGATGGGGCGGCTCCACCGCGACCGGAAGACGGCGAAGGCCGCCCGCAAGTCCGCTTTCAAGGCCCGCTCGCGTACCGGGAGCTGAGCAGGGCGGGGGACCGCTTTTCGGCCAGGCGAGACCCGTCCGCCTGGCCTCCGTGTCCCGTTCTGTCCGTGTTCGCCTGACGGCTTGATGTGCAGGCCCGCTCGACGTCGTTCCTCGTTCAACTGGCGTTGGTGCAGGGAAGGGAGCGTGATCACGCCAACCACCCGGCCACGCAGCACCAGGAGTACGCGATGTCGTTCACGCGCAGGGAATTCACCAGACAGTCCGCCCTCACCGGTGCCGGCATCGCCCTCACCGGCACCGTCGGGGCGCTGGCCACCGCGCCCGGTGCCCTGGCCGCCGACGACGCCCGCCACGGCCACGGCCACGGGGACGACGACCACGGGCACGGCCACGGGCACGGCCACGACAGGGAGCTGGGCTACGGCCCGCTGCTCCCCGACCCGAAGGGCATCCTCGCGCTGCCCGCCGGTTTCTCGTACCGGATTCTCACGCACAGTGGTGTCACCAAGCTGGAGACCGGTGAGCCCACCCCCTCCAACCACGACGGCACCGCGGCCTTCGAGGGCCCCCGGGGCGTCACCCTCCTCGTCAACAACCACGAGCTGAGCGGCACCCGGGCCGGCTGGGCCTACCCGGTCCCCCTCACCGAGGGCCTCGTCTACGACCCGGTCGCGGCCGGCGGCTGCACCGTCGTGGAGACCCGCCGCGACGGACGCACCGCCGAGTGGGTCGGCATCGCCGGCACGTCCACCAACTGCGCGGGCGGCAGCACCCCCTGGGGCACCTGGCTGACCTGCGAGGAGACCGAGGACAAGGCCGGCAAGAACGGTCTTCTCAAGGACCACGGCTACGTCTTCGAGGTCGACCCGTACGACAAGCGAGCCAACCGCGACCCGCGCCCGATCAAGGCGTTCGGCCGATACGCCCACGAGGCCGTCGTCATCGACCCCAAGCGCGGCCACGCCTACCTGACCGAGGACGCCTCCGGCCCCAACGGCCTGCTCTACCGCTGGGTTCCGCCGCACGGCTTCGAGCACGGCCGCGGGAAGCTGCGTACCCTCGCCGACGACGCCGGGGTCCTTCAGGCCACCAAGTGCTTCGACAAGAAGGGCGCGTTCGTCGACGACCTGTCCCGCGCCACGAAGATCGGCACCGTCTACGGCGTGGACTGGGTCGACGTACCCGACCGCGACGCGAAGACCGTCTCCGTGCGCAAGCAGTTCACCGACGGCCAGGTCACCCGCGCCCGCAAGCTCGAAGGCATGTGGTGGGGCGACGGCGGCGCCTACTTCGTCTCCTCCTTCGCCCGGGACGAAAGCCCCGTGGCCCACGACGGCCAGGTCTGGTTCTACGACCCCAAGCGCCGCACGATCACCCTGAAGGTCCTCCTGGGCGTCAACCCCGACGCCTCCGTGGACGGCGCCCTCGACGGCCCGGACAACATCACGGTCTCCCCTTACGGCGGCATCGTCATCTCCGAGGACGGCGAGGGCATCCAGCACCTCTTCGGGGCGACCGACAGCGGCCGCACCTACCCCATCGCGCGCAACGAACTGAACGCCGGGACGGAGGCGGACCCCTCCTACAGCGAGATGACCGGAGTCACCTTCTCGCCGGACGGGAAGACGCTGTTCGCCAACATCCAGACGCCGGGCATCATGCTCGCCATCACCGGTCCCTGGAAGCGGCAGCCGAACAAGCGCTGAGCCGGCCGGCCGCCCGGCACGCGACGAAATCCCGTCGCGTGCCGGACAGCCGTTCTCCTGGAGCCGGGGCCATGCACCTCCCGGTGCGAAGGCAGCGGCCACTTCCTTGCCCGACGTCACGCCGCAGCCGTCCTGACCTCGGGAGGCGCGAGCGCCGGGGCACCCGGTGCCGCGCCTCCCGAGGTCAGGCACGAGCGCCGGGGCGCCCGGTGCCGCGCCGCCCGCGTCGAACCGCACCCTGACCGCTCACCGGGCGCTGATTGACATGCCGGTCACGGAGCGCCGTGCCCTGGTCACCGGGCCCGGCGGCGTGGGCCGGCCGGCCGAGGCGGGCATGACCTGGGAGGCCCTCGCCGGCCGGCCGAGGGTCCTGGGGCGCTTCGGCGACCTGGGTGGCACCAACACCGCCGAGGCGGTGCGCAGGCACTACCGGAAGCACGACCGGGTGCTGATCGTCACGGACGAGCAGGGCCTCGTGCACGCACCACGGCGACGCCACCGGGGGATCGGGCCCACCGTCCCGGTCCACACCTGGAACCTCGCGGGGTATACCGGGTCGGGCACGCGCCGTCCGGGAGCGAGAACCGCCACACTTTCGGGGGGCTTTCCGACGCGGCATTCCGCATGGTGCCCCTGCTGGAGGCGGGCAGGAGCGCCGACCGGCCCTGGAACGGCTGATTACAAAACCGCCACTACTGCGGCCCCGGGGGCGGTCGGGCATGGCGTCGGGCGCTCCCAGGGCGCATACTCAACGTAATGAAACAGTCAGCCGGATCCCGGCGTCACCTGCCATCCAGTCCCTTCAACCGCCCGGCCCAGGCGGCCCCACCGGTCGAATGCTTCGAAGTGGGCGACAGGGTGTCGCACGACCAGTTCGGACTCGGGCGAGTCCTCGCTGTCGAGGGCGACAACGACGCAGTGCTCATCGACTTCTCGGGGCGTCAGGGAAGGATCCTGAGCCCGTACTCCAAGCTGACCAAGCTCTGAGAGGGAGGACGAGCACGTACCGCGTCCGACCGGAGGCTCTCCGGACCCGGGGCACCTGAGGAGAAATCCACCAGGTGCCCCGGAAGCCGTTCCGGACGCCTTCGCGGTGCTACAGGGCCTTGGCGGCGGGCTTGACCATGCCGCGGACGGTCCGCGACTTCACGAACTCGCCCATGCCGGTCATCTCCCATTCGCCGGAGAACTGCCTGATCAACTTGGCCATCATCACGCCGGTCTGCGGCTCCGCACCGGTCAGGTCGAAGCGGACCAGTTCCTCGCCGGTGGCCGCGTCGATCAGCCGGCAGTACGCCTTGGCGACCTCGGTGAACTTCTGCCCCGTGAAGGAGTTGACCGTGAACACCAGGCCGCTCGCCTCGGCGGGGATCCGGCCGAGGTCCACGACGATCACCTCGTCGTCACCCGCGCCCTCGCCCGTGAGGTTGTCGCCGGAGTGCTTGATCGCGCCGTTCAGGATGGAGAGCTTGCCGAAGTAGCAGCTGTCCAGGTGCTTGCGGTCGGGGCCGAAGGCGATCACCGAGGCGTCGAGGTCGATGTCCTTGCCACGGAACGCCGGCTCCCAGCCGAGCCCCATCTTGACCTGCGAGAGCAGTGGCCGGCCGCCCTTGACCAGGGAGACCGTCTCGTTCTTCCGGAGGCTGACCCGGCCCTTGTCGAGGTTGATCTTGCCCGTGCCCGCCGGAGCGGGGGGCGCGGCCGGCGGGGCGGGAGGCGCCGCCGGTGCCGGGGGTGCGATCCGGGGGTCCACGGGAGCGGCCGCCTGTGCGGCCGGGGCGGGGGGCGCGACCGGGGCGGGAGGCGTGGCCGCGGCGGGCTCCTCCACGGAGACGCCGAAGTCCGTGGCGATGCCCGCGAGCCCGTCGGCATAGCCCTGGCCGACCGCGCGGGCCTTCCAGGCGCCGTTGCGCCGGTAGATCTCGACGACCACCAGCGCCGTCTCGCTGCCCAGCTGCGGCGGGGTGAAGGTGGCGAGCGCGCTGCCGTCGTCCGCGTTGCGCACGGTGGCGGTGGGCTCGATGCCCTGGAAGGTCTGGCCGGCCGCGTCGGGGCTCGCCGTGACGACGATCTTCTCGATGCCCGGGGGGACCGCCGTGGTGTCCACCACGATCGCGTCCGGCACGGAGCCACCGCCGGCGCGGTAGGTCACGCCGGTGCCCGCGGGCTGGTTGTAGAAGATGAAGTCGTCGTCGGAGCGCACCTTGCCGTCGGCGGTGAGCAGCAGGCCCGAGACGTCGAGCCGCACCGGTGCGGCGACGTCCACCGCCACGCGGACGGCGGAGAGAGGGATGTTCGAGCCGGGGGTCATTGCGGTCATGCACGGGGTAACGAACGACCCGGCTTTGCCGGTTCCCTTACCTTCGCCGGTGTGCTCCGTACGGCTCAGTGCCCGCCGCGAACCCGGTTGCGCGGGTGGTCGCGGGCGGTGCGTTCGTTGCCGTGCCGGTACGCGCCCGTCCAGCGCGCCATGACGAGCTGGGCGTCGCCGGACTCCACCTCGGCCAGGAACCTCGCCGCGCGGCCGCCGCGCAGGGAGCCCGCGGGGCGGCCGTGGTGGGTGAGGGTGACGCTCGTGTCGCCGTGCTGTTCGTACTGTAATCCGGAGGGTTTCGGCATGGCCGTACGGTGCCCGTGGCCACGGCGCCGCGTCGCGGCGTTTTCCGGCCGGACGGCGCGGTTCCGACGACCGTCCCGGTCCGGACCGGGCCGGCCCGGTGCGTCCTGGTCCGGACCGGGCCGGCCCGGTGCGTCCTGGTCCGGACGGCGGGCCCGAGGGCCCGGCCTAGTGGGGCCAGATCGGAGGGTCGGTGACGAAGTGCCCGCCGATGTGTGCGTGGTCCGGGTTCTGCGGGTCCAGCTCGCCCTGCTCGGCGACGAGCTTGTCCGCGTACTGCTCGGAGTCGTCCTGCGGTTCGTAGCCGAGGGAACGGGCCGTCGTCAGGTCCCACCACAGGCGGGTGTTGGCGGAGGAGCCGTAGACCACGGTGTGGCCCACGTCCGGGGCCGTCAGGGCGGCGTGGAAGAGGCGGGCGCCGTCACTCGGGCTCATCCAGACGGACAGCATCCGTACGGACGTGGGTTCCATGAAGCAGGAGCCGATGCGTACGGAGACGGTCTCCACGCCGTGCTTGTCCCAGTAGAACTGGGCGAGGTCCTCGCCGAAGGACTTCGACAGGCCGTAGAAGGTGTCGGGGCGGCGGGCGGTGGCGACCGGGATCAGCGGGTCGCCGGGGAGCGGGCGCGGGGTGTAGCCGACCGCGTGGTTGGACGAGGCGAACACGACGCGCCGGACGCCCTCCTCGCGTGCGGCCTCGTAGAGGTTGTAGGTGCCCTCGATGTTCGCGCGCAGAATCTTGTCGAACGACGCTTCCAGGGAGATGCCCGCGAGGTGGATGATCGCGTCGACGCCCCGTACGGCTTCCCGTAGGGCGTCCTTGTCGCCGAGGTCGGCGGTGACGGCGTCCGGTTCACCCTCGACGGGGTTGACGTCGAAGAGGCGGAGCTCGTATCCGTACGCGGGCAGCAACCCCCGCATCAGGGTGCCGAGGCCGCCGGCGGCGCCGGTGAGCAGGACGGTGCGGGGAGCGGGCATACGGGATCTCCTCGGTGCGGGCACGGGGCGCGAACGGGCGGCGCGGTGGTGCGGAGCGGTGCTGTGCGAAGCGGTGCTGTGCGAAGCGGTGCTGTGAGAAGCGGGACTCTGCGTAGGGACAGCGAGGTACGCGCGCCGGGTGGGCGCGGCGCAATCGCTCCGTGCGTCACCCGAGGCGTCAAATGCGTGGATCGCATTCACATGCATGGACAAGCTAAGAAGTCCCGGCGGATCACGTCAAGTGTGGCTCGGGCGGCCTGATCCTCCCTCGGGTCGGGTCTTCCTGTCTTGACCTGCGCCGCGAGGCTGGCTTAGCGTGGAGGCGTTCATAAATATGGACGACGATCAGAATTGTGCACGTCTGAATCTGCTCAGGGAGCGCCCGTGACCTCAGCCCCGCTAGCCGCCCGACTCACCGACGTCGCCGGGCCGCTCTTCTTCCCCGTCACCGCCTTCGGGCCGGACGGCACCGTCGATCTCGACGCCTTCCGCACGCATGTGCGCACCGGCATCGACGCCGGTGCGGCGGCGGTCTTCGCCTGCTGCGGCACGGGCGAGTTCCACGCGCTGGCTCCGGAGGAGTTCCGCCTCGTCGTCGCCGCCGCCGTCGAGGAGACCGCCGGGCAGGTGCCCGTGGTCGCGGGCACCGGATACGGCACCGCCCTCGCGGTCCACTACGCGAAACTCGCCGAGGAGGCGGGCGCGGACGGGCTCCTCGCCATGCCGCCGTACCTCGTCGTCGCCGGGCAGGAGGGGCTGCTCGCCCACTACACCGCGCTCGCCGGGGCCACCGGTCTCGAGACGATCGTCTACCAGCGCGACAACGCCGTCTTCACCCCCGAGACCGTCCTCGCCCTCGCGCGCACCCCCGGCGTCATCGGTCTCAAGGACGGCGTCGGCGACCTCGACCTGATGCAGCGCATCGTCAGCGCCGTGCGCTCCGGGGCGCCCGGCCAGGACTTCCTGTACTTCAACGGGCTGCCCACCGCCGAGCTCACGGGCCTCGCCTACCGCGGCATCGGGGTCACGCTCTACTCCTCCGCCGTCTTCGCCTTCGCCCCCGACATCGCCCTGGCCTTCTACCGGGCGCTGGAGTCCGGCGACGACGACCTGGTCAACGCGTTGCTCGACCACTTCTACCGGCCGCTCGTCGAGCTGCGGGCCAAGGGCCGCGGCTACGCCGTCTCGCTCGTGAAGGCGGCCGTCCGGCTCGAGGGCCTGGACGTCGGCACCGTGCGCACCCCGCTCACCGAACCGCCGGCCGCGCACATCGACGAACTGACCGGGATCATCGCCAACGGCCGTGCGCTGCTGGAGAAG
Organism: Streptomyces sp. B1I3; assembly: GCF_030816615.1. Taxonomy (NCBI): domain Bacteria; kingdom Bacillati; phylum Actinomycetota; class Actinomycetes; order Kitasatosporales; family Streptomycetaceae; genus Streptomyces; species Streptomyces sp. B1I3. The sequence goes on from NZ_JAUSYD010000001.1 coordinate 6,111,558, forward strand.
CACGGGGCCCGGCAGGAGGCGCAGGGGTGAAGACCTCCGCCTTCCTCTACCCCTGGGACGTAGCCGGGGACCCGGACGCGGCCACCCGCCTCGTGGACCTGGGCGTCCAGCAGGTGACCCTCGCCTCGGCCTACCACTCCACCCGCGCCCTGACCCCGCGTCACCCCGGCCACCGCGTCGTCACCGCCGAACACGCTGCGGTCCTGTACCCCCCGGCCGCCGGACGCTGGGCCGGCCGCCGGCTCCGCCCCTACGAGCAGACCTGGGTGGCGGGGGGCGACCCGTACGCCGAGGCGGCCGGGGCCCTGGCCGACGCGGGTCTCCAGGTGCACTCCTGGGTGGTCCTCGCCCACAACTCCCGCCTGGGCGCCGAGCACCCGGACACCTCCGTGGTCAACGCCTACGGCGACCGCTACCCCTGGGCGCCGTGCATCGCGCAGCCGGCCGTCCACGCGTACCTCGTGGACCTCGCGGCGGAGGCCGCCGTGCGCCCCGGGGCGCTGGGCACCGAACTGGAGTCGTGCGGCTGGTACGGCTTCGCCCATCTGCACGCCCACGACAAGACGGCGGGCGTCGGCCTCGGGGACGCGGCGCAGTACCTCATGTCGCTCTGTTTCTGCGCCGACTGCCGGGCCGGGTACGCCGGGACGGGGCTCGACGCCGACGAGCTGGCCGCCGCCGTGCGCCGCGCCCTGGAACCCGTCTGGGCGGGCTCCGGTTCGGCCGGATCCGGCTGGTCCGGCGTGGGCGAACTGCTCGGCCCCGGCCTCGCCGACGCCACGCGGCGGTGGCGGGACCAGGTGGCCCGGGGGCTCCAGGAGGCCGCCGTCTCCGCGGTGCGGAGGGCGGCGCCCGGCCCGGACTTCCAGGTCCTGCTGCACGCCGACCCGGCCTCGTACCGCACCGGCGCCAACGTCGGGGTGGATCCGGCGCACCTCCTGTCCACGGCGGACGGTGCGGTGCTGCCCTGCACCGGTGGTGACGCGGCGCGCGAGGCGGTGCTCGGGCCGTTCGCCGGGCTGACGGGGGTGCTGGCGGCCAACTTCAACGTGGTGACGGGGATGGGCGGCAGCCCCGGCACGCTGGAGCGGGACGCCGCGCACGCCCGCGCCCTCGGCGCCGGCGAACTGCGCCTGTATCACGCGGGACTGGCCTCCGGGCCGGACCTGGAGGCCGTCGCCGGCGCGCTCTCGCGCATCAACCGATGACGGGACCGGGCAGGCGGTAGCCCCGTCGACCCGGTAGCCCCCCGCAAACCCGGCCCGGCCCTGCCGTGTCGTCCCGCAGGCCCCGCCCCGCCCCGCCCCGCCGGAACCGGTCCGGCGGGGCGGGGCCGCTCGTGATCGGTCCGCGCGGACCTGGGGCGCGAGCGTCTCCGTGCCCTCGTCCGCCCTCGTCCGCCGTCGTCCGCAGGGTGCCGGAGGCACCTGGGAGCCGGATGCCGACCGCACGCGGCCGGCCGCCGACCCGCACGGCCCCCGCCGGCCGCCCGCACGGCCCCTGCCGCCTCCACGAGCCCTCCCTGCCGTCTCCGCCGCCCCTGCGGCCTCCGGCCGCGCCCGGAGGAGGCCGCCGGTCGTGGGGTCCGCAGACGCCTTCGGTCCGACGAGCGACGTGACCCGTGAACCGGTGGTCAGCCCGTCGCAGGCGTATCGGAACCGCATACGGGCTCTTCGGCCGGGCAGGGCACGGCCGTGCGGTCCCGCGCCACCTCCCGCACTGCCCCCTCCGGCCCCCGTACCGCTGTGACCAGCACACTTCGGGGCGAGCCGTACCACCCCGAGAAGCGCCGCCGAGGTGTGAGGGGCCATCAGGAGCCGGGCAGCCACCGGAAACCAACACGCCGTTCCCGAAACATCTTCTGTCAGAAGCGTTGACGAAACATTCACGACCGCTCTAGCTTCATCGCGTCGTACTTCGTACGTCATATATGAGACGCGATACGCGAGATGCGAGAGCCCTTCACCCATGACCTTTGCGCCTGCCCCGATTCCGTCCCGGACCCAGTACGTGCTGGAGGCGATCAAGCACGCCATCCTCACCGCGCAGCTGAGACCGGGGCAGGCGCTCGTCGAGACCGAACTCGCCGCACAGTTCGGCGTCTCGAAGACTCCTGTGCGCGAGGCCCTGAAGACCCTCGCGGGCACGGGGCTGGTGGTCATGAGCCAGTACAAGGGCGCCACCGTGCGGCTGGTCGACGCGACCATGGCCCGGGAGGTGTACGACGTGCGCCTGCTCCTGGAGCCCGAGGCGCTGCGCCGCTCCATCACCCGCAAGGCCTCGCTCGAAGCGGCCCAGGAGGCCCTGGAGCGGGCTGACTCGGCGATCGACAAGGCCGACAGGTCGCTGGCCAACCGGGACTTCCACCGGGCCCTCTACCTGCCCTGCGGCAACCCGCTGCTGGCCCGGACGCTCGACGAGATCCGCGACCAGGCCGCACTCGTCTCGACCGTGGCCTGGGCGACCATCCCGTCCTGGGAGCGGGAGGCGGCCGAGCACCGGGAGATCCTGCGGCTCGCGCTCGCCGACGACGCCGCGGCCGCCGCCGGGGCTCTGCACGACCACATCGCATCGTTCGTACGCCGCGCGTTCCCCGACGACGAAGACGGGGGTGACACGGCGTGAACCACCCGCTGGACCTGAACCACCAGCACCTCGACGAAAGGCCAGTCCGCATGGACCTCTCCCCGCTCAAGGCGGCCCTCGCAGACGTTGTGGCGATCCCGGTGACCCCGTTCGCCGAGGACGGCGGCATCGACACCGCCGTCCACCGCGCTCTGCTGCGACGGCTCCTCGACGGCGGCGTCCGCGTCGTCACCCCGAACGGCAACACCGGGGAGTTCTACGCACTGACCCCCGACGAGCGGCGCGCGGTCACCGAGCTGACCATCGACGAGGCGGGCGGCCGGGCCACGGTCCTGGTGGGCGTCGGACACGACGTACCCACCGCGGTGGCCGCCGCCGAGCACGCCAGGGACGCCGGTGCGGAGATGGTGATGGTGCACCAGCCCGTCCACCCGTACGTGTCCCAGGACGGCTGGATCGACTACCACCGGACCATCGCCGAGGCCGTACCGGAGCTCGGCGTCGTCCCCTACATCCGCAATCCGCTGCTCGCCGGCGAACGGCTCGCCGAACTCGCCGACAGCTGCCCCAACGTCATCGGGGTGAAGTACGCGGTCCCCGACGCCGCACGCTTCGCGGCGTTCGCCCGCGACGCCGGCCTGGAGCGGTTCGTCTGGATCGCCGGACTCGCCGAGTTGTACGCCCCCTCCTACTTCGCCACTGGCGCCACCGGCTTCACCTCCGGTCTCGTCAACGTCGCCCCCGGGGTTTCGCTGAGCATGCTCGAGGCGCTGCGGGCCGGTGACTACACCGCGGCGATGAAGGTCTGGGAGCAGATCCGCCGCTTCGAGGACCTGCGCGCCGACCGGCAGTCCGCCGACAACGTGACCGTCGTCAAGGAAGCCCTGGCCGCGCTCGGCCTCTGCCGCCGCGACGTGCGCGCGCCGAGCCGGGTCCTGCCCGAGGCGCAGCGTGCCGAGGTCGCCGGCCTGGTCGCCGGGTGGTCCATATGACCGAGGGCACGAGCCGCATCGCTCCCGAGGAGCTGCGCAGCCACCAGTGGTACGGCACGGACGGGCTCCGCTCCTTCAGCCACCGCGCCCGCACCCGCCAGCTCGGCTACCTCCCCGAGGAGCACCTGGGCAAGCCGGTCATCGCGATCCTGAACACCTGGTCCGACATCAACCCCTGCCACGTCCATCTGCGCGACCGTGCGCAGGCGGTCAAGCGCGGTGTGTGGCAGGCGGGGGGCTTCCCGCTCGAATTCCCGGTCTCCACGCTCTCGGAGACCTTCCAGAAGCCGACACCGATGCTCTACCGCAACATGCTGGCGATGGAGACGGAGGAGCTGCTGCGCTCCTACCCCGTCGACGGCGCCGTGCTCCTGGGCGGCTGCGACAAGTCGACGCCCGCGCTCCTGATGGGCGCCGCGTCCGTCGACCTGCCGGCCGTGTTCGTGCCCGCCGGGCCGATGCTGCCGGGCCACTGGCGCAACGAGGTCCTCGGCTCGGGCACGGACATGTGGAAGTACTGGGACGACAAGCGGGCCGGGCTCATCGGCGACTGCGAGATGGCCGAACTGGAGAACGGGCTCGCCCGCTCCCCGGGCCACTGCATGACGATGGGTACCGCCTCGACCCTGACGGCCGCCGCCGAGGCGCTGGGCGTCACGGTGCCCGGCGCCTCGTCCATCCCGGCCGTGGACTCCGGCCACGACCGCATGGCGGCGCAGTCCGGGCTCCGGATCGTCGAACTGGTGTGGCAGCAAATGACATTGTCGCGGATCCTCACGGCCGACGCGTACGAGGACGCCGTGGCCACCGTGCTGGCGCTCGGGGGCTCCACCAACGCCGTCATCCACCTGATCGCGATGGCGGGCCGCTCCGGCGTGAAACTCACCCTGGACGACTTCGACCGCATCGCCCGCACTGTCCCCGTCCTCGCCAACCTCCGTCCCGGCGGGAAGTACCTCATGGAGGACTTCCACTTCGCCGGCGGGCTGCCCGGATTCCTGGCGCAGCTCACCGACGTACTGCACCTGGACCGTCCCACCGTCGCGCACGGCACGATGCGCGAACAGCTCGACGGGGCCCTGGTGCACGACACCGACGTCATCCGCGAGCGGGGCAACCCCCTGGCCGAGGAGGGCGGTGTGGCGGTGCTGCGGGGCAACCTCTGCCCCGACGGCGCGGTCATCAAGCACATCGCCGCCGAGCCGCACCTGCTGCGTCACACCGGGCCCGCGGTCGTCTTCGACGACTACAGGGAGATGCAGCGCACGATCAACGATCCCGCCCTGGCCCTCACTCCGGACCATGTGCTGGTACTGCGCAACGCCGGCCCCAAGGGCGGCCCCGGGATGCCCGAGTACGGCATGCTGCCGATCCCCGACTACCTGCTGAAGCAGGGCGTACGGGACATGGTGCGGATCTCCGACGCCCGGATGAGCGGCACCAGTTACGGGGCGTGCGTCCTGCACATCGCGCCCGAGTCCTTCGTCGGCGGGCCGCTCGCACTGGTCCGCACCGGCGACCTGATCACGCTGGACGTCGAGGCGCGGCTGCTGCACCTGGACGTGCCCGACGAGGAGCTGGAGCTCCGCAGGTCCGAGTGGACCGAGCCGCCCGCCCGCTACGGGCGCGGTTACGGGGCGCTCTACCAGGACCAGATCACCCAGGCCGACACCGGATGCGACTTCGCGTTCCTGGCCCGGCAGGGAGAGGTGCCCGACCCGTACGCGGGCTGAAACCGGGCGAAGAGAATTCGGCGCACCCATCCGTCCGGTATGCCGAACGGCATGCGGTAAGCGCTTGCACCATGCACCGAACGTACGGCACATCCAGCACCACGAGCACCTCCCGCACCCCAGCACTGCTCAGCACCTCCCAGAGATCGGAGACGCGTCATGGCCCAATCCGCAGCCGTGGCCACACCGCCGCCCAAGGCGAAAGCGCCCAGGCGCCGCTCGGCGACCCCCCGCCGCCTGCCGTATCTGCTGATAGCGCCCGCGGGCCTGCTGATGCTGGGCTTCATCGCCTATCCGGTGATCAGTGTCTTCTACTACAGCCTGCAGAACTACAACGTCACCAAGCCGTGGCGGAACGGCTTCGCCGGTTTCGACAACTTCACCAGGATCTTCACCGAGGACGACCAGTTCTGGTCGACGCTCGGCTTCAGCGCCCAGTGGGTCGTCACCCAGGTCACCCTGCAGCTGGCGCTCGGCCTCGCGCTCGCCCTGATCGTCAATCAGACCTTCGTCGGCCGCGGCATCTCCCGGGCCATGGTCTTCTCTCCCTGGGCCGTCTCCGGCGTGCTCACCAGCACCATCTGGATCCTGCTCTACAACTCCTCGACCGGCTTCAGCCGGTACCTCGCCGATGCCGGCATCGGCGAGTACGGCACCTCGGTGCTCTCCGACACCGGGACCGTCTTCTGGGCGGCGACCGTCTCCGAACTCTGGCGGGGCGTCCCCTTCTTCGCCATCCTCATCCTCGCCGACCTGCAGTCCGTGTCCAAGGAGCTGTACGAGGCGGCGTCGGTCGACGGCGCGGGCCGGCTGCGGCAGTTCTTCCACATCACCCTGCCCCACCTGCGCGACGCGATCATCCTGGCCACCCTGCTGCGCGGTGTCTGGGAGTTCAACAACGTCGACCTCCTCTACACCCTCACCGGCGGCGGACCGGCCGGGGAGACCACCACCCTGCCGCTCTACGTCGCCAACACAGGCATCGAGGGCCACGACTTCGGATACGCCTCCGCGCTCACCACCGTCGCCTTCGTGATCCTCCTCTTCTGCTCGATCGTCTATCTGCGCCTGAGCAAGTTCGGAGGCGAAAAGTGACCGCCGCACTCGCGGAGAAGAACAGCGCCCGCACCCCGGGCCCGTCCGTACGGCAGGACGGCCCGCCGCCCACCTCGCACCGCCGCTCCAGGCGTGAGCGTTCCTTCGACGACATACCGCGCTGGCAGATCTACGTGCCGCTCGGCATCTACCTCGTCTTCACGCTCATCCCGTTCTACTGGATGTTCCTCTTCGCCGTCCGGCCCGCCGGCTCCACCTCGCTGGTGCCGTGGCCGATGACGGGGGAGCACTTCTCGAAGGTCTGGAACGAGCGCAGCTTCGCCGTCTTCTTCCAGAACAGCATGATCGTCGGCATCTGCACGCTGATCGCCACGACCCTGGTCGCCCTGGCCGGCGGATACGCCCTGGCCCGGTTCGACTTCAGGATCAAGGGCGCGTTCATGCTGGCGCTGCTCTGCTCGCAGTTCATCCCGGGCGCACTGATGCTCGTACCGCTGTTCGAGATCTTCAAGAACCTCCAGATGATCAACTCGCTGGGCAGCGTCGTCATCGCGGAGACCGTCTTCCAGCTCCCCCTGTCGATCATCCTGATCAGCGGCTTCATCAAGAACGTGCCGGTCTCCCTGGAGGAGGCCGCCTGGGTGGACGGCTGCTCGCGCTTCAGGGCCTTCTGCGCGGTCGTCCTGCCGCTCCTGCGCCCGGGGCTGATCGCCGTCGGATCCTTCGCCTTCGTCCACAGCTGGAACCACTTCCTGTTCGCCCTGATGTTCCTCAGCGAGCAGGACAAGCAGACGATCCCGGTCGGCCTCAACACCCTGATCGGCGCGGACAGCGTCGACCTGGGGGCGCTGGCCGCGGGCGGCGTCATCGCCGCCGTGCCCGTGGTGATCGTCTTCGCCTTCATCCAGAAGTGGCTCATCACCGGCTTCAGCGCCGGCGCCGTGAAGGGATGACCCGGATGCGGATACGCGCCACCACCACCCCCGTCCCGATCGTTCTCGCGGGCGCCCGGGGCCATGGACGCTGGCACCTCGCCAACGTCCGCCGTCTCCAGCACCAGGGTCTCGTCCGGCTCGCCGGCGTGTGCGAGCTGAACCCGCTGACGGACGAGGAGCTGGAAGCCTTCGCCGGGGAGATGCCCGCGCAGTCCCGCGACTTCGGCGCCCTCCTCGACTCCACCGGGGCCCGCGTCGCCATCGTCTGCACCCCCATCCCCACCCACACCGAGCTGGCCCTGACCGCGGCGGCCCGCGGTGTCCACCTCCTCCTGGAGAAGCCGCCCGCCGCGACCTGGGCCGACTACGCCCGCATGGCCGACGGCGTACGGGAGGCGGGCATCGCCTGCCAGATCGGCTTCCAGTCGTTCGGCTCGCACGCCGTGCCCGCCATCAGGGAGCTGGTGCGCACGGGGGCCGTCGGCACCGTACGCGGCTTCGGCGCCGCCGGAGCCTGGGTCCGCGACGACGCCTACTTCCGGCGGGCGCCCTGGGCCGGGCGGCGCCGGCTGGGCACCACCGACGTGGTCGACGGCGTCCTCACCAACCCCCTGGCACACGCCGTCGCCACCGCACTCGAACTCGCCGGCCGGGGGAGGGCCGAGGACGTGGCGTCCATCGAGACCGAGCTCTTCCGCGCCCACGACATCGAGGCCGACGACACCAGCTGCGTCCGCGTCACCACCACCGACGGGCCACCGGTCACCGTCGCCGTCACCCTCTGCGCCGAGCGGGCCGGTGAGCCGTACGTCGTCGTCCACGGCGACCGGGGCCGCATCACCTTCTGGTACAAGCAGGACCGGGTCCTCGTCCAGCGCGCCGGGCACGGTCCCGAGGAAGCCGTGCACGGGCGGACCGACCTCCTGGAGAACCTCGTCGACCACCTCGTCGACGGCACCCCGCTCCTCGTACCGCCGCACCGCACCGGCGCGTTCATGCGCGTCGTCGAAGCCGTACGGACCGCCCCCGAGCCCACCCCGCTTCCCGCGGACGCCTGGTACACCGAACCGGCCGCCGACGGCACCGGTACGCGGCGCATCGTGCGCGGCGTCGACGGGCTGGTCGCCGCGGGCGCCGACACCCTCACCCTCTTCTCCGAACTCGGCGCCCCCTGGGCGCGACCCAGCGAGGTGAGCACATCGTGACCACCGCACTTCTCAGCTGCGCCGGACGCCCCGTCGGCCGTTACAGCTACGGGTCCGAGACGCACGGCCGCCCCTACCTCCACCCCGTCACCACCCTCGCGGGCATCCCCGTCACCGAGGAGCGCCCCGCCGACCACATCCACCACCTGGGCGTCTCCGTCGCCGTCCCCGACGTGGCCGGACACAACTTCTGGGGCGGCAGGACCTTCGTCCGCGGCCAGGGCCCCACCGCGCTCGACAACCACGGGGTCCAGCGCCACCGCGGGTGGAAGCTCCGCGACCCGGACGGCTTCGTCCAGGAACTCGGCTGGGAGGCCGGCGGGACCGAGCTCCTGCGCGAGCACCGCACCGTCGCCGTCGGTGAACTCTCCGACACCGCCTGGGTCCTGGACTTCTCCTTCTCCCTCACCAACCGGGGCACCACCGCCCTGTCCATCGGCAGCCCGGCCACCAACGGCCGTCCCGGCGCCGGATACGGCGGCTTCTTCTGGCGCGCCCCCAAGGAGTCCGCCGCCCCCGCCGTGTTCAGCGGCACCCGCGAGGGAGAGGAGGCGGTGCACGGCGCCCCCGCCGACTGGCTGGCCCTCGCAGGGGAGGGCTGGACCCTCGTCTTCGCCGGGGCGACCGAGGAGACCCGGCGCGACCCGTGGTTCGTGCGGGCCGCCGAGTACCCCGGCGTCGGCTCCTCCCTCGCCGCGGACCGCCGGCTGCCCGTCGAGGCGGGTGACACCGTCGTACGCCGGATCGTCACCGTCGTCGCCGACGGCCGGCTCGACCGCGACACGGCCGCCGCCTACGTCCGCAAGGTGGTGACCGCGTGAGCGGCCCGTCGAAGCCCCGCACCGCCGACCTCGGAGACGGCACCTACCGCAACCCCGTCCTCGACGCGGACTGGTCCGACCCGGACGTCGTGCGGGTCGGCGAGGACTACTACCTCACGGTGTCCAGCTTCGGCCGCGTACCAGGGCTGCCGCTGCTGCACTCCCGCGACCTGGTCAACTGGACGCTCGTCGGCCACGCCCTCGACCGGCTGGAGCCGGCCGCCGAGTTCGCGGTGCCCCGCCACGACTGCGGGGTGTGGGCCCCCTCGTTGCGCCACCACGCCGGCCGCTTCTGGATCTTCTGGGGCGACCCCGACCACGGCATCCAGCAGATCAGCGCCGAGGACATCCGTGGCCCGTGGACCGCCCCGCATCTCCTGAAGGCGGGCAAGGGACTGATCGACGCCTGCCCGCTGTGGGACGAGGAGACCGGCGAGGCCTACCTCGTGCACGCATGGGCCAGGTCCCGGTCCGGCATCAAGAACCGGCTCACCGGCCACCGGATGAGCCCGGACGGGCGAGAACTCCTCGACGAGGGCCGCACCCTCGTCGACGGCGACACGATCCCCGGCTGGTTCACCCTGGAGGGCCCCAAGCTCTACCGGCACGACGGCTACTTCTGGATCTTCGCCCCGGCGGGGGGAGTGGAGACGGGCTGGCAGGGCGCCTTCCGCTCGCGGGAGTTCTGGGGTCCGTACGAGGAGCGGGTCGTCCTGTCCCAGGGCCGTACCGATGTCAACGGCCCGCACCAGGGCGGCTGGGTCAGGACAGGCGCAGGCGAGGACTGGTTCCTCCACTTCCAGGCCAGGGGCGCCTACGGCCGGGTGGTCCACCTCCAGCCGATGCGCTGGGAAGGGGGCTGGCCGGTCATCGGCGACGAGGGCGAACCCGTCCTCGTCCACCCCAAACCGAAGGCCGCCGAGCAGGCCGTGGAAGCGCCCGCCTCCAGCGACACCTTCCCCGGCGGGCGCCACGGCAGGCAGTGGCAGTGGACGGCCAACCCCCGGCCCGGCTGGACGGTCGAGCACGCGGGCGACGGGCTGCGGCTCAGCTGCGTACGGACCGCGTACGCGCACGACCTGCGGGCCCTGCCCAACGTCCTCGTCCAGCGGCTGCCCGCCGAGGAGTTCACCGTCGAGACGGGCCTCACCCTGCACAGCGACGAGCCGGGGGCCAAGGCCGGCCTCGCCGTCCTGGGCGACGCCTTCGCGTGGATCGGCCTGGAAGCCGGTGCGGACGGGACCACCCGGCTCGTCCACCGGTACGCCGAGACCGTCGCCGAGCACGAACGGGACGCCGCACACGCCCGCCCCGCCCCGGGCTCCCACGTGCGGCTGCGCATCGAGGTCTCCCGGGGCGCCCGCTGCCGCTTCCACGCCGACACCGGCGACGGCGCCGGCTTCCGCCCCTCGGGCCAGGTCTTCGCCGCCACGCCCTGGCGCTGGGTCGGAGCACTGCTGGGCCTCTTCGCCACCGCGCCGGACGGTACGGGACCTTCCGGCACGGCCTGCTTCACCGCGTTCCGCACCAGCCGCTGACGGCACGCCTCACAGACGCCCCCCACGGAAGTACAGAGCGACCCGCACCTGCGACACCAGCGATTTCACCGACAGTACCGAGAGAGAAGAGCCGACGATGACCATCTCGAAGACGCACCGGGGGCGTGCCGCGGCCGCGGTGTCCCTGACGGCGGTACTTGCCCTGACGGCCACCGCGTGCGGTGACGACGGCAGCAGCACGGGCACCGAGGGCAGCGGCAAGGGCGAGATCACCTTCTGGGACAACAACGGTGGTCCGCGCACCGCCATCTGGACCGAGATCATCAAGGACTTCGAGAAGAAGTACCCGGACATCAAGGTCAAGTACGTCCCGATCCCGATCGCCGACGTCCAGTCCAAGTACGACACGGCCATCGCGGGCGGCGGCCTGCCCGACGTGGGCGGGGTCGGTACCGCCTATCTCGCCAACATGGTGTCGCAGGAAGCCCTCGAACCCCTCAACAAGCGGCTGGAGGGGTCGTCGCTGAAGGGCAAGCTCGTCGAGGGCATGGTCGAGAGCGTCAGAGCCGCCGCCGGCCGGGGCGACGACATGTACTCCATGCCGACCTCCGCGAACAACGGCGCGCTCTGGTACCGCACCGACCTGTTCGCGCAGGCGAAGCTGGAAGCCCCCACCACCTGGCCCAAGTTCTACGAGGCCGCCGAGAAGCTCACGGATACCAAGAACAACAAGTTCGGCTACACCATCCGCGGCGGTGCGGGATCCATCGCCCAGGCGCTCGACGCCGTCTACGGGCAGACCGGCATCACGGAGTTCTGGGACGGCGACAAGACGACGCTCAACGACCCGAAGAACGTCGCCGCGCTGGAGAAGTACGCCGGCCTCTTCAAGAGGACGACGCCCGCCGCCGACGTGAACAACGACTTCACCAAGATGGTCGCCCAGTGGGACACCGGCACCATCGGGATGCTCAGCCACAACCTCGGCTCCTACCAGGACCACGTGAAGGCCCTCGGCGAGGACAAGTTCGCCGGCATCCCGGCACCCATCGGGGAAGGCGGCACGCGGGTGCAGGTCTCCAACCCGGTGGACGGGCTCGGACTGTTCCGCAGCAGCAAGAACAAGAACGCGGCCTGGAAGTTCATCGAGTTCGCGGCCTCGCACGAGTCCAACAGCAAGTGGAACGAGTCCGCGGGCGCCATCCCGGCCAACACCGAGGCGGCCAAGGACCCGTGGATCGCGAAGTCCGAGCCGACCGCGCTCGCCGCCAAGGCCCTCACGGACGGCTCCACCAAGATCGTCGACCTGCCGTACTACCTGCCCGACTGGAACAACATCAGCAAGGCCGACAACGAGCCGGAGTTCCAGAAGGTGCTCCTCGGCAAGACCACGGCCAAGGCGTTCCTGGACAAGATGGCCGACGAGCTGAACACCGCCCAGAAGGAATGGACGGAACTGGGCAACGGCTGACCCGACCGTCCCCTCACGGCCGGCACCCCGGTGACCGGGGGACCGGCGGCGGTCCGGGTCGCGCCCCGCCGCCGGTCCCTCTCCCGGCCCATCCCGCGTGTACGTCCTACGAGAGAGGCAGACCCCTGTGTCACTCACCCGCAGACGGACGGCAGCCGCGATCCTCGCGCTGCCCCTCGCCCTCGCGGCCACCCCCGCGGCCGCGCACCCGGGCGGAGGCAGGCCCCGGCCCCGGACGCTCCACATCGCGGGCGACTCGACGGCGGCCCAGAAGTACGCCGACGCCGCGCCCGAGACCGGCTGGGGCATGGCCCTGCCCTTCTTCCTCGCCCGCGGTCTCACCGTCGCCAACCACGCGGTCAACGGGCGGAGCTCGAAGAGCTTCGTCGACGAGGGCCGCCTCACCGCGCTCCTGGACGGCGTCCGCCCCGGCGACCTCGTCCTCGTACAGTTCGGCCACAACGACGAGAAGACCGAGGACCCGGCCCGCGGCACCGACCCGTACACCACGTACCAGGAGTACCTGCGCCGGTACGTGAAGGGCGCCCGCGCCCGGCGGGCGGAGCCCGTGCTGCTCACCCCGGTCGAGCGCCGCCGGTTCGCCGCGGACGGGACCGCGAGGCCCACCCACGGCGAGTACCCCGCCGCGATGAGGGCCTTGGCCGCCGAGGAGGGGGTGGCCCTGCTCGACCTCCAGGCGCTCTCCCTCGCCCGCTGGCAGGAACTCGGCCCGGACACCACCGAGACGTACTTCAACTGGCTGGAGCCGGGGGAGTCGCCCAACTACCCCGACGGCAAGCAGGACAACACCCACTTCCGGCCGGCGGGCGCCATCGACGTGGCCCGGATGACGGCCCGCGCGCTGCTGGACGCGGACGTGCTCGCCCGGCGCGACCTGCGCCGCCTCGACGAGCCGGTCCGCGAGGCCTGGATCACCTGGCCGCAGGCCTGACCCGCTGCCCTTCCTCGGCAACGCGCCGCTCCCGCGCCGCACGATCTCCCGCAGCGCACGTCCGCACGCACCACACCTTCTCCGAACGACAGTTAAGGATTCGCCATGCCCGCACGCATGACTCATGCCCGCGCCATCGCCGTGGTGCTGGGCTGCGCCTCACTGGCCCTCGCCGTGAGCGTCCCCGCCCAGGCGGCCCCGCACCACCGGGGCAAGGGCGTCGAGCGCGCCGTCCTTCCCGCGGGCGACGGCTGGGCCGCCGCCGACGGCTCCACCACGGGCGGCTCGCAGGCCACCCCCGACCACGTCTACACCGTGACCGACAGGGCCGAGCTCATCGCCGCCTTCAAGGACGCCGGCGACGCCCCGAAGATCGTCCGGATCGCCGGGACGGTCCACGGCAACGCCGACGTCAACGGCACCCCGATCGGTTGCGAGGAGTACCAGCAGGACGGCTACACCCTGGAGAAGTACCTCGCCGCCTACGACCCGGCCGTCTGGGGCACCGACGCGGTCCCCTCGGGCCCGCTGGAGGACGCCCGCGCCGCCTCCGCGAAGCTCCAGGCGGCCGCCGTCAACGTGAACGTCCCCTCCAACACCACGCTCGTCGGTGTCGGGAAGGACGCCACGGTCATCGGCGCCAGCCTCCAGGTGAAGAACGTCTCCAACGTCATCGTCCGCAACATCACCTTCGAGGACACCTACGACTGCTTCCCCCAGTGGGACCCGACCGACGGGGACCACGGCGCCTGGAACTCCGAGTACGACAACCTCGTCGTCCACGGCTCCAGCCACGTCTGGGTCGACCACAACACGTTCGGCGACGGCGACCGCCCCGACGCCGGCCAGCCCCACTACTTCGGCCAGGTGTACCAGCAGCACGACGGCCTCTTCGACATCGTGCGCGGCGCGGACCTCGTCACCGTCTCGTGGAACGTCCTCAAGGACCACGACAAGACGATGCTCATCGGCAACAGCGACGGCGCCGGCGCGAGCGACCGGGGCAAGCTCCGCGTCACGCTGCACCACAACCTCTTCAAGGACGTGAAGGAGCGAGCGCCCCGCGTCCGTTTCGGCCAGGTCGACTCGTACAACAACCACTTCGTCGCCACCCGGGGCGCCGCCTACGGCTACACGTACGGCATCGGAGCCGAATCCGCGCTCGTCGCGGAGCACAACGCCTTCACCGTGCCCGCCGGCTTCGACAAGGCGACCATCCTCAAGAAGTGGTCCGAGTCCTCCCTCACGGCGCAGGACAACTACGTCAACGGCCGCAGGACCGACCTGATCGCCGTGCACAACGCGGGTGTTCCCGCCGAGCAGCTCACCGAGGGCGCCGGCTGGAATCCGGAGCTGCGCACCAAGGTCGACCACCCGCTCGTCGTCCCCCTGCTCGTGGACCTGGCAGCTGGAGCCGGCAAGCCGCTGAGCCGCTGAGCCCACCCGAACCGGCCGGAGCGGCACCGCACGCTCTCCATCACCCCGGAGAGCGCCGCTCCGGCCCTCATCCGCCAAGGAGTACCGCCATGCTCAGCCGACGCAGTGCCCTGTCCCTGCTCGCCGGCACAGGCGCCGCCCTCACCTTCGGCGCGGCGCCCGCCGCACACGCCCGCCCCGCCACGCACCGGCCGTTCGGCCGGTACGGCTCGCCCTCCCGCCGCCTCGACTCCCGCACCCTGTACGTCGACCCGCAGGGCCGGGGCGACCACACCGGCGTGCAGCGGGCCGTCGACGCCGCCTCCGGCACGGGACACACCCTCGTGCTCGCCCCCGGCGTGTACCGCGGGACCGTCACCGTCCCCGCCGCCCTGACCGGCCTGACCCTCGTCGGCGCGAGCGGGGACCCCCGCGACACCGTCATGGTCCACGACAACGCGGCCGGCACCCCCAAGCCCGACGGCTCGGGCACCTACGGGACCTCCGGGTCCGCGACCACGACCGTCCAGGCCGCCGGCTTCACCGCCCGCGACGTGACCTTCGCCAACGACTGGCTTCGCGCCGGCCACCCCGGGTACACCGGCACCCAGGCCGTCGCGATCAAGGTCCAGGGCGATCGTTCGGCGTTCTACCGCTGCCGATTCCTCGGCCACCAGGACACCCTGTACGCAGACTCCCTGTCCCTCACCGCGTTCGCCCGCCAGTACTACCGCGACTGCTACATGGAGGGTGACGTCGACTTCGTCTTCGGCCGTGCCACCGCCGTCTACGACCGCTGCCACTTCCGCACCCTGACCCGCACCGACCTGGCGTCCGCCCCGTACGGCTTCGTCTTCGCGCCCAGCACCGCCGGGGCCAACCCGCACGGCTACCTGGTCGTGCGCTCCCGTGTCACCAGCACCGCCCCCGACGCGTACTACAAACTGGCCCGCCCCTGGGTGCCCTCCTCCGACCTCACCGCACACCCGATGCTCACCGTCCGCGACAGCCATCTCGGTGCGGGCATCGACGCGGACACGCCCTACGGCACCATGTCCGCGGGCTTCCCCTGGCAGGAACAGCGCTTCGCCGAGTACCACAACACCGGCCCCGGCGCCCGCATCACCGTCCCCGGCAACCGTCCCCGGCTGAGCCGGTCGCAGGCCCGCTCCCACACCCCGGCCGAGTGGCTCGGCGACTGGCGCCCGTACGCGTGAGATCCGGCCTCACGGAAGGCGTGCTCCCCGCCTTCTACGAGCAGCTCCGGGACGGCCTCACCTTCCCGCTCGCCTGGGAGAACGCCACCGGCGGCGACTTCACGGCCTGGCGCGCCGAAGCGCGCGCCAGAGCCGGGGAGTCCTTCCTGCAGCCGCTCGCTCCCGGGCCCGAACCGTTCGACCCCGTGACCGTCGACGAGCACCGGACGGACGCGTACACCGCGCGCACCGTGGAGTTCGCCGTCAGCCGTTACGGGCGGGCGCGCGGCTCCCTGCTGCTGCCGCACGGCAGCGGGCCCTTCCCGGCGGTACTGCTCCTGCACGACCACGGCGGCGAGTTCTCCATCGGCAGGGAGAAGGTCGTACGCCCCCGGGCGGACCCGGCCCGCCTCGCCCGGGCCACGGCGTGGGCCGCCCGGTACTACGGGGGCCGGTTCCCGGGCGACGAACTGGCGGCCCGCGGTTACGCGGTGCTCGCCGTGGACACCCTCGGCTGGGGCGACAGGGGACCGCTGGCCTACGGGGACCAGCAGGCCCTGGCAGCCAACTTCCTCCAGCTGGGTACCTCGCTGGCCGGACTCGCCGCCCACGAGGACATCCGGGCCGCGGCCTTCCTCGCCACACTGCCCCAGGTGGACGAGGGGCGCGTCGGGGCGCTGGGCTTCTCCATGGGCGCCTACCGCGCCTGGCAGCTCTCCGCCCTGTCCGACGGCGTCCGGGCCGCGGCGGCCGTCTGCTGGATGACGACCGTGGCCGGCGTGATGGTCCCGGGCAACAACGTCCTGCGCGGCCAGTCCGCGTACTTCACGCTCCACCCCGGGCTCCACCGTCACCTCGACATCCCGGACGTCGCCTCGCTCGCCGCCCCGAAGCCCGCCCTCTTCCTCGCGGGCGAACAAGATCACCTCTTCCCGCGGGCCGGGGTGACGGCGGCGTACGCGAAGATGCGGGCGGTCTGGGAGTCGCAGGGAGCGGGCAGCCGGCTCACGACGACGACGTGGCCGGGCCGTGGCCACGCGTTCACGGCCGACATGCAGGACGAGGTGTACGCGTGGCTGGACCTCTGGGTGGGCGGCTGAGCAGCGGTCATCCGCATGCGGCACATTGCGTCGGTCGAATGACTGTACGCGCCTGGCGCGCCGGTGTACGGTCTCGGGCCGAGGGGTCTGGGAGCGCTCCCATGGCGCTGTGTCCGCTTCGCACGAGGAGGAACGCATGAAGAGCTTTCCCGCCGCACGTGCGACCTGCGCGACCGTCCCGGGCCTCAGGGCACCCACCGGCCCCCGGGCGGTGCCCGCCACCGGCTGCGAGGCCGGCCGCACGGCCACCGGTGGGTGGCGGGGTGGTTTCCGGTCCGAGGTGAAGACCACCGGCCCGGGCGCTCCCGTCACCGGGTGGTCACTCCCGTCGGCCGCGCCGGGGCGGAAGGTCGTCCACGGCTGGTACGCCGACACCCCCACCGGCTGACCTCGACGGGGCTCCGGGGCACCGGAGTCCCGTCCCGTTGCATGGGAGCGCTCCCGCCACTCTCTCGCACCCCCCTACCTCGGAGGCACACGTGCGCATCCTTCTCCCGCGATTACTGAGCCGGCCCGTGACGGCGGTCCTCACGTCCCTCGTACTGCTCGCGTCCGGCTTCACCGTGATGTCCGCGAGCGGCGCGATGTCCGCGAGCGCGGCGGACTCCGGCTGCCGGGTCGACTACAGCGTGAACCAGTGGACCGGCGGCTACACCGCCCAGATCAAGGTCACCAATCTCGGCCAGGCGCTCACCGGCTGGCGGCTGACCTGGACCTACACCGGCGATCAGAAGGTGACCTCGGCGTGGAACGCTTCCGTCACCCAGACCGGTGCGTCCGTCGTCGCCGTCGACACGGGCTGGAACGGCGCGCTGGCCACGGGCGGCACCGCCGAATTCGGCCTGCAGGGAACCGTGCGGTCGGCCGGCTCCGCACCGGGCGACTTCGCCCTCAACGGCGTGCCCTGCGGCGGTGACGGCACCCAGCCACCGACCACACCCCCCACGACTCCGCCCCCCACGACTCCGCCGCCTACGACTCCGCCGCCCACGCCCCCGCCGACCGGCGCGGACTGCGGCAGCGCGGTCATCTGCTCGGGCTTCGAGGACCAGACCGGTCCCACCCCGTCCGGCGCCTGGAAGTTCACCGCACCCGACTGCCAGGGCACCGGCACGGCCGCCGTCGACAGGGCGGTCGCGCACAGCGGCGGCACATCGCTACGGGTCGACGGCCGGGCCGGCTACTGCAACCACGCCTTCGTCGCCGCCACTGCGGACCTGTCCTCGGTCGGTCCGGTGGTGTACGGACGCATGTGGGTGAGGCACACCACCGCGCTGCCCTCGGCCCACGTCACTTTCGTCTCCCTGCCCGACACCTCCCAGGGCGGGCGGAGCCTGCGCGTCGGGGGCCAGAACGGCGCCCTGCAGTGGAACCGGGAGAGTGACGACGCCACGCTGCCGGCGCAGAGCCCGGCCGGCGTGGCGCTGAGCCGGCCGCTGCCGACCAACAGCTGGCAGTGCCTGCGTTTCGCGATCGACACGACGGCCACGGGTCTCGACACCTGGCTCGGCGACGAGCGGATCGCGGGCCTGCACGCCGACGGTGTCCCCACACAGGACATCGACCAGCAATGGCTGGCCCGCACCACCCCGCCCCGGCCCACCACCCTGCGACTGGGCTGGGAGAGCTACGGGACGGGTGACGACACCCTGTGGTTCGACGACGTGGCCGTCGGCTCGGCCCCCATCGGCTGCTGAGAGCTCGCCGCCCCGGTGTCCCGGCCCGAACACGGCCGGGACACCGGGGCGGCAGGTCCCGCGGCTCAGTCGTAGCTCAGGTCCGACGCCGTGTAGCGGCAGTAGGTGCCGTCCGGTCCGCTGCCCGTCTCCTTCGGCTCGGCCCCGGTGTTGTTGCCGGTGTAGCGGACACACGGCTTGATCTTCTTGCTGCTGTCGCCGTGGATCCGCACGGAGCGCAGCGCGGCGGTGTCCCCGTAGTTCGTGTTGATGCCGACCAGGGACTTGCCCGGTGCCGTCACGTCGACGTCGTTGACGATGATGTTGCGCTGGTACTGCTTGGAGCAGTTGCCGCACGAGCGGACCAGCTTGCCGAAGTCGGCGACCTGGAACTTGGTGATGACCAGCTTGCCCGCGCCGTTGAACTGGAAGACCTTGTCGGAGGCCTTGCGGGCCCCGCCGCCGTACACCGTGTACACGGAGGACGAGGAGGTGCCCTTGAAGGACGCGGCGTCCTCGCCGACGTCCTCCCACCAGACGTTCTGGAGCGTGCAGCTGCCGGAGCAGTGGATGCCGTCCGCGGCGGGCGAGCCCAGGATGACGTTCTTCAGCGTCGCCCCGTCCTTCAGCTCGAAGATCGGGTCCTGCCCCTCGTCCTGGCCGCCGTCGCCGAGGTCGCCGCTGCCGTAGAAGCGCTTGAGACCGCCGTCGTACGTCCCGGAGACCTCGATGGTCGACGAGACCGCCTGGGTGCCCTTGGCGCTGGGCCAGGCGGGGACCGCGGCCGCTGCCGCGCCGGCGGGCTGCAGCATGACGTTGGTGGCCAGTGCGGCGCCGGTGAGTCCCAGGGCCGCGGTCAGCGCGGCGGCCATGCGGCGCTTGCCGGGCCGGCGCCGGTGAGTACGCGCTCGTGCGCTCATGTGGGGTGTTCCGTTCCTCGGTGGTGGGGGAGTGTTGCGCTTCTTGGTCGCCACCGGCG
Organism: Streptomyces sp. B1I3; assembly: GCF_030816615.1. NCBI lineage: Bacteria > Bacillati > Actinomycetota > Actinomycetes > Kitasatosporales > Streptomycetaceae > Streptomyces > Streptomyces sp. B1I3. The sequence goes on from NZ_JAUSYD010000001.1 coordinate 6,131,175, forward strand.
GGCCGGGGGGTTGCCGGGTCCCGGAACTTTTTCGTACGACGTGCTCAGGGCGCCGCCGTGAAGTCCCCGCCCACCGTGACCTGTTCACCCTCGGACGCCCGGGCCCGCGCCGTGTAGCCGTCCCGCCCGGCGTCCCGGACCCCCTCCGCGTGGTTGTACTGCCCGGCGAAGGTGTGCGTACCCGCCGGCACGCTCCGCCCCGGCTTCAGCGTCCACCGGTAGACGAGGAAACCGCCCTCCTCGTGCGCCGAGACCACGAAGTCCTGCTCGGGCAGGGAACGCCAGGAACCCGTGGTGTTCACCCCGCCGTTCAGCTCGACCCGCAGTTCGACGGTGAGTGCGGACAGGGGTTCCCTCGCCTCGACCGTCACATTGCTCTGCGCCCAGTAGCGGTTGCTGTGGGAGTCCACCGTGCCGTCCGACCGCAGCGGCCCCTGCCCGGCGGGCAGCGCGCCGCCCCGCGAGGGGTCCGCCGGGGGCGAGGGGGACGGTGACGCGGGTCCGGCGGCCACCCGCGCTCCCGCAGGCTCCCGCTGACCCGCCGAGGTGACCGCGAACGCCCCGGCCGCCAGCACCCCGCACACCGCCGCCGTCGCACCCGCCACCCGCAGCCACGGCATCGGCGCACGCGGCGGACGGGGGGTGCGGGCCGGTGCCTCCCCGGCCATGCCGCGCTCGATCCGGGCCAGCATCCGTTCCCGGTCCGGGCGGTGCGAGGCGGCGGCGGTGTGCAGCCGCTGCCGCAGGTCCTCGTCGTTCACTGTCTTCCTCCGGTGCGCTGCGCCGCGACGGCCACCTGCACCTCGGCGGCCGCTGCCGCGGGGCCGAGCAGCCGCTGCAGTTCCGCCACACCGCGCGAGGTCTGGCTCTTCACCGTACCGACCGATATCCCGAGGACCAGCGAGGTGTCCCGCTCGGAGAGGTCGAAGGCGTGCCGCAGCACCACGCACGCCCGCTTGCGGAACGGCAGCCGGCGCAGGGCCCCTTGGACGTCCACCACCGCCGACACGTCGGGCCCGTCCGCCGCGTATCCGTCCCCGGCGGCGCGCGGCGCCCAGAACAGCGCGATCCTGCGGCGTTCACGCACGGCACTGCGGATGCGCGTACGGGCCAGGTTGGCGACGACCCCACGCGCGTACGCCACCGGGTGCTCGGCGCCCCTGACCCGGTCCCAGCGGTGCCAGAGCGCCATCAGCGCCTCGGCAGCCAGATCGTCGGCCGCGTCGGCCTCGCCCGTCAGCAGGTGGGCGAGCCGGGCGAGTTCGGCATAGTGCGCCTCGAAGAACGCATGGAACTCGGCGGCAGCAGCATCATCCACGACTGTGCCCACGGGTACCCCTTCTCTGCACTCGGATCCCTGCCCGCTCGAACGGGCCGCGTACGTCGCTGTGTACGTTCACACTTCCGTCCGCGGGGACGAGAGCGTACCAACGCGCACCCCGGAAGCGCTTCGACGCGGGTGCGTAACCCAGTAAGGCGTAACACGGCGAAAACGTGAACCCCTGGTACGGAAGAAGCGTCGCGCGACACCTGTGCGGAGCCCCGGCCCCCAGCCACTCGAGTGGCGGTCCGGACCCCGGGTACGCCGACGGGGCGGCGCGGGCCGACGCGGAGTCGGAGTACGCCGCCCCGGTGCGGGACGTGGTGCGGGACGTGGTGCGGGACGTGGTGCGGGACGTGGTGCGGGACGTGGTGCGGGCGGTGGCCCGCGCCGGCATCGCGACTACCTGGGGTCGCTGTCGAACTGGGCCTTGGACCAGCGATGGCCCAGGAGGGTCAGGGCCAGGCACCAGCCGAGGGCGAGCCACCCGTTGCTGCCGATCTCGGTCCCGAGGAGCAGGCCGCGCAGGGTCTCGATGGCGGGGGTGAAGGGCTGGTACTCGGCGATCGGCTGGAACCAGCCCGGCATCGAGTGCAGGGGCACGAAGGCGCTGGAGATGAGGGGCAGCAGGATCAGGGGCATGGCGTTGTTGCTGGCGGCTTCGGCGTTGGGGCTGGACAGGCCCATGCCGACCGCGATCCAGGTGAAGGCCAGGGCGAACAGGGCGAGCAGGCCGAAGGCCGCCAGCCATTCCAGGACGGTGGCATCGGTGGAGCGGAAGCCCATGGCCACTCCGATGGCGCCGACGAGGATCACGCTCAGGATCGTCTGCAGGACGCTGCCCACGACGTGCCCGAACAGGATGGAGCTGCGGTGGATGGCCATGGTGCGGAAGCGGGCGATGATGCCTTCGCTCATGTCGGTGGAAACCGAGACGGCGGTGCCGATGGTGGTGGAGCCGATGGTCATGAGCAGGATGCCGGGAACGATGTAGGCGATGTAGGCGGAGCGCCCCGCACCGCCGCTCATGGTGTCGCCGAAGATGTAGACGAAGAGCAGCAGGAGCATGACGGGGGTGAGGAGCAGGTTGAGGGTGAGGGAGGGGTAGCGGCGGGCGTGCAGGAGGTTGCGGCGCAGCATGGTGGAGGAGTCGCGCACGGCGAGGGGGAGGGTGCTCATCGGGCGGTCTCCTTGGGATGGTTGGGCTGGCTGGGGAGGGTGGTGGTGGTGAGGGCGAAGAAGACGTCGTCGAGGTCGGGGGTGTGCACGGTCAGTTCGTCGGCCTCGATTCCGGTGGTGTCCAGGCGGTCGAGGATGGTGCGCAGGTCGCGTTGGCTGCCGTCGCTGGGCAGTTGGAGGGAGAGGGCCTCGTCGTCGCGGGTTGCGGTGGTGAGGGTGCGGGCTGCGTCGCGGTAGGTGGTGGGGTCGGTGAAGCGCAGGCGGACGTGGCCGCCGGGGACGAGTCGTTTGAGTTCTTCGGCGGTGCCTTCGGCGGCGATCTTTCCGTTGTGGAGTACGGCGATGCGGTCGGCGAGTTCGTCGGCCTCTTCGAGGTACTGGGTGGTGAGGAGGACGGTGACGCCTTCGGAGACCAGGGCGCGGATGATCTGCCACATGGTGTGGCGGGAGCGGGGGTCGAGGCCGGTGGTGGGTTCGTCGAGGAAGATGATCCGCGGGTTGCCGACGAGGGTCATGGCGATGTCCAGGCGGCGTTTCATGCCGCCGGAGTAGGTGGAGGCGGGTTTCTTCGCTGCTTCGGTCAGGTCGAAGCGCTCCAGGAGTTCGGTGGTGACCTGGCGTCCCTCGTTCTTGGGCAGGTGGTGCAGGTCTGCCATGAGTAGCATGTTCTCCTCGCCGGTGATCAGTCCGTCGACGGCGGAGAACTGGCCGGTGACACCGATCGCGGCACGCACCGCCTGCGGGTCGGCGGCCAGGTCGTGACCGCCGATGCGGATGTCGCCGGAGCCGGCGCCCGCGGAGACGAGCGTGGAAAGGATCTTGACGGCGGTGGTCTTGCCTGCCCCGTTCGGGCCGAGCAGGGCGAAGACCGTTCCTTCGGGGACGGTCAGGTCGACGCCGTCGAGGACGGTCTTGTCGCCGTAGGACTTGCGCAGCCCGTTCGCCGCGATGGCCAGGTCGGTCATGGGGTGCTCCTTCACAGGCTGCGGGCGGTGATGTCGCCGTGGGCGGTGGTCGCGTGGATGGTCAGGCCGGCGGCGGCGCCGTCGGTGTTCTTGAGCGCGTTGTGGATCCGGCCGTATGTGGTGCCGGCGTCCAGGGAGGCGGAGACTCCGCGGGCGGCGCCGACCGAGATCCCGCCGGACAGGGTGCGCAGTTCGACCGTGCCGCCCATGGCCTCGGTGATGTTGATGTCGCCCTGCTGGGTGCTGATCTCCCCGGGGCCGCCCAGGCGGCCGACCGACACGTCACCGGCGAGGAGGGTGAGGTGGGCGCTCGCGGTCTCGTCGAGCTTGACCGAGCCCTGCGCGCTCTCGAAGGCGACGTCACCGAGCCGTCCGACGCCCCGGAACTCGGCGCCGGCCGCCTTCGCCTCGACGCGGGAGCCTGCGGGCAGCTGGACGGTCACCTCGACGGACCCGGAGCTGCCGAGGATCCGGTTCTTCGCCGGTGAGGCGGTGATCCGCAGGACACCGTCTCCGTAGGCGACCGTGGTCCGCTCGGCCGCCTTCACGTCCTGGCCCCTGGAGGCGTCGGCGGGCAGGACCTCGACCGTGGTGTCGGCCCGGTCGGCGGCGATGAACCGGACGCGCCCTGCGGGGAGGTCGAGCACGGCGGAGATCGGGGCGGGGGTGTCGAAGTTCTGCATGGCGTGTCCCTGTCTGCTCGTCGTTTCTGATAGTGGAAACGCTACGTTGCGTTCATGGATGCAGCAAGAGACGCGTTGCGTATGACACGCATAAGTGCAGGTCAAAGCCTACTAATCGTTGCAACGGCCCTGGGCGTAATGCAACAAGCGGACAGTCTGTCGTTGCAATGGAATGGAAGTGAACGCTATGCTCGGGGTATCGGGACCTACGAAGGGAGATCGCGGTGCCGGGAGGCAGGCTCACTCAGGAGGAACGCCGGCACATCTCGCTCGGGCTGGCCGACGGGCTCGCCTACGCGGAGATCGCCAGACAACTGGACCGCCCCACCTCGACGATCACGCGTGAGGTGATGCGCAACGGCGGCCCTACCGCCTACCGCGCCGACCTGGCCCACCGTGCCACCGAGCGCCGCGCCCACCGGCGCGGGCAGACCACGTCCCGGGGCGTGGAGGCGGTTCCGCAGGCTTACGGGCGTGACGCCGAGGCCGTGCGCGAGTACGAGGAGGTGTTCACCACCGTCATCATGGCTTCGGGCATGCCCAAGATGATGTCCCGGGTGATGGCCTGCCTCACCCTCGCCGACACGGGCAGTCTCACCGCGGCCGAACTCGTCCAGCGTCTCCAGGTCAGCCCGGCGTCCGTCTCCAAGGCGATCGCGTTCCTCGAGGAGCAGGGCCTCGCCCGCCGGGAACGCGACGAACGCCGCCGCGAGCGCTATGTCGTCGACGACGACATCTGGTACGAGTCCATGATGGCCAGTGCCCGGTCCACCGCCCAGGTCGTGGAGGTCGCACGGCAGGGCGTCGGTGTCCTCGGCCCCGGCACCCCGGCCGCCACCCGCCTGGAGAACGTCGCCCGCTTCCTCGACTTCGTCTCCGAGAGCACCGCCCGCGCCGCGGAGCAGGCGCGCGCGATACTCCACGCGAAACCCGCGACGACCTCGGGCGGCGCGGCCGATGCGGGTGCGGACCACGGACAGGACGCCCCGCACCGATGATCACGGCCCGTACTGCCCCGCGGTGGAGCGCGGCCGTGTGACGGCCGCGCCGCGACGCCCCCCGCGTCCTCAGCTCCCCAGTGCCGCCTTCATCATCTTCTGGGCGATCGGCGCGGCCAGGCCGTTGCCGCTGACCTCGGAGCGGGCCGCCCCCGAGTCCTCGACGACCACCGCGACGGCGACCTGCTCGCCGGTGGAGTCGTCCTTCGCGTACGAGGTGAACCAGGCGTACGGGGTGTTGCTGTTGCCGACGCCGTTCTGGGCCGTGCCCGTCTTGCCGCCGACCTCGGCGCCGGCGATCCGGGCGTTGGTGCCCGTGCCCTTCTCCACGACGGTGACCATCGCGCTGCGCAACTGCTCGGCGGTGGACTCCGACACGACGCGCTCGGTGTCCCCGTCCGGGAACGCCTGCAGCGTCGAGCCCCCGGAGTCCGTCACCTCGGAGACCATGTGCGGGGCGGCCAGCTCGCCGCCGTCGGCGAGGGCCGCGGAGACCATGGCCATCTGCAGCGGGGTCGCCGTCACCTCGAACTGGCCGATGCCGGTCAGCGCTGTCTGCGCCTTGTCCATGCCCGTGGGATAGACACTCTCGGAGGCGCGCACCGGCACGTCCAGCTTCTCCGTGTCGAAGCCGAACGCGTCCGCCATCGCCTTCAGCCGGTCCTGGCCGAGATCGGCGGCGACCTTCGCGAAGACGTTGTTGCAGGAGTACTGGAGTGCCGTGCGCAGGGTGGCGTTCCCGCAGGGCGCCGAGGCGTTCTCGTTGGTCAGGACCGTCGACGTGCCCGGCAGGGTGTACGGGTCGGGGCTGTCCGTGGGGACGTCGACCGAGCTGTACAGACCGTTCTCCAGCGCCGCCGACGCCACCACGAGCTTGAACGTCGAGCCGGGTGGGAGGGGCTGGCGCAGTGCCCGGTTGACCAGGGGCTTGTCCTTGTCGCCGAGCAGCTTCTGCCAGGTGTCGCCGTCCGTCGTCCCGCTGATGCCGGAGGGGTCGTACGAGGGCGAGGAGACCATGGCGAGGATCCGCCCGGTCTCCGGGTCCATCGCGACGGCCGCGCCCCGGTCGTCGCCGAGCGCGTCGTGGGCCGCCTTCTGGACGGCCGGGTCGATGGTCGTCAGCACGTCGCCCGGTGCGGCCTGCTCGCCGGTGATCACCTCGCCGGGATTCCTGAGCCGGTCGTCGGTGCCGTCGAGCACGTCGCCGTAGATGCCTTCGAGTTGTGTGGCGCCGTACGCCTGCGAGCTGTAGCCGGTGACGGCCGAGTACAGCTCACCCTGGGGGTAGGTGCGCTTGTAGCGCAGGTCGCCGCCCCGCGTCTCCTTCGAACCGGTGACCGGTGAGCCGGCCACGATGATGTCGCCGAGCGGCTGCGCGTACTGCGCGATCGTGTTCCGCCGGTTGTGGTCGTCGTCCGCGAGCGCCCGGGCCTCGTACGCCTGGACCCAGGTCGCCCGCACCAGCAGGGCGAGGACCATGAGCAGACAGAAGACCGAAGCGCGCCTGATTGTCTTGTTCATCCCGCTGAGGGACGAGTGGGGTGGCGGGGGCCGTTCCCGTTCGTCTGCCTTCTCACCGATTTCTCACCTGCCGGGCCAGGAATCTTCTCGGCGCCCGCTCTCACTCCTCCAGCAGGAGGAGCACCTCGTCGGTCTCCTCGCCGCGGGCCTCCGCGTACCCCCGGTCCGTGCCGGTCAGGGTGAAGCCGCACTTCTCCAGCACGCGGACCGACCCCGCGTTGTCCGCGGCGGCCCGCGCCCGCAGCGGGCGTTCCGGTACGGCGTCGAGCAGCGCCCGCAGCGCCGCCGTCGCCAGGCCCCTGCCCCAGCGCGAACGGTCGATCCAGTAGGTGACCTCGCGCTCGGCCGGCGGTCCGTAGACGCCTACGCTGCCCACCACCACGTCATCGGCGAGCACGGTGCGCATGACGACGCTCTCCGACGCGCGGATGCGCTGCCAGTGGGCGTCGAACATCGCCCGGTCGGACGGATCGGCGCTGGTGAAGGCGGCCACCCGGGTCGCCTCCGGGTCGCTCATGAAGGCGAAGAACAGGGGCAGGTCGCCGTCCCGGACCTCGCGCAGGGTGACGTGCACGGGGTCAGAGTCTCCGGGTGGCGAGGGTGAGGCGGTCGCGGGCGTCGAACAGCGCGTCCTTGACCATCTGCTCGTGTGCCGGCGTGAGCCGGGCGACCGGGACGGAGCAGCTGATCGCGTCACGCGCAGGCGTGCGGTACGGGATGGCCACGCCGAAGCAGCGCAGCCCCAGGGTGTTCTCCTCGCGGTCCACCGCGTACCCCTGCTCGCGGATGACGTGCAGCTCCTCGATCAGCTTCTCGCGATCGGTGAGGGTGTGCTCGGTCAGTGCCGGCAGTGTCTCGGGCAGCATCTTGCGGACCTGCTCGTCGCTGTGGGTGGCCAGCAATGCCTTGCCGAGCGAGGTGGAGTGGGCGGGCAGCCGGCGGCCGACACGGGTGAAGGGGCGCAGGTAGTGCTGGGACTGCCGGGTGGCGAGGTAGACCACGTTCGTGCCGTCCAGGCGGGCCAGGTGGATGGTTTCCGTGGTGTCGTCCGAGAGCCGGTCCAGGGTGGGCCGGGCGGCGGCGACGACCTCGTCACCGTCGATGTACGACGTGCCGACGAGCAGGGCGCGTACACCGATCCCGTACCGCGTGCCCGTCGCGTCGGTCTCCACCCAGCCGAGCTCCACCAGCGTGCGCAGCAGCATGTAGAGACTGGACTTGGGGTAGCCGACGGCTTCCTGCACGGCGGCCAGCGAGTGCATTCCGGGGCGCCCCGCGAAGTATTCGAGGAGTTCCACCGTCCGTACCGCGGACTTGACCTGTGCCCCACCAGACTCGGCAACCGACATGCCTCATGCCCCTTCCAGCCCTCTTGCCACAACCGTGCGCGACCCTGCGACTTCTTGCCAACACTGAACACCCGGAAATAGAGTTCCTGCCATATTCACGATCAGGAACGCTGTTCAGAATACCGAACAACTTCTGATGTGTAGCAGTGGACCGGAAGGAAACACGGTGGCAGCAGCACCAGTCTGGAGTGTCGACCCCCGCACCGGGAACCCGCGTGAGCAGGTTGCGGTGGAGGCTACAGCGGAGGAGGTCGACCGTGTGGTCCGGGCCGCGCACGCCGTGCGCGGCGCCCTGGCCGACCGCACCGTCCGCGCCGCGTTCCTGCGCACGGCGGCCGATCTGCTCGCCGAGGCCCAGGAACACGTCATCGAGGCGGCCGACGCGGAGACAGCGCTCGGCCCGGCCCGGCTCACCGGCGAGCTCGCCCGCACGGCGGCCCAGTTGAGGGCCTTCGCGGAGGTCGTCGACGAGGGTGCCTTCCTCGACATCCACATCGACCACGAGGACGGCAGCAGGACCCCGCCCTGGCCGGACCTGCGCCGCTACAAGATCCCGCTCGGCGTCGTCGCCGTCTACTCCGCCAGCAACTTCCCGCTCGCCTTCTCCGTCCCCGGCGGTGACACGGCGAGCGCACTCGCCGCGGGCTGCCCGGTCGTCGTCAAGGCGCACCCTGACCACCCCGCAACCTCCGAGATCTGCGCCTCGATCCTGCGCAGGGCAGCCGTGCGGAACGGCCTGCCCGAAGACGTGGTGAGCCTGGTGCACGGCTTCGACGCGGGCGTCGAGCTGGTGAAGCACCCGCTGATCACCGCGGCAGGCTTCACCGGCTCGATCCGCGGCGGCCGGGCCCTCTTCGACGCGGCGGCGGCCCGCCCCACCCCGATCCCGTTCCACGGCGAGCTGGGCTCGCTCAACCCGGTCGTCGTCACCGCGGCGGCCGCCGCGGAACGCGGTGAGCAGATCGGGGCCGGCCTCGGCGGCTCCATGACGATGGGCGCCGGGCAGTTCTGCACCAAGCCCGGCTTCGTCCTCGCCCCGTCCGGCGAGGCCGGCGACCGGCTGCTGAAGTCGCTGACCGAGACGGTCAGCGACACCGGCTCGGGCGTCATGCTCGACCACCGGATGCGGGACGCCTTCGTCGCGGGGGTGGCCGAGCGGGCGGCACTGCCGGACGTCGAGGCCCCCGTCACCCCCGGTGCGGGCGGCGAGCACACCGTCTCCGCGGGCTTCCTCACCGTCCCCGCGCAGCGGCTCGCCGAAGAGGGCCCGCACGACGCGCTGCTGGAGGAGTGCTTCGGCCCCGTCACCGTCGTCGCACGGTACGACTCCGAGGACGAGATCACCGCCGTGCTCTCCCGCCTCCCGGGCAACCTCACCGCCACGCTCCAGATCGCCACCGAGGAGACCGACGCCGGCGCCGCCCGGCTGCTCACGGAGCTCACCCCGCTGGCGGGCCGCGTCCTGGTCAACGGCTGGCCGACCGGTGTCGCCGTCGCCCCCGCCCAGCACCACGGCGGCCCCTACCCGGCCACCACCTCGACCTCCACCTCGGTCGGCGCCACGGCGATCGAACGCTGGCTGCGCCCTGTCAGCTACCAGTCGACGCCCGACGCCCTGCTCCCGCCGGAGCTCCGCGAGGACAACCCGCTGGGGCTGCCGCGACGGGTCGACGGGCGCCGCGCATGACGGTGCGACTCCCCGAAATACCCTTCGACCTGGAGCCGTTGGGCCCCGACGGCGGATGGGCGTACGAGAACGGCGTGCTCACCGGCCGGGCGGGCGCCCGGCAGGACCGCTTCGTCCCGCCGGGCGGCGACTCCCTGGAACCCGCCTCCGACGCCCCGCGCCTGCTGGGCGCCGTACCGGAAGGCGACTTCCGGCTGGCCGCGCGGGTGACGGTGGGCTTCGCCGCCGCCTTCGACGCCGGGGTCCTCTACCTCCACGTGGGGGAGCGGGAGTGGGCGAAACTCTGTCTGGAGCTCTCCCCGGACCAGCCCACCGTCTGCACGGTCGTCACCCGGGGCCACTCGGACGACGTCAACTCCGCCGTGGTGGACGGCGACAGCTGCTGGTTGCGGCTCAGCCGCACCGGCGACGCGTTCGCCTTCCACGCCTCGGCCGACGGGGAGAAGTGGACCTTCGTCCGCGTCTTCACCCTGGGCACGGCCCAGCAGCGGGCCGCTGCCCGCGCCGGCTTCCTCGTCCAGTCGCCCACGGGCGAGGGCTGCACGGTGTCGTTCGACCGCATCACCTACGCGCCGGGCGGACTCGCCGACCTGCGCGACGGCAGCTGAGCCGACCGGGTAGCCGGTAACGGTCCTCCGCCCTCCGGCTCACGCCGGAGGGCGGAGGACCGGCCGGCGGCCCGGCGCAGCTACGTCACACACCGGCCGCGTACCGGACGAAGTCCGCCCAGCCGGCGGGGCTGAGGGTCAGGTGGGGGCGGGCGGTGTCCTTCGAGTCGCGGACGAGGACGATGTGCTCCGTGGCGGCGACCTCGACGCACGCACCCCCCTCGTTGGAGCTGTGGCTGCTCTTCGACCAGGTGAGAGGCCCCGTGCTGTCGGCAGCGCCGTCGATGCTCATCGCAGTAACTCCTCGATGGCAGTCAGGGAGTCGGACGGTGTGAGTGCCTGCGCCCTGATGCTGCCGTAGCGTGCGGCCAGGATACGGACCTCATCGGGCTCGGTGATGAGCCTGCTGACGTTCTGCACCTCCATGTACGCGAGTTGAGAGCGTCCTTTCGGCGTCAGCAGAATGAAGGGGCCGCCCAGTCCGGCGTGCTCGTCGCGACCGGTGGGCATTACCTGAAGCTCCAAGCTCCTCAGCCGGCCGAGAGCGAGCAGCTGTTCGAGCTGTGCTCTGTGCACCTTCTCGCCACCGATCGGCCTGCGCAGTACCACCTCCTCGACGATGCAGGTCACGATCGGGGCGGGCCACCGAGTCAGCAAGTCCTGGCGAGCCAGGCGCGCTGTCACGCGTTGCTCGATCGTCGCCTCGTCCAGCAAGGGCTTCCGCATGGTGAACAACGCCCGCGCGTGTTCCTCCGTCTGGAGCAGGCCCGGGACGACATGACTGGCGTATTCGTGGACCTCGGCCGCGTTGGTCTCCAGCTGGACGTAGTCCCGGAACCACGCCGGATGCCGCACCCGCGCCCGGGCCCGAGCCCGGGCCACGTCCTCCGACGCGGCCCGCAGCAACCCGCCCGCACCCAGCAACTCGTCCGCCGCGTCCAGGAATTCCGGCTGCGCCGTACGACGGCCCCGCTCCAGGGAGCGGATGAGGTCCTCGCTGTAGCCGAGCCGTTCACCGAGCTCGCGCTGGGTCAGCCCCGCCCGCTCCCTGAGGAGCCGGATCTGGCGTCCGACGACGCGGAAGAGGTCCGCCGCCTCCTCGGGGCCGTCGTCGTCGCCGATCGTGTCGTCCAGAACCACCGGTACCTCCGGTACCCGTCGCCGTGCGCACCGGTACGTGCTCGTCACGTACCGCCATCACTCCTGGTAAGCGTACGGTCACGCGGCCACGCTGAGTGGTGTGAAGAGCGAATCCGTACAGATCCCCATGGCCCCACAGCAGTTCACCCAGTTGCTCAGCGCCACCCGGCGAGGTGCCCGGCTCGGTCGGTTGCTCACGGTGGAGCAGCTCGTCGCATGGGGGTGGCCCCGCGACGGCGAGGCCACCCACGCCGCCGCCCTCGTGGTGGCCGAGCTGACCTCCAACGCCGTCCGGCACGGACGGCTGTAGGGGCGGGGCTTCCGCGTCGGCCTCAGCCTCTGGCCGGAGGGGACACTGCGGATCGAGGTGACGGACCCGCGCGGTGAGCGTCCCCTTCCCGTGGGGCCCACGGAAACGCCGGAAGGGGGCCGGGGGCTGCTCCTCGTCGGCGCCCTCGCCGCGGACTGGGGCGTGCGTCCGTCACCGCCGTCGGGGAAGACGGTCTGGGCGGAGATCGGCCCGTCCGGGAGACGCTGGAGGAGCCGCGCCCAGGTCAGTTCCTGACCGCTTCGCGCTGCTCATTGCCCCGTGCCAGCCGGGTCGTCGCCAGAGAGGTGAGGCTCAACAGGATCGCGCTGATCACCAGGCTCGTCCGCATCCCGTCCTCGAAACCGTCCGCGACCAGGGCGCCGAACGCGGCCACCCCCAGCCCGCCGGAGACCTGACGGGCGGCGTTGAGGACACCCGCGGCGACCCCGGCCCGGTCGGCCGGCACGGTCTCCATCATGGCGGCGGTGAGCGGCGGCAGGGCCAGGCCCGCTCCCAGTGCCAGCGGAACGAGCAGCGCGGCGGTCAGCACCAGCGACGTGTCCGTGTCCACGGACAGCAGGAGCAACAGGCCGCCTACGGAGACCATCTGGCCCACCAGCATCGGCAGTCTCGGCCCGTAACGGTTCGCGAGCCTCCCCGACAGGATGTTCACCACCACCAGTAGGGCACTCATCGGCAAGAACATCAGGCCGGCGGTGAGCGCGGACTGCTCGCGTACCTGCTGGAAGAAGAGGCTGTAGACGAAGATCATGCCGTAGAAGGCGACGCTGATCGCGGAGCCGGCTCCCACCGCCACCGCGACGGTCCGGTTGCGGAAGAGGCCCAGCGGCACCACGGGATGCGGATGCCGGGACTCGATACGGAAGAACGCGGCCAGCGCCACCACCGCGATCCCGAGGGCCACCAGGGCGACCCTTCCCTCCTCGATCACCGCGAACGCCAACCCGGCCAGGGCGAGAACGGCGGTCAGCTGACCGGGGAGGTCCAGTGGGGCAGGCCGGCGCGCCGAACGCGGGGCCCGGACGGTCAGCGCCAGCGCGGCCAGCCCCAACGGCAGGTTGATGAAGAATATGGCCCGCCAGTCCCAGGCCGTCGTCAGCGCCCCGCCCACGACCGGGCCGAGTGCGGCCGCGGTGGTGCCGCCCGCCGCCCACAGCGACACCGCGCGACGGCGCTGAGCGGGGCCGGCGTAGGCCTGGCGCACCAGGGCGAGCGTGGTAGGCAGGACGACGGCGGCAGCGACTCCCTGCACCACCCGGAATCCGATCAGCGCCGCGAGGCCGGGGGCCAGACCGCAGGCGACGGACGCCAGCGTGAACAGGGTGATTCCGAGGGCGTACGCCCGGGTCGCGCCGATCCGGTCGGAGAAGGCGCCCGTCGACAGCAGCAGTGCGGCGAAGGCGACCGTGTAGGCGTCGACCACCCATTGCAGCCCCGACATCCCGCCGCCGAGGTCGGACCCCATCGAGGGGAGCGCGACGTTCACCACCGACGCGTCCAGCATGATCAGCGCGAAGCCGAGCAGGGACGCGACGAGGGTGAGGGCGGGGGAGGGGGACGGGGACGAGGGCGGGAAGGAGCCGCGTCGGCCGGACGGCAACGCATCGGCGGGCAGGGGCGTTCGAAGAGCGTTCTCTGTCGGCATGCCTCCAGCCTGGCGATCACGGCCCGCGTACAGTAGTGGCCTGAATGCCATACCCCCGGAGGTTCTGGCCATGCCGCCCGTGCACCGCGTAGCCGTCATCTCGACGCCGCCCGTGTCCATGTTCAACATCGCCATCCCTGAGATGCTGTTCAGCAAGGTCGAGATCGACGGCGATCCCGGGTACGAGACGGCCTTCTGCACCCTGCGACCCGGCCCCGTGCGCACCAGTGGCGGACTCGACGTGCACATCCCGAACGGCCTGGATCTCATCGACACGGCCGACACCGTGATCCTCGCCGGGGCGGGCTCCTGCGAGGAACCAGACCCACGCATCCTGGCCGCCCTGCGTCGGGCCTCGGCCGACGGCAAGCGCATCGCCTCCATCTGCACCGGCGCCTTCGCCCTGGCCGAGGCGGGTCTGCTGGACGGGCGGGCCGCCACCACGTACTGGACGTACACGGGCGAACTCGGCGACCGCTACCCCTCGGTCGAACTCCAGAAGGACGTCCTCTTCGTCCAGGACGGCCCGGTCCTCACCTCGTCCGGGTACGCGGCCGGGATCGACCTGTGCCTTCACATCATCCGTACCGACTACGGCGCCGCCGTCGCGAACCGGGTCGCCCGCCTCACCCTCGTCGCACCCGTACGACCCGGCGGCCAGACCCAGTTCACGGACACGCCGCTGCCGCCCGAGCGCGGGGTGTCCTTCGCCCGGACCCGCGCCTGGGCGATGCAGCACCTCGACGAACCGCTGACGCTCACCGACCTGGCCCGTCACGGTGGCGTGTCCGTACGCACGCTCTCGCGCCGCTTCCACGCCGAGACCGGGCTCAGCCCACTCCAGTGGCTGCTGCATCAGCGCATCGAACGCGCCCGGGAACTCCTGGAGACCACCACCCTGCCCATGGACCATGTGGCCCGTGCCAGCGGTCTCGGCACGGCGGATTCGATGCGCCAGCACCTCCAGCGCCGCCTCGGCCTCACCCCGAGCGCCTACCGCGCCTCCTTCACCAGGCTCACCGCGGTCCCCGTCGCGGGGGAATGAGCAGGTCGGATCGCATGTTGAGGGGGAGCGGAGGGCTCCTCCGCGTGTATCAGCCCGCCCCCGGAACCTGGAGAGAAGAAGAGTCATGCGCGTCGAGATCTGGAGCGACATCGCCTGCCCGTGGTGCTACATCGGCAAGGCCCGCTTCGAAAAGGGCCTGGCCGCGTTCGACCACCGCGACGAGGTCGAGGTGGTGCACCGCTCCTTCGAGCTCGACCCGGGGCGCGCCAAGGGCGACACCCAGCAGGTGATCGACATGCTGGCGCAGAAGTACGGGCGCACCCCGGAGGAGGCCAGGGGCATGGAGGCCAACGTCGCCGCGAACGCGCAGGCCGAAGGGCTCGGTTACCGAGCCGAGGGGCGTGACCACGGCAACACCTTCGACATCCACCGCCTGCTGCACCTGGCCAAGGCACGAGGCCGCCAGGACGAGCTGCTGAGCCTCGCCTACCGTGCGAACTTCGCCGAGGAGCGCTCGGTCTTCGACGACGCCGTACTGGCCGACCTCGCGGTGGAGGCCGGGCTCGACGGCGACGAGGTGCGCGCGGTGCTGGCCGACCCCGACGCGTACGCGGACGACGTGCGGGCCGACGAGCGCGAGGCCGCCGAGCTGGGCGCCGACGCCGTACCGTTCTTCGTGCTCGACCGGCGCTACGGCATCTCCGGCGGCCAGCCCTCCGAGGTGTTCGTGCAGGCGCTGGAGCAGGCGTGGAAGGACCGGGAAGTCACCGCGCTCACTCCGCTCGGCGGCGAGGCGGCGGTCTGTGACACGGACGGATCCTGTGAGGTGCCCCAAGAAGGCGCCTCGGATCAGCGCGTATAAGTATTCCTTGGGTTCCCCGCTCAACCCCGCGCAATTGACGCCAGGTTGAGCGGGCGTCAGGCTGTCCGGCATGGAGACTTCTGCGATCGACCAGGTCAGGGCTGCCGAATTCGCGCCCGAGACCACGTATCTCAACACGTCCACCTGCGGCTTGCTGCCCCGCCGGGCCGTCGAGGCGATCAAGGCCCTGGCCGAGGAGAACGCCACGGGCCGCCGGTCCGGTTCGGGCAGCGCCGAGGCGGTGGACGCGGCCCGGGCCGGCTTCGCCCGGCTCGCCGGCGTCACCGCTGACCGGGTCGCCAACGGCGGATCCGTCGCCGCCCACGTGGCGCTGGTGGCGGCCTCGCTGCCGGCGGGCTCCGAAGTCCTCGCTCCCGAAGGGGAGTTCAGTTCGGTCGTCAGTCCGTTCGCCGTGCGCGGAGATCTGAAGATGCGGTACGTGCCGCTGACCGAGCTGGCCGAAGCCGTGCGGCCCGGTACCGCGCTCGTCGCCTTCTCCGCCGTCCAGTCCTCCGACGGCAGGATCGCCGACCTGGAGGCGATCCGTGCGGCGGCCGCCGCGCACGGGGCGCGGACGCTGCTCGACGCCAGCCAGTCGGCGGGATGGCTGCCGCTGGACGCCGGGGCGTACGACTACACGGTCACCGGCGGCTTCAAGTTCCTGCTGTGCCCCCGGGGCACGTCGTTCCTGACCGTGACCGAGGAGGCGCAGGAGAGCCTGCCGGTTCTGTACGCGGGCTGGATGTCGGCGGAGGAGCCCTGGGGGAGCACGTACGGGCCGGTCGAGCGGCTGGCCACGTCCGCCCGCCGGTTCGACGAGCCGACCGCCTTCCTCGCTTACCACGGGGCCGAGCACTCCCTGGCGCTGCTGGCCGGGGTCGGGGCCGAGGCGCTGCACGCCCACGCCACCGGCCTCGCCGCCCGCTTCCGCGCGGGACTGGCCCGGCTCGGGCACGAGGCGGTGCCCGCCGACTCCGCGGTGGTCGCCGTGCCCGGACTGGGCGCCCGTGAACCCGAGCTGGCCAGGGCGGGGGTCATGGTCTCCGACCGGGCCGGGAATCTGCGGGCGGCCTTCCACCTGTACAACACCGAGGCCGACGTCGACCGCGCCCTGGACGCGCTGTCCGGCTGAGCCGGTCCCGCCCGAGCCGGAGCGGGCCGGTCCGGCTCGGGCCCGCTACCGGCCGGGACAGTCCCCGGCCTCCTGGCAGAGGTTCCCCTCCACCTTGGCGAGCAACCGGGCCAGTTCGGCGCGTTCGGCCGGATCGAGCCCCGCGAGAGTGTGCTCCTCCAGGCCGGACCAGGCGTTCCGCACCGCGGTGTGCAGGGCGCAACTCTCGTCCGTGGCCTCGACCAGGACGGCCCGCCGGTCGTCCGGGTCGGGGCGGCGGCGCACGTGCCCGGTCTGTTCGAGGCGCTGGAGCATCTTCGTGACGGTGGACGGGTCGAGGTCCACGGACCTGATCAGCTCGGACTGGCGGACCGCCCCGCTGTCCCACAGGTGCATCATCAGGAACTCCTGGCCGGGGTAGAGCCCGAGCCCCTTGAGCAGTCTGGCCGCCGCGTTGCGGTGGAGTCTGGCGACCCGCGAGACGGCATGGCTGACGGGGCCGCCGAGCGCCGCGCTCGGCAGCGCGTCCGTACAGGCGGCACCGTCCGGAGCGGTCGCGGTGGCTTCGGCGGGCGTGGCATCGGCCTTCATCGGGACTCCTCGGGGCGGTGGTGCTGCCCGGTCCGCAGCCGGGTTCGTGACGTGGTCCGGGACGGGGTCCATGACGTCCTCATGAACTTTACCTTGGTCGGCCAAGTAATGGGTTACAGTGGCGCTCGGTCAATTACTTGGCCGACCACATAACTCCCCTGGGGGCTCCCATGACCACAGTGTTCGATCCCGTCGATCTCTCCGGTACGCAGCTTTCCAACCGCATCGCCCTCGCACCCATGACCCGCAGCCGGGCAGGCGAGGGGGGCACGGCCACCGACCTCACCGTCACGTACTACACCCAGCGGGCCTCGGCCGGGCTCCTCATCACCGAGGGCATCCAGCCGTCCGTGGTCGGTCAGGGATACCCCTCCACCCCTGGCCTGCACAGTGCCGAGCAGGTCGCCTCCTGGCGCAGGGTCACCGAGTCCGTCCACGCGGCCGGCGGCCGGATCTTCGCCCAGATCATGCACGCGGGCCGGATCGGCCACCCCGTCCTGCTGCCGGACGGGCTGATCCCGGTCGCCCCCTCTCCGGTCGCCGCGCCCGGCCAGATCTACACCCAGGTGGGTCCCCAGGACTTCGTGGAGCCGCACGAGCTCACCGACGCCGAGATCCGTACGACCATAGGCGACTTCGCCACGGCCGCCCGCAACGCCGTCGACGCGGGATTCGACGGGGTGGAGCTGCACGGCGCCAACGGCTATCTGATCCACCAGTTCCTGGCCCCCAACACGAACCTGCGCACCGACGCGTGGGGCGGGTCGGAGCAGGCGCGCATCCGGTTCGCCGTCGAGGTCGTCAAGGCGGTCGTCGCCGAGATCGGCGCCGGGCGGACCGCTCTGCGCATCTCACCCGGCAACCCGTACAACGGCATCGAGGAGCCCGTGCCGGACGCCCTCTACACGGCCCTCGTCGCGGAGCTGGAGCCGCTCGGGCTCGCCTACCTGCACGTACTGGAGCAGGGCGACATCCGCGAGCTCACGCTCGCGCTGCGCAAGCAGTTCTCCGGCACCCTCGTCCTCAACGTGTTCTCCGACGGGCCGACCGGGCCCGAGCACCACACGGTGATCGACGACGGGACCGCGGACCTGATCTCCTACGGCGCCCTGTTCCTCGCCAACCCGGACCTGCCTGCCAGGCTCAAGTCGGGCGGGCCGTTCAACACGCCTGACCCGGCCACCTTCTTCGGCGGCGACGCGAAGGGCTACACCGACTATCCGGCGCTGGACGCCGTCTGAGCCGGAGGCGGCGCCACCGTCGCGGTCCCGCCCCGTCACCGGGCCGGTCCCCTTGCGGCGGGTGACGGGGCAGGCGGCGGGCCGGGCGGCGGGCTCCGTGCGGGCCCGCCCGGTGTCCGTCACGCGGAGTCGCGGCGTACCAGCTCCGTGGGCAGGATGACCGCGGCCGGGTCCTCCCCGCCGATCTGCGCCAGCAGCACCCGGACCATCTCCGCGCTGATCCGGTCCCACGGCTGGCGGACCGTCGTCAGCTCGGGGCGCGCGGCGAGCGCCGCCGGGGAGTCGTCGAAACCGCCGACGGCGATGTCCTGCGGCACCCGCCGGCCCGCCCGTTCAAGCGCGGTGAGCACCCCTTGTGCCATCAGGTCCGAGGCGACGAACACCGCGTCGACGTCCGCCGCCCGGTCCAGCAGGAGCGAGGCCGCCGCCTCGCCGCCCGCCCGGCTGTAGTCACCCGGCACGACCAGTGCCTCGTCGAGGGGCAACCCGCACTCGGCGAGCGTCTCGCGGTAGCCCGCCAGCCGCTCCACTCCGCCCGGGGTGTCCAGCGGCCCCGTGACCGTGGCGATCCGGCGGCGCCCCGACTCGTACAGGAAGCGCACCATGTCCCGGGCGCCGTTGCGGTCGTCGGCGGCGACGTAGCTCACCTTCGACCCGTGCCCGAGCGGCTTGCCGCAGGCCACCAGCGGGACCCCGGCCTCGTGCAGCTGGGCGGCGACCGGGTCGCCGGAGTGGTTGGAGACGAGCAGCACCCCGTCGACGTGCCCGGCGATGTACCGCATGTTCCGGCGGCGCTCGGCCTCCGTCCCGGCGATCATCAGCAGCAGTGGGATGTCGTGTGCGGCGAGCGCGGTGGTGCATCCGCGCAGCAGCACGTTGAAGTTGGGGTCCTCGAAGAAGCGCTCCTGGGGTTCGGTCAGCAGGAACGCCACGGAGTCGGAGCGGCCGGTGATCAGGGAGCGGGCGTGCCGGTTCACGGTGTAGCCGGTCCGGCGTATGGCGGACTGCACCGCTTCGAGCGCGGCCGGGCTGACGTTGTGACCGCCGTTGAGCACCCGGGAGACCGTGCCCCGGGAGACCCCGGCCTCCCGGGCGACGTCGTGGATCGTCGGGGGGCGGCGGCGTCCGGTGCCGTTCTGTTCTGTGCGGCTCATGGTGCTTGATCTTTCATCAAGGGAAGCCCTGTTGAGGAGCTGTCAGGACTTTACGGCGCCGGAGAGCAGGTCGAGGCTCCAGAACCGCTGGATCACGAGGAACAGGGCGATCAGCGGAATGATCGCCAGGAGCGCGCCGGTGACGACCAGGGTGTAGAGGGCGGGGGTGTTGGCGCCCTGCTGGAGCAGCGTGTAGAGCCCCAGGGTCACCGGGAACTTCTCGTCGTCGCCGAGCATGATGTAGGGCAGCAGGAAGTTGTTCCACACGGCCACGAACTGGAACAGGAAGACGGTGACGAGCCCCGGCAGCATCATCGGCAGCGCGATGGTCCGGAAGATGCGCCACTCGCCGCCGCCGTCCATGCGCCCGGCCTCGATCACGTCGGCCGGCACGGCCGCGGCGGCGTAGATCCGGGCCAGGTAGACCCCGTACGGGGAGAGGACGACGGGCAGCAGCACCGACAGGTACGAGTCGGTCATGTCCGCCTTGGCCAGCAGCAGGTACTGCGGGACGGCCAAGATGACCGGCGGCATCAGCACCCCCGCCAGCAGGACGTTGAAGACGGTTTCCTTGCCGCGGAAGCGGTACACGGCCAGGGCGTAGCCCGAGACCGCCGACACCACGGTGGAGAGGAGGGCGCCCGCCCCGGCGTAGAAGGCGGAGTTCGCCATCCACCTCCAGTACACGCCGTCGCGGTAGGCCGAGAGGTCGGCGACGTTCTCGGCGAAACCCGAGCCCGGCAGGAAGGTGAAGGTGGAGAACAGTTCGCTGCCGGACTTGGTGGAGGCGACCAGGACCCAGAGGACCGGCAGCAGGCAGTACACGGCCCCGAGGAGCAGCGCGGCGGTGGGGACGAGCGGGAAGCGCCGTCGGCCGGTGGCGATGGACGGGGTGCTCATCGGGAGTCTCCCTGCTTCGTACGGGAGTTGGCCGCCTTGAGGAAGCCGAAGGACAGGGCGAGGGTGGCCAGCGCGATGAGGACTGCCTGTGCGGCCGCCGCGTAGATGTCGTTGTTGACGAAGGCGTCCTGGTAGACCTTCATCAGCGGACTCCAGGTGGTGGAGAGCGAGTTGGTCAGCGGCTTCAGCGTCGTCGGCTCGCTGAACACCTGGAGCGTCGCGATGATCGAGAAGAAGAAGGTCAGGATCAGGGACGGCGCCACCATCGGGATCTTGATCCGCAGCGCGATCTGCAGCTGCGAGCAGCCGTCGAGCCGCGCGGCCTCGAAGATCTCGGCGGGGATCGCCCGCAGCGAGGTGTAGATCACGATCATGTTGAAGCCGGTGCCGCCCCACACCGCGATGTTCGCCAGCGAGAGGTACAGCGGCCCGCCGTCCAGCAGATCGGGCTGCGGAAGCCCCATGGCGTCGAGGAGGTAAAGGAAGGGGCTGACGTCGGGCAGGTAGAGGAAGCCCCACATCAGCGCGGCGATGACGCCGGGGATCGCGAACGGCAGGAAGATCGCCAGCCTGGTGAAGCCGCGCAGCCGGAGCCCTTCGGTGTCCAGCAGCAGGGCGAACAGGAGGGCGAGGCCGAGCATCACCGGGACGACGATCGCGCCGTAACCGAGGATGCGCAGCGCTCCGTGCAGCAGCTCCGAGTCGGAGAGGGCGTCGGCGTAGTTGGAGAGGCCGGCCCAGACCTCGTCCCGGGCGCCCTTGCCGAGGCCGAGTCCCCTGACCTCGGTCCGGCGGAAGCTGAGGTAGAGGGCGTAGCCGATGGGCAGGGCGAAGAAGAGCAGGAACAGGACGGTGGCGGGGACGAGGAAGGCGTACGGGGCGCTCTTGACCCCGTATGCCTTCCTGCGGGGTGTACGTGTCACTCCGAGACTCCGAAGCCCTGCTTCTTCAGGTCCGCGACGGTGGCGTCCTGCATCGCGGTCAGCGCGGTGCCGAAGTCCGACTTGTTCTTGGCTGCCGCGGCGAAGTTGTCCTTGAAGGCGCTGTACGCGACGTTGACGTTCGGGCCCCAGGCCGCGGGAGCGGTGCCCTGGGCGATCTCGGCGGCCTCGGTGTAGAAGGCGGGCTGGTTGGAGAAGTAGTCCGGAGCCTTCGAGAGTGCGCCGGCGGTCTGGGCAGCCGTCGCGGCGGGGTAGATGCCGCTCTCCTTCACCAGCGCGGCGAGCGCGGCGGGGTCCGTGTTCAGCCACTTCGCGAAGGTGGCGGCGGCCTTCTTGTTCTTCGAGTCGTTGGTCACGGCGGTCGAGGAGCCGCCCCAGCTGCCGGTGACGCTCTCACCCGCGGTCCACTGGGGGAGGGGGGCCATCGCCCACTTCCCCTTCGTGTCGGGCGCGGCGGTGGTCAGGGTGCCGGGTGCCCAGACGGCGCTGACCCAGGCGACCTGCTTGCCGGTGTTGAGCGCCTTGTTCCACGCCGGGGTGTACATCGGCTGGTTGTCGATGGCGCCCTCCTTGACCAGACCGCCCCAGAAGTCGGCCACCTTCTGCGTGGCGGGGTCGTCGATCGCGACCTTCCACTTGTCGCCGCCCGTGGTCCACCACTTCGCGCCCGCCTGCTGGGCGAGGCCCGCGAAGAGGCCCGAGTCGTTGGAGGAGAAGGTGGTGAGGTCCTTGTCCGGCGCCTTCTTCTTCAGCGCCCGGGCGGTCTCGGCGAACTCGTCCCAGGTGGTGGGCACGGTCAGGCCGTACTGCTTGAAGAGGTCCTGGCGGTAGTAGAACATCAGCGGGCCCGAGTCCTGCGGCAGCGCGTACAGGGCGTCCGAGCCGAGCGTCGTCTGCTGCCAGATCCCGTCGGCGAACGCGCCCTTCGCGTCACCCGCCTCCTGCGATATGTCGGCGAGGACGTCGTTGGAGACGAGGGTGGGGAGCGCCTGGTATTCGGCCTGGACCAGGTCGGGGGCCTTGTGGGCCTTCGCCGCCGTGATGATCTTGGTGACGAGGTCGTCACCCGACGCCTGCTTCTTCACCGTGACCGTGATGCCGGCCTCCTTGCCGGGGCCCTTGTTCCAGATGTCCGCGACCTTGTCCAGGCCGGGCGCCCACGCCCAGTAGGTCAGGGAGGCGGGTCCGGAGGCGGCCGGCTCCTCGCCCCCGTCGTCCGGGGAGCCGCAGCCCGAGAGCAGGGCGGTGGCGGTGAGTGCGGCGGCGGTGGACACCGCGAGGGTGCGGTATTTCATGGTTTCTCCCCTGACGAGACGAACAGGCGCCTCGGCGGCCTGGCCGGAACGGCGCTGTGAGCGTTCACAGTAGAGAAACGAAACCGACACTTGTCAATGGTTGTTGCTGTGCGGTTATGTTGGCTCTGCGCCGCCGAGAGTGTGTGTGCACGTTCCCAGAAGTTGTCCCGAAGAGCCAGGAGCTGTCCATGCCGCACTCAGAATCCGCTCCCTACCCCGTCGGCCTGCACAAGCTGGCCTTCGGCGGCGACTACAACCCCGAGCAGTGGCCCGAAGAGGTCTGGCACGAGGACGTACGCCTGATGCGGGAAGCCGGCGTGAGCATGGTCAGCGTCGGGATCTTCTCCTGGGCACTGCTGGAACCCGAACCGGGCACCTACGACTTCGGCTGGCTCGACCGCCTGATGGACCTGCTGCAGGTCAACGGCATCCGCGCCGACCTCGGCACCCCCACCGTCGCCCCGCCGGCCTGGTTCTACCGCGCCCACCCCGAAGCCCTGCCGGTCAGCCGGGACGGAGTGCGCTACGCCTTCGGGTCACGCGGCGCCATCTGCCACAGCTCGGCCCCCTACCGGGCGGCGGCGGCGGAGATCACCGAGCAGCTCGCCCGCCGGTACGCGAGCCACCCCGCCCTCGCGATGTGGCACGTCCACAACGAGTACGGCGTCCCCGTCAGCGCCTGCTACTGCGACAGTTGCGGCGCGCACTTCCGCCGCTGGCTCGCGGCCCGGCACGGCTCGGTCGACGCGGTCAACGAAGCCTGGGGCACCGCGTTCTGGGGCCAGCGCTACCGCACCCTCGACGAGATCGACCCGCCCCGCACCACGCCGACCGTCGGCAACCCCGCCCAGCAGCTGGACTACGCCCGCTTCGCCGACGCCACCATGCGCGAGAACTTCACCGCCGAACGCGACATCCTGCACCGGCTCGCCCCCGGCGTCCCGGTCACCACCAACTTCATGACCGCCCTCAGCCAGTGCGAATCCGTCGACTACTGGGCCTGGGGCCGCGAGGTCGACCTCGTCACCAACGACCACTACCTGATCACCGACGGCCGCCGCACCCACGTCAACCTCGCCATGGCCGCCGACCTCACCCGCTCCGTGGCGGGCGGCGCCCCCTGGCTGCTGCTGGAACACTCCACCAGCGGCGTCAACTGGCAGCCCCGCAACCCCGCCAAGCGCCCCGGCGAGATGGCCCGCAACAGCCTCGCCCACGTCGCCCGGGGCTCCGAGGGCGCCATGTTCTTCCAGTGGCGCCAGTCCCGGCGCGGAGCCGAGAAGTTCCACTCCGCGATGGTCCCGCACGCCGGTACCGACTCGCGCATCTGGCGCGAGGTGAGCGCACTCGGCGCCGGCCTCGGCCTGCTGGAAGGCATCCGGGGCACCCGGACCGTCGCCGACGTGGCCATGCTCTGGGACTGGCAGTCCTGGTGGGCCCAGTCCCTGGAGTGGCGCCCCAGCGAGGAGCACGACGCCCGCGAGCGGGCCGACACCTTCTACGCCTCGCTCTACGACCGCCACCTCACCGTCGACTTCGCCCACCCGGACGCGGATCTCTCCGCGTACCCCCTGGTCGTCGTCCCCGCCCTCTACCTCGCGACCGAGGCGACCGGCCGCAACCTGCGCCGGTACGTCGAGGGCGGTGGCACCCTCGTCGTCTCGTACTTCTCCGGCATCGTCGACGCGGACGATGCCGTCCACCCCGGCCCCTACCCGGGTGTGCTGCGCGACGTCCTGGGCCTGACCGTCGAGGAGTTCTCTCCGCTCGGCGAGGGCGAAACGGTCCGCCTGATCACGCCCGAGGGCGCCCCCGAGGGCCCGGAGCTCACCGGCGACCTCTGGTCGGACGTGGTGATCCCGCGCGGCGCCGAGACGCTCTGGTCGTACGCCGACGGCATCCCGGCCGGCCGGCCCGCCGTCACCCGCAACCGGCTCGGCGAGGGCACCGCCTGGTACATCTCCACGCGGCTCTCCGGCCCCGGCCTGGACGCCGTCCTGGACCGCGCCGCCGCCGACGCCGGCATCGAAGCCCGCACCGGCCTGCCGTACGACGTCGAGGTCGTCCGCCGCACCGGTGAGAGCGGCACCTACCTCTTCGTGATCAACCACACGGACGCCGAGGCCGGAGTGGCGCTGGACGCCCCCGGCACCGAACTCCTCACCGGCGAGCCCGCCGTGGACAAGCTCGCCGTTCCGGCGGGCGCGGTCCGTGTCGTGCGGCTCGACGGCTGAGGCGCACCAACGCACACCGAGGTACAGCAAGGCACACCGAAGGCGCCCCCGAGCCGCACCACGGGGCGCCGAGGTGTGCACATCCCCGCGTCACCCATAACGGTCGAAGGGACATCGACTATGTACGGAACAACGCACACGCGCGCCAAGGCGGCGGGGGCGGTGGCCGCACTCTCCGGCCTCGTGTTCGCCGCGCTCCCCGCCCAGGCCGCCCATGCGGCCACCGCCCCCGTCAACACCGGCTTCGAGTCGGGCGCGTCCGGCTGGTCGACGTACTCCGCCGGCGGGCAGAACGCCGCCTCCTTCACCGAGACGGGCGGCCACGGCGGCAGCACCCGGCTCAGCCACTGGTCGGCCTCGGCGTACAAGGTCGAGACCTACCAGTACCTGAGCGGCCTCACCGACGGCACGTACACGCTCAGCGCCTGGGTCCGCTCCGGCGGAGGCCAGAACTCCGCCTACATCGCCCTGCGCAACTGCGGGTCCGCCGAGCAGCGCACCGACCTGCCGCCGACCGCGAACGGCGCCTGGGTCCGGCTCGTGACGTCCGTCAAGGTGAGCGGCGGCTCCTGCACCATCAGCCTCAACTCCGACGCACACGCTGGGGAGTGGGCGAACTTCGACGACATCACCTTCACGCCCGGAAGCACCGGGCTGAGCGTCAGGGGTGGTGACCTCTCCACGCTCGCGAAGAACGAGGCGTACGGCGCGAAGTACCGCAACGCGAGCGGAACGGCCGGGGACGCCTTGAGTATCCTCAAGAGCTCCGGGATGAACTACGTACGCCTCAAGGTGTGGGTGAACCCGGCCGACGGCTACAACGACAAGGCCCACGTCCTCGCCATGGCCAAGCGCGCCAAGGCCCTCGGCATGAAGACCCTCGTCGACTTCCACTACTCCGACGCCTGGGCCGACCCGGGCAAGCAGAACAAGCCGGCCGCCTGGGCCGGCCACAACTACGGCCAACTGCGCACCGACGTCTACAACCACACCTACGACGTGCTGAACGCCCTGAAGGCGCAGGGGACCACGGCCGACATGGTGCAGATCGGCAACGAGACCAACGCCGGGATGCTGTGGCCCGAAGGCTCCACCGACAACTGGTCTCAGCTGGCCGGCCTCCTGACCTCGGGAGCGAACGCCGCCAAGGCGGTCTCCTCCGGTACGAAGGTCGCGCTGCACCTCGCCAAGGGCGGCGACAACGCGGGCACCCGCTGGTGGTTCGACAACGCCGTGGCGTACAAGGTGCCGTTCGACGTCATCGCCCTCTCCTACTACGGCTACTGGCACGGCTCGCTGTCCGAGCTCCAGACCAACCTCGACGACGCCGCCTCCCGCTACGGGAAGCCGGTGCTGGTCGCCGAGACCGCCTACGCCCACACGCTCGCCGACGCCGACGGCCTGGAGAACAACGTGGCCACCGCCGACCAGCTGGTCACCGGCTACCCGGCGACCCCGGCCGGCCAGGCGGCGAACCTCCGGGACGTCATGAACGTCGTCGAAGCCGTCCCGAACGGCCGGGGGCTCGGTGCCGTGTACTGGGAGCCCGCCTGGACCGCCGTGAAGGGCAGCGGCTGGGACCCCGCCGACCCGTCCTCGGGCAACGCGTGGGAGAACCAGGCGGTGTTCGACTACAACGGCAGGCTGCTCCCGGCGGCAGCCTGGTTCTCGCACAGGTAGGCCGCCCCGCCGGTCCGGACCACCCGCGGGCGGTCCGGACCGGCGACAGCCTCGCACGCCCGCTGCCCTTCCTCGCGGCTCACGCGGCGGCTCGAACCATGGCTCGTGCCAGGTCGGTGCTTGCCGAAAGTGTGTCGAGCGGGAGCGGCTGCGTGGCGAGGACGCCCTCGTGCAGGACGAGCAGCCGGGTGGCGAGGGCGGCAGGGCCCGAACAGCCCGCCGCGGTGGCGAGTTCCTCGAACAGGTGCAGCAGCCAGAGCTTCTGGTCCGCGGCGATGCGGTGCGCGGGATGCGAGGGGTCCGGGAGTTCGGCCAGGGCGTTGATGAACGCGCATCCGCGGGTGCTGGTTCCGCTCCAGGTCCGCAGTGCGTCGAAGGGGGCGGTGACGGCCTCGACGGGGCTGTCGCAGGCGTCGACGGCAGCGCGGACGAGTGACCGCCAGCGCTGGTCACGTCCCGCGAGGTAGACCGCCACGAGGTGGTCCTTCGAACCGAACTGGTTGTACAGGGTCCGCTTGGTCACCCCTGAGTGCTCAGCGATCAGATCCACGCCGACCGCTGTGATTCCGCGGTCGTAGAACAGCTCCTCGGCAGCCGCCACGATGCGCCGGCCGGCCGGCGTCAGGGGCCGTGCTTCCTGCATGGGCCGCCTCTTCACTGATCGGTGTACCGTGGAAGGTGTTCACCGATCAGTGTACCCGCGAGGAGGTTGAGCGATGGGCATGCCCGAGACCATGCGCGCAGTGCGGATCGCAGCGCACGGAGGGCCGGAGGTCCTCGAACCGGCGGAGGTGGCCGTGCCTGCCCCGCAGACGGGTGAGGTGCTGGTCCAGGTCGGCGCGGTGGCACTGAACAACACCGACCTGTGGACCCGCGAGGGTGCCTACGGCCGCCCCGGAGACCCGAAGGCGCTGTCGGGCTGGCGAGGCCCGATCGACTTCCCGCGGATCCAGGGTGCCGATGTGGCCGGCCGGGTCGTGGCGGTCGGGGCCGACGTGGACGAGGGCCTCGTCGGTCGCCGGGTGGTCGTCGACCCGGCGATCTACGACACCGAAGGGCCGGACGCGAACCCGGTGGGCCTGATGGGGAGCGAACGCGACGGCGGCTACGCCGAGTACGTGACCGCGCCGGTGGCGCAGGTGCATGACGTGACGGAGTCCCCGCTCACGGACGATCAGCTCGCGACGCTGCCGACCGCCTACGGCACGGCGCTGGGCATGATCGAACGGGGCCGGCTGACGAAGGGGGAGACCGTCCTGGTCTCGGGAGCGTCCGGCGGTGTCGGCATCGCGTTGATCCAGATCGCCCGTGCACGCGGCGCGAGGGTGCTCGCCATCAGCAGCGGATCCAAGATCGATGCGGTGCGCGAGGCGGGCGCACACGAAGTCCTCGACCGCGCACGAGACGTCGCCGAGCAGATTCGCGCCGTCGCCCCGGAGGGCTTCGACGTCGCCCTCGACGTCGTCGCCGGGGACCTGGTGGGTGAAGGGCTGCCGCTGCTGCGCGAAGGCGGCCGGTGGGTCGTCGCCGGCGCGCTCGGCGGGTACGACGTGAGCTTCGACGTGCGCCGTCTCTACCTGCACAACGCCCAGGTGATCGGCTCCGCGATGCACACGCCCACGCACTTCGGCCTCCTCATGGACCTGGCTCGTCGCGCCGAGATCCAGCCCGTCGTCGCCGCGAGGTTCCCTCTGGACCAGGCTGGCCGGGCGCAGGAGGAACTCGCCCGCAGGGGGCACGTGGGAAAGATCGTCATGCACCCCTAGGAACGGCGGAGAGGCCGGGGCGGCCGGGGCACCCACGGTGGACGAGCCGGCGAGCGGGGACATGCGCGTGGAGAACGCCGGAAGGGCGGGACGCGTGATGCGTCCCGCCCTTCCCGGCCGTCGTACGCGCCTACTTCACCGGGGTGAAGTCGCGGGCTCCGATGAACTCGGGCCGGCGGATCGGAGCCGCGAAGGGCTCCTGGGCGGTGTTGTCCACGCTGTTGAAGACGATGAAGACGTTGCTGCGGGCGTAGGGGGTGATGTTGTCGCCCGAGCCGTGCATCGCGTTGCAGTCGAACCAGGTGGCCGAGCCGGCCTTGCCGGTGAAGAGCCTGATGCCGTGGCGGTCGGCCATCTTCGTCAGCACCTCGTCGGACGGGATGCCGGCGTCCTGCATCTGCAGGGACTTCTTGTAGTTGTCCTTCGGTGTCTCGCCCGCGCAGCCGACGAACGACTTGTGCGAGCCGGGCATGATCATCAGCCCGCCGTTGGTGTCGAAGTTCTCGGTCAGCGCGATCGAGACGGACACCGTGCGCATGTTCGGCAGGCCGTCCTCGGCGTGCCAGGTCTCGAAGTCCGAGTGCCAGTAGAAGCCCGAGGCCCCGAAGCCGGGCTTGACGTTGATCCTGGACTGGTGGACGTACACGTCGGAGCCGAGGATCTGACGGGCCCGGCCCACCACACGTTCGTCGCGGACCAGGTTCGCGAAGAGCTCGCTGAGCTTGTGGACCTCGAAGACGGACCGCACGCTCTGCGACTTCGGCTCGATGATCGAACGCTCGTCGGCACGGACCTGCGGGTCGGCGACCAGCCGGTCGAGCTCGGCCCGGTGGACGGCCGCCTCGTCGGGGGTGATGAGCTGGTCGACGGCGAGGAAGCCGTCGTGCTCGAAGGACTGGAGGTCCTTCGCGGTGACCGGCCCGGGCGCGCCCGGCGCGGACCAGATGACCGGGTCCTGGCGGGGAGTGGTCATCTCGGCGGCGCCGCGCGTGGGGTAGAGGTCGGTTCGTACGGTGCGTACATCGGTGGTCATGGTTCAGCCCTCCTCTGTCAGCAGCGGATAGACACCGTTCTCGTCGTGGTCCTCCCGTCCGGTGACGGGGGGATTGAAGACGCAGACGCAGCGGAAGTCGGTCTTGGGCCGCAGCGTGTGGTGCTCGTGCCCGTCCAGCAGGTACATCGTGCCCGGCGAGATCCAGTGCTTCTCGCCGGTCTCGTCGTTGGTGAGTTCGGCCTCGCCCTCGGTGCACAGCACGGCCTCGATGTGGTTCGCGTACCACATCGACGTCTCCGTGCCCGCGTAGAGGACGGTCTCGTGGAGCGAGAAGCCCACCTTCTCCTTGGCGAGCACGATGCGCTTGCTCTCCCAGGTGCCGGAAGCCGACTTGACGTGCCGGTCGGTGTTCTCGATGTCACTGAACGATCGGACGATCACGGTGTGATGGTGCCTTTCTCTTCTGTGCTTCTCAGGTGCTGCCTGCTGCGGGGCGTACCCGTTCAGGCGGTCTCGCGGACGGAACGGGCCAGCGTGCGCAGGCCCTCGTCCAGCTCGTCGGGGGTGATGGTCAGCGGCGGGAGCAGCTTGACGACCTCGCTCTGCGGACCGGAGGTCTCCAGCAGCAGGCCCAGCTCGAAGGCGCGCTTGCAGACGGCGGACGCACGCTCCGGGTCGGTGAACTCCAGACCCCAGACCAGGCCACGGCCACGGAACTGCGCGGTCTCCTCCTCGCCGCAGATCGCCAGCAGGGTCTGCTCGACCTGCTCGCCGCGGGCCAGGGTCTGCTTCTCCATCTGGCCGTCGGCCCAGTAGGCGTCGAGCGTGGCGGCGGCGGTGACGAAGGCCGGGTTGTTGCCGCGGAAGGTGCCGTTGTGCTCGCCCGGCTCCCAGATGTCCAGCTCGCCCTTGAACAGGCACAGGGACATCGGAAGGCCGTAGCCGCTGATGGACTTCGACAGCGTGACGATGTCCGGGACGATGCCGGCCTCCTCGAAGGAGAAGAAGCCGCCGGTCCGGCCGCAGCCCATCTGGATGTCGTCGACGATCAGGAGCATGTCCTGGCGGTGGCACAGCTCCTGCAGCGCCCGCAGCCACTCGGCGCGGGCCACGTTGATGCCGCCCTCACCCTGCACGGTCTCCACGATCACCGCGGCGGGCTTGTTCAGGCCGGAGCCCTGGTCCTCCAGGAGGCGCTCGAACCACAGGAAGTCGGGAACCTGGCCGTCGAAGTAGTTGTCGAACGGCATCGGGGTGCCGTGCACCAGCGGGATGCCGGCACCGGCCCGCTTGAAGGCGTTGCCGGTCACGGCGAGCGAGCCCAGCGACATGCCGTGGAAGGCGTTGGTGAACGAGACGACGGACTCGCGGCCCTTGACCTTACGGGCGAGCTTCAGCGCCGACTCGACGGCATTCGTACCCGTCGGGCCGGGGAACATCACCTTGTACGGCAGGTCACGCGGGCGCAGGATCACGTTCTCGAACGTCTCGAGGAACGCCCGCTTGGCCGTCGTGGCCATGTCCAGGCCGTGGGTGATGCCGTCACGCTCGATGTAGTCGATCAGCGCGCGTTTCAGCACCGGGTTGTTGTGCCCGTAGTTGAGCGAACCGGCACCCGCGAAGAAGTCCAGGTACGAGTGCCCGTCCTCGTCCGTGAGCCGGGCACCCTGCGCCCGGTCGAAGACGGCGGGCCAGCTGCGGCAGTAGCTGCGTACTTCCGATTCCAGGCTCTCGAAGACACTCAGGGCGGGCGGGGTGATGGTCACAGCTGATCTCCTGGTCGAGGGGGGTGTGACGGACGGCGGTGCAGCGTGCTTCCACGGCCGGGAAGCGAGGTCTCGGTGAGGCGGTCCCCGCGTGGTCGCGGCGGGCCGGCCGGATGTGCCGGGTGGTGCGCGGAGGTGTGCCGCGGTGCGTTCAGGAGTGGAACGGACCGATGCGGAACAGCACCTCCGGCAGGTGCGTGTCCTCGGGGAACAGATCCCCGGAGAAGAGCACTTCACGCTCCAGGGCCACGTCGTGGCGCTGCGCGAAGGAGGTGAACAGCCGCTCGGACGCGGTGTTGTCCGGGGTGATGGTCGTCTCGACCGCATCGAGCCCCTGGTCGGCGGCGACCCGGGCGGCCAGCGCGTCCAGCAGTGTGGCGGCCAGTCCCTTCCCGCGGTGGCTCTCGTCGACCGCCACCTGCCAGACGACGAGCGTCTGGGGGCGGTCCGGGCGTACGTATCCCGTCACGAAGGCGATCGGCTCGCCGTTCTCGTCGCGGGCGACCACGGAGGTCGCCGCGAAGTCACGGCACCACAACAGGTAGCTGTACGAGGAGTTGAGGTCCAGGACCTGGGAGTCGCGGGCTATGCGCCAGATCGCGGCTCCGTCCTCCACTCGTGGTGTGTCGATTCTGAGGAATTCGTTTCGGGCACTTGCAAAGTCTGCTGGCGCGGCGGTCATGTGAATTGAATTTACCCAGCAAATTTCAAAATTGCATCGCCGCAGGGGGTTGGGCGAGAAGCGTCGTTGTGTTATCACGCGGGCGCGTGCCTGAGCGTGAATCGGCACCTTATTGTCGTGTTTGGGCGGAATTTATCCGGCAAAACGTGTTCGATGTGGAGTCGGTCACACGCCCGTAACTCTCTCGGCATCCGATCGAATCGCGTGGATCGCACCCCGGCCGGACCGCTGGAATCTGAGGTGTTTACGTATCGTGAAAGCGGGCAAAAGAATGCGGGGAGCTGCTCCGGTCGAAGCAGTTCCCCGCACTTGTTAATTCACGTGGGATTATCGAATTCAGTGGTCCGCAAAGGTTTCCGCGACGGCCTTGCGGGCAGCATCCGGATCGACCTCCCGGCCGGCGCCGGCCAGCGCCGCCCCCAGGGCCTCGAGCGAGGACCGCACCACACCGGCCGTCGCGTCGGGGCCGTAGTGGTTGACCCGGATCATCTCCTTCGCCAGGGCTCCGCCGCCGGCGATCAGGGGCAGCCCGGGCTCGGCGTCGAGTGCCGCGGCCACCAGCGAGGTGGCATCGGTGCCCGCGGGGACGCGCAGCGTCGTGGCGACGGGGGCCGCGTTCCGCGCGTCGTGGACGTACGGCTCCAGGCCGCCGCCGAGTGCCACGGCGCCGGCCCTGACCGCCGCTGCCGCCGACGCGTGACGCCCCATCACCACATCCGGCCCCGCTGCCTCGATCCGCTCCAGGCACGCCTCCAGGGCCAGCATCTCCAGCTGCGCGGGGGCGTGCGGCAGCGCCCTGCGGCCACCGTCGATCCAGCGGGCCTTCCAGTCGAGCAGCGAGAGGTACGAGTGACGCGGAGCCTTCGGGTTGGCGGCCATCCGCTCCCACGCCCGCCCGCTGACGGACACGGCCGAGACACCGGCGGGTCCGCCCATCGCCTTCTGGGCTCCGATCACGCACAGATCGACGCCCCAGGCGTCCGGCAGCAGCGGCTCGGCGCCCACCGACGCGACGGCGTCGAGCATGAACAGGGCGCCGTGGTCCCGGACCACCTCGCCGATCTCCGCGACCGGATTGGTGTTGCCGGTGGCGGCCTCGGCGTGCACCAGCGACACGAAGTCGATCTCCGGGTGCTCCGCCAGCGCCCGACCGACCTGTTCGGCGGTCACCGCCGAGTGGAAGGGCACCTCCAGGTCGACGACCTCGGCGCCGCAGTCCCGCAGCCAGTTGCCGAACGTCTGGCCGTAGGGTCCGGTGACCACGTTCAGCGCGGTCGAACCGGGCCCGGCACCGCCCCGGATGCATCCCTCGAGCGGCAGCAACGCCTCGCCCTGCATGATGACGACGTCCTGCTCGGTGGCGAGGAGGGCGGCCACCCGGCGCTCGATCTCCGCGAAGCGGGCGGCGGTGAGCGGGGGGAGGTCGAGGAGGGGGTGGGTCACGGCGGTGCTCTCTTCGGGTCGGTCGGTCCGCGGTCGGTTCCTGTGTCGAGGGTAAGCGTGTCCCGCCGGGGCTCACGGGCCAGCCCGTGCCCGGCGCCCCCGGGGGGCCGCGCCGGAGCGCCTCGTACAGTGCTGTCATGAGTGATCACGAGACGGCGCGGGTGCTGCGGGTCGAGGGGCGGGTGCTCGCCGGCCCGGACGACGTCAGGGACGGGCTCTGGGCCGTCGGCGGGCGGATCACCTACGACCGGCCGCCCGGCGCGGACGACGCCGTGACGCTCACCGGCTGGGCCCTGCCCGGCCTCGTCGACGCCCACTGCCATGTCGGCCTCGACCGTCACGGGCCCGTCGACGCGGCGACCAGCGAGAAGCAGGCACTCGGTGACCGGGACGCCGGCACGCTGCTCATCCGGGACGCCGGATCCCCCTCCGACACCCGGTGGATCGACGACCGTCAGGACCTGCCGAAGATCATCAGGGCCGGCCGTCACATCGCCAGGACCCGCCGCTACATCCGTAACTACGCCCATGAGATCGAGCCCGGCGACCTGGTCGCGTACGTCGCGCAGGAGGCGCGGCGCGGCGACGGCTGGGTGAAGCTGGTGGGTGACTGGATCGACCGGGACGCCGGGGACCTGACCGCGTGCTGGCCCCGCGGCGAGGTCGAGGCGGCCATTGCCGAGGCCCACCGGCTGGGCGCCCGGGTCACCGCCCACTGCTTCGCCGAGGCCGCCCTGCGCGACCTGGTGGAGGCCGGCATCGACTGCATCGAGCACGCGACGGGGCTGACCGAGGACACCGTTCCGCTCTTCGCGGAGCGCGGTGTCGCCATCGTCCCGACCCTGGTCAACATCGCCACCTTCCCCGAGCTCGCGGCGGGTGGTGAGGCCAAGTTCCCCCGCTGGTCCGCCCACCTGCGGCGGCTCCACGCGCGCCGCTACGACACCGTGCGGGCCGCGTACGACGCGGGCATCCCCGTCTTCGTCGGTACGGACGCGGGCGGCTCGCTGGCCCACGGCCTGGTGGCGGCCGAGGTCGCCGAACTGGTGAAGGCCGGCATCCCGCCCCTCGAGGCGCTCTCCGCGACCACCTGGGGCGCACGGCAGTGGCTGGGCCGGCCGGGGCTGGAGGAGGGGGCTCCGGCGGACCTGGTGGTGTACGACGAGGATCCGCGGGCGGACGTGCGGGTACTGGCGGCGCCCCGGAGGGTGGTGCTCGACGGGCGGGTCGTCGGCTGACCGCCCGCCGGGCGCCGTGCTGACCGGCAGCGACGTCGGGCGACTCCCGCCGGCACGGGCGACGGCATCGGCGGCGTGAAGCCCCGGACCCGGCCCGGACCCGGCCCGGACCCGGCCCCGGCCCGCACCCGCCGGTCCGGGCCTCCGGCACCGGCGACCTCGGCGAGACCGGTGCCGGCTCCTCGACCCCGTACATCGCGGGTGGGGCGGTCCTCGTGCCCGGCCGCCGGTGACGCGGCCACGATCGTCGCCCGCCGGCGCGCCCGGAACCGATCACGCCGAGGGGGCGGGCCGAGACCGGCGGGGGAGCGGTGCTCACACGCATGAGCACCGCTCCCCACCGGGACCGTCAGCCCGCCGCCCGCCGGGGCAACCCCTGCAGCGCCAGGTCCAGCGCCTGCAGGAACCTGTTGGTCGTCACCCGGTCGCGTACGGCCAGCCGGAGCCACTCGCGGCCCAGCCCCGGAAACGTGTCGCCGCGCCGTGCCGCGAACCCCCGTGACCGCAGCAGTTCCCGTACCTCGTCCGCCCGGTCCAGCCCGACCAGCACGAACGAACCCGCGGCCGGCTCCACCACCCGAACCTCGCTGAACTCCGCGAGCCCGGCCAGCAGATGCGCGCGGTCCACCGCGATCCGGTCCGCCGCCTCGGCCGCCTCGACCAGTGCGCGGGGTTCCATGCAGGCCTCGGCCGCGGCCAGCGCGGGGGAGGACACCGGCCACAGCGGCTGTGCCTCCTGCAGCAGGGCGACGGTCGCGGGCTCGGCCAGTACGTAGCCGATCCGCAGGCCCGCCAGCCCCCAGGTCTTGGTCAGGCTCCGCAGCACGACGAGCCCCGGGATGTCCTGCCGCCCGCACAGGGCCTCCCGCTCGCCCGGGACGGCGTCCATGAACGCCTCGTCGACCACCAGGGTCCGCCCGGGCCGCGCCAGTTGCTCCAGCACGCCCGCGGGATGGAGCACGGACGTCGGGTTGGTCGGATTCCCGACCACCACCAGGTCCGCGTCCTCCGGAACCGCCGCCGGATCCAGCCGGAAACCGTCCCCCGGACGCAGGAGCACCCGCCCGACCTCGTGCCCGGCCGCGCGCAACGCCGCCTCGGGCTCGGTGAACTGCGGGTGCACGACGACAGGCCGTCTCGTCGGCAGCGCCCGCGCGATCAGCACGAAGGCCTCGGCCGCGCCCGCAGTGAGCAGGACCCGCTCCTCGGGCAGCCCGTGCCGTGCGGCGACCGCCGCCCGCGCCGGCCGCCCGTCCGGGTAGGCGGCGAGCGAGCCCAGCGACGCGGCTATTCGCTCCCGCAGCCAGTCCGGAGGCGTTCCGGTCCGAACGTTCACGGCGAGGTCGGTCAGATCCAGGCCGCGTACTTCCGCGTCGCCGTGGTGCCGCAGATCGGGCCCGGCGCTCTCGATGTGCTTAGTGGGGGGCAGCATGGCAGCCATGGTGGACGGCTCGGCGCCATTCGTCGACGGCGGGGTGCCGGTCCATGGATACCGGCGGGCCACCGCGCAGGTCGCCGAAGCCGACTTCCTCTTGGGGACGAGGAGTTCGTGCGCACCGGCCAGCGCGGCGGCCTCCGCGACCGACGGCGTCCCCACGGCGGCGTGCGGTGTCCCCGAAGGGTTCGGTACGCGTACGGCGGCCAGCGCGGCGGCCGTGCACGGGCGCACGGGAACGCCGAGCCGTGCCGCCGTCTCCACGATCCCCGGCTCGTCCGCCTTGGTGTCGAGCGTGGCCAGCTCCACCACGTCCGCCGCCGTGAGACCACCCGCGCGCAGCGCCTCCTCGACCAGCTCGAACACCTCATCGGCCGGAACCCCCGGGCGGGCACCGACGCCGACGACGAGAACGGCACGGGTCATGGGCGGAGCCTTCCGGACGAACACGTGAGGGGAACAGAGGGACAGGGCGACAGGGAAGCGGGGGAACAGGGGAACGGCGGCCACGGGTGAACAGGGCCGGCGTCCGCCGCGCACGCGGGTGAGGGTGGCCTGAGGTGCGGGCACCGGGGTCAATCGGCTAGCAAGGGCCCATGGCGGTAATCGTCGCGCTCGGCGCGTTCCTGATGACTCTGGCGGGCGGCTGGGTCGCGCAACGCGTCAGCGACCGCCGCCACCTCGTGCTCGGCCTGGCCGGAGGGCTGATGCTCGGCGTCGTCGGCCTGGACTTGCTGCCCGAGGCGATGGAGGCGGCGGGCGGGCAGGTCTTCGGGGTACCCGCCGCCCTGCTGCTCTTCGTGGGCGGCTTCCTGGTGGCCCATCTCGTCGAGCGTTCGCTGGCCGTACGCCAGGCGGCACACGGCGCGAGCGAGGAGCGGGTGCCGCAGGTCGGACTGACCGCGGCGGCCGCGATGGTGGGCCACAGCCTGATGGACGGCGTCGCGCTCGGCGCCGCCTTCCAGGTCGGCGGCGGAATGGGTGCCGCGGTGGCGCTCGCCGTCATCACCCACGACTTCGCCGACGGGTTCAACACGTACACGCTCACCAGCCTGTACGGGAACGCCCGCCGCAAGGCGCTCCTCATGCTGTACGCGGACGCGCTCGCGCCGATCCTGGGCGCGGCGACCACCTTGCTGTTCACCCTTCCGGAGGAACTGCTCGGCTGCTATCTCGGCTTCTTCGGCGGGGCGCTGCTCTACCTCGCCGCGGCCGAGATCCTGCCCGAGGCGCACCACGAGCACCCGGCCCGCTCCACACTGCTGTGCACGGTCGCGGGAGTGGGCTTCATCTGGCTGGTGGTGGGCATCGCGGAATGAGGTCATCCGCCGCACCGCTCCACGAAACGCCGCGCCACCGCCGGCGAGGCCGCCCAGTGCGTATGCACATAACTCGCGTGCACACCCCCCTGCACGAAGCCCTCCACCCGCCGCTCCGGCTGGTGCAGACCCCAGGCGGGCGTGGCACCCGCCCCCGGCTCCAGCACCGTCCGGTGGAACTCGTGCCCCCGCAGCCTGGTCCCCGCCACCGCCAGCACGCTGTCGGACAGCGCCACCGCCTGCCGGTAGCCCAGAGTCAGCCGCTGCGACATCCGGGCCGAGGCGTCCAGCACCCCGCACATCGGGCGCCCGTCCAGCTCACGGGCCAGGTACAGCAACCCCGCACACTCCGCGGCCACCGGGGCGCCCGCCCGGGCCAGCGCGGTCACGGCCCCGCGCAGCGGCTCGTTCGCCGACAGCTCCGGGGCGTACACCTCGGGGAAGCCCCCGCCGATGACCAGCCCCGCCGTGCCCGCGGGCAGCTTCTCGTCGCGCAACGGATCGAAGACAGCCACCTCCGCACCGGCGGCCGCCAGCAGCTCGGCGTGCTCCGCGTACGCGAACGTGAACGCGGCCCCGCCGGCCACGGCCACCACCGGCCGGGGCCCCCCGACGGCCCGCCGCTCCGGTTCCCACACCTCGTCCGGCAGCCCGGGGGCCGATCTGGCCAGCGCCAGCAGGGCGTCCAGATCACAGCCCTCCCGCACGCGTTCACCCATGGCCCGTACGGCCTCGACGGCGTCCGCCTGCCGTTCGGCGACCGGCACCAGGCCCAGGTGACGCGAGGGAGTCGCCACCTGCGGGGCCCTGCGCAGCACCCCGAGGACCGGCAGCCCCGACTCGTCCAGCGCCTCCCGCAGCAGCGCCTCGTGGCGGTCGGATGCCACCTTGTTCAGGATCACCCCGCCGATCCGCACCTGCGGATCCCAGGAGGCGAAACCGTGCACGAGGGCGGCGACGGAGCGGGACTGGGACGAGGCGTCGACGACCAGGACGACCGGCGCCCGCAGCAGCTTCGACACCTGCGCCGTCGACGCCAGTTCACCCTGCCCCGAGGCGCCGTCGTACAGCCCCATCACGCCTTCGACGACCGCCAGGTCGCAGCCGGCCGAGCCGTGGGCGAACAGAGGGGCCATCAGCTCTGGCCCGCACATGTACGCGTCGAGATTGCGGCCCGGACGGCCGGTGGCCAGGGCGTGGTACCCGGGGTCGATGTAGTCGGGGCCCACCTTGTGCGGGGACACGGCGAGGCCGCGCCCCGCGAACGCCGCCATCAGCCCGGTGGCGACCGTGGTCTTGCCGCTGCCCGACGCCGGCGCGGCTATGACCAGACGGGGGACACTCACCACTCGATGCCCCTCTGACCCTTCTGGCCGGCGTCCATCGGGTGCTTGACCTTGGACATGTCGGTCACCAGATCCGCGGCCTCCACCAGCTTCGCGGGAGCGTTGCGCCCGGTGATCACCACGTGCTGCGTCCCCGGCCGGTTCCTCATCACCTCGACGACCTCGTCGGTGTCGATCCAGCCCCAGTGCATCGGATACGCGAACTCGTCGAGCACGTACAGCTTGTACGTCTCGGCCGCGAGGTCCCGCTTGACCTGCTCCCAGCCCTCGCGGGCCTTCTCCTCGTTGTCGGAGTTGTCCCCGTGGATGCCGCGCTGCACCCACGACCAGCCCTCGCCCATCTTGTGCCAGGCGACGGTGCCGCCCTCGCCGCTCGCCCCGAGCACCTTCAGCGCGTTCTCCTCGCCGACCTTCCACTTCGCCGACTTCACGAACTGGAACACCCCGATCGGCCAGCCCTGGTTCCAGGCACGCAGCGCGAGACCGAAGGCCGCGGTCGACTTGCCCTTGCCGACCCCCGTGTGGACGAAGAGAAGCGGGCGGTTGCGCCGCTGACGGGTGGTGAGTCCGTCGTCCGGCACCGATACCGGCTGTCCCTGTGGCATTACGCGGCCCTCCCGGCTGCTTGTACGTCCTTGACCAGCCCGGCGATCGAGTCGGCCCGCAGTTCGTCGAGCGTGACCGCGGTACCCCCCAGATCCCGGGCGAGCTGTGCGGCGAGACCGAGGCGCACGAGCCCCGACTCGCAGTCCACGACGACGGACGCCGTGCCCTGAGCGGCGTGCAGGCGCCCGGCCCGCCCGGCGAGCGCCACCGGGTCGACGCCCCCGGTCGCCCGCCCGTCCGTCACCACGACGAGCAGCGGCCGCCGCGAGGGGTCGCGCAGCCGCTCCACCCGCAGCACGTCGTGCGCCCTCAGCAGGCCGGCGGCCAGCGGGGTGCGCCCTCCTGTCGGCAGCGACTCCAGGCGCGCCGCCGCGGCGTCCACCGACGACGTGGGCGGCAGCACCACCTCGGCGTCCTTGCCCCGGAAGGTCACCAGGCCCACCTTGTCGCGCCGCTGGTAGGCGTCCAGGAGCAGCGACATCACCGCGCCCTTCACGGCGCTCATCCGCTGCCGGGCGGCCATCGACCCGGAGGCGTCCACGACGAACAGCACGAGATTGCCCTCGCGCCCCTCCCGTGTCGCCTGCCGCAGATCGTCCCGCCGCACGACGAGCCCCCGGCCGGACCGCCCGCGCGCCCGCTGATGCGGCGCCGCGGCCTGCACGGTCGCCGCGAGGTGCAGCTTCGTCAGCGCACCCTCGGGCCGTCGCGCCCCGGTGGTCCGCCCGTGTTCGGTCCGTGCCCGCGACCGCCGCCCGGCCGCACCCTCGCCCAGCCCGGGCACGCTCAGCATCTTCGTACGGAACGGCTCCGAGGCCGCTACGGGCCGCTGCTCCGCACCACCGGGCGCGGGCGAGGCCGCCCCGCCCTCCGCACCGCTGTCCGCACCGCTGTCGGCACCGCTGTCCGACCCGCGCCCGTCACCGGGACTGCCGTCGGGCTCGCCCCCCTGAGGGGGCACCCCTCCGCCACCCGGCCCATCGGGCTCCGGGTCGTCGTCGCCTCCGCCCCCGCCGGGGTCCGCGTCCCTGAGCGCCTCGTCCAGCTTCTCCTCGTCGAGACCCGGCGCGTCGAACGGATTGCGGCGGCGCCGGTGGGGGAGGGCCAGGAGTGCGGCCTGCCTCACGTCCTCCGCGGTGACCTCCGAGCGCCCCGCCCACGCGGCGAGCGCGGTCGCGGTACGGGCCATGACGATGTCGGCCCGCATGCCGTCGACCTCGAACGCCGCGCACGTCGCCGCGATCTGACGCAGCACACCGTCCCCGAGTACCACCTGGGGCAACAGGGCGCGGGCGGCGGCGATCCGTTCGCGCAGCGCCCCCTCCTCGTCGGCCCACCGTGCGGCGAAGGCGGCCGGGTCGTCGTCGTACGCGAGCCGTCGCCGGACGACCTCGACGCGCAGGTCGGTGTCACGGGAAGCGGCGACCTCGACGGTCAGCCCGAAGCGGTCGAGCAACTGCGGCCGGAGTTCGCCCTCTTCGGGGTTCATCGTCCCGACCAGCAGGAAACGCGACGCATGGCGTACGGAGACGCCCTCACGCTCGACGTAGGAGGCACCCATGGCCGCGGCGTCGAGCAGGAGGTCCACCAGGTGGTCGTGGAGCAGATTGACCTCGTCCACGTACAGGATCCCCCGGTGCGCGTCCGCGAGGAGCCCCGGCTCGAAGGCCTTCACGCCCTCCGAGAGCGCCCGCTCGATGTCGAGCGCGCCCACGAGCCGGTCCTCCGACGCGCCGACCGGCAGCTCCACCGTCCGCGCCGGCCGCGCGACGCCGGTGTCGGCCTCGTGGGGCCCGTCCGGGCACGCCGGATCGGGCGCCCCCGGATCACAGGAGAAGCGGCACCCGGCCACCACCCGGACCTCGGGCATGAGCGCGGCCAGGGCCCGCACGGCGGTGGACTTGGCCGTGCCCTTCTCCCCCCGCACGAGGACACCGCCGACGGCCGGACTGACGGCGTTGAGCAACAGCCCGAGCCGTAGATCGTCCTGCCCGACGATGGCGGTGAAGGGATACGGCGTACTCACAGGGCCTCCTCGTGCACAGAAACATCGGTTCCGATCCCCGCGTCCCGGGACACCTCGCGGCCGTCCGGCGATCGAGGACCGGCCTTCGGGGCGGAGCCCCGGTCACGGGCAGGAGGGGGGCAGGGCGCAGGCCCCGCCGCGGGCGCCCCCGAAGCCGGACCGCCCGCCCCGACCGGCGCCCCCGGCGTACGGGGCGCCCCAGGCGCCAGGAAGGGCAGCCCCGCCGGCGCGCCCGTCTCGATCAGCCGCCACAGGGCGTCCGTATCCGCGTGCTCCTCGATCAGATCCCCCAGCCGGTCCAGCTGTTCCTCACGCAGCGTGCCGAAACTCGTGTCCGGAGCCGCCACGAACCGCCGCCCCGAGAACCGCGCCACCTCCGCCAGGAACGCCCGCCGGAACGCGTCGCTCTCCAGTGATCCGTGCCAGTGCGTGCCCCACACCGCGCCCACCCGGCATCCGTCGAGGAACGGCTCACCGCCGCGCACGTCGGCGACCCCGTGATGGATCTCGTACCCCTCCACCGGCTCCCCGAGGGCCGAGCCGGCCGGCCGGGCCAGCACCTTCTCCCGGCCGAAGCGGACCCGCACCGGCAGCAGTCCGAGCCCTTCGACCAGCCCCGCCCGGGACTCCACGTCGTCCTCGATCGACTCACCCAGCACCTGGAACCCGCCGCAGATGCCCAGCACGGGACGCCCCTCGGCCGCCCGCCGCCGCAGCGCCTCGGCCAGCCCCCGCTCGCGCAGCCACGCCAGAGCCTTCACCGTGCCCCGGGTACCGGGCACGACCACCAGGTCCGCGTCCGTGAGCTCCTCCGCCCGGTCCACGAACCGCACCACCACACCCGGCTCCGCCGCCAGCGCGTCGACGTCCGTGAAGTTCGACATCAGCGGCACGGCACACACCGCGACCCGCAGCACGTCCTGACCGTGCGGCGGCGCGACGACCGACTCCCGCACGGCACCGCGCATCGACACGCGCAGCCCGTCCTCCTCGTCGATGCCCAGCCCGTGCGCGTACGGCAGCACCCCGTACGTACGGCGCCCCGTGAGCCCGTACAGCATGTCCAGACCCGGCTCCAGCAGCGAGACGTCGCCCCTGAACTTGTTCACCAGGTAGCCGGCGATCAGCGACTGGTCCTCGGCGCTCAGCAGAGCCGTCGTGCCGAAGAACGACGCGAAGACGCCTCCGCGGTCGATGTCCCCGACGACGAGAACGGGGAAGCGCGCCGCACGCGCGACGCCCATGTTCACGATGTCCGTGCGCCGCAGATTGATCTCCGCCGGGCTGCCCGCCCCCTCGCAGATCACGGCGTCGTACGCGCCGCGAAGCTGCTCCAGACAGTCCACGACCGTCCCGAACAGGGCCTCCTGGCGACCTCCGTGGTAACCGCGCGCACTCATCTCGCCGACCGGCTTCCCCATCAGGACGACCTGGCTCGACCGGTCGCCCCCCGGCTTGAGCAGCACGGGATTCATCAGCGCGGTCGGCTCCACGCGCGCGGCCTGCGCCTGCATGGCCTGCGCCCGCCCGATCTCCGCGCCCTCGCGGGTGACGAAGGAGTTCAGCGACATGTTCTGCGCCTTGAACGGCGCGACCTTTACCCCTCGGCGCGCCAGCCACCGGCAGATGCCGGCCGTGACGACGCTCTTGCCCGCGTCCGAGGTGGTTCCCGCGATCAGCAGCCCGCCGCTCATGCCCGACGCCTCCGTCCTCCGGCCAGCCGCACGGCGACGCACACGCCGAGGGCCAGCACACTCACCCGGCGCGACAGCCGCACCGCGCGTTCGATGTCCGCGGCCCGCACGTCCCGGCCGCTCTCCCCGTTGAGCACGGGCCGGTGCTCGACCCGGCCCCCGTAGGCGAGGGTCCCGCCGAGCCGTACGCCGAGCGCACCCGCGAACGCGGCCTCCACCGGGCCCGCGTTGGGGCTCGGGTGCCGGCCGGCGTCGGCCCGCCAGGCGTGTACGGCCTCGCGGGGCCGCCCTCCGGCCGCCACGGCGAGCGCGGCGGTGAGGCGGGCGCCCGGCCAGCCGGCCAGGTCGTCCAGCCGGGCCGAGGCCCAGCCGTAGCGCCGGTGACGCGGCGACCGGTGGCCGACCATGGCGTCCAGTGTGTTGACGGCCCGGAACCCGACCAGGCCGGGCACGCCACCCAGCGCGCCCCACACCAGGGCGCCCACCACGGCGTCGGAGGTGTTCTCGGCGACGGACTCGACCACCGCGCGGGCGATCTGCTGCCCGTCGAGTGCCTGAGGGTCGCGGCCGCACAGGTGCGGCAGCCGCTCCCGGGCCACGTCGATGTCGCCGGCGGCGAGGGCGCCCCCGATGGCACGGGCCTCGCGGCCCAGCGAGGTGCCCCCGACGACGGACCAGGTGGCGGCGGCGGTCAGTGCCACGGCGGCGGCCGGGCGGTCCCGTACGGCTCGCGCGGCCAGCGCCGCGGCACCCGCGGCGCCCCCGGCGCACACGAGCGCGTGCAGGGC
Organism: Streptomyces sp. B1I3; assembly: GCF_030816615.1. NCBI lineage: Bacteria > Bacillati > Actinomycetota > Actinomycetes > Kitasatosporales > Streptomycetaceae > Streptomyces > Streptomyces sp. B1I3. The sequence continues at coordinate 6,174,720 of NZ_JAUSYD010000001.1, forward strand.
GCCCCAGCCGCGGTGATCGCGCCACAGCCGGCTCTCCACGCCCGCCGCGGCCCGTCCGAACGCGGCGACGGGATGACCCCGTCGGGGATCACCGAGGAGCAGGTCGCCGATCAGACCGGCGGTGGCGCCGTACGCGAATATGCGGTCGGCTCGCACGGATCAGCCGGCCGTCGCGCCTCGAAGGGTCCCGGTGGCGGGTGGAACAGCGACCGACGCACGGCAGCCAGGCATGGCATATGTCCTCACTCAGGGTCCGCGCCCTGGTTCGACGTGACGGGCGACGAGAGTCTCCTGGCTTCCGGATCCACAGCTCCCCCGGCCTTCCGGTCCGCGGAGGCGGACCGTGACTTCCGTGTGGGGGACTGCTCCCCGGTGACAGTGGCGGGACCGCGCCGGATTCGCACCGGCTTCCTCTGCTGTCGCCGTACATGGCCACGGCAGTCCACCATGCCCCGCGAACGCCCGTCAACCTGCCGCTGACCTGCGAGGCTGCGGAGTGTCCGGACGCACATCGGGCCGGACACACACGTGGTGTGTCCGGCCCAGGGCGATCGGGTGCGGAAAGGTCAGGCGACGATCAGGTAGATCCCGTACGCGACCGCCGCCGCGCACAGCGCGAAGCAGGCGTACGCGCCGACGCGCGCCGGTGCTCCGGAGCCGGCGCTCCGCGCCGTCGGCGCCTGCTTGGCGAGACCGACGATGCCGACGGTGAAGAGGCCGACCAGTGCGACGGTGATCAGGAGGCTGACGCCGAAAACGGTGCCGAGGGCTGCCCAGTCGATGTTCATGCGATTCGTCCTTACACCGTGGCCGGTCGGGCCGGGTCGGCCGTGGTCACGGCCGACGGGGCCGGGGCCGGGATGGTGGTCTTGAGGTCCGGGACGGCCCCGCCGACGGGCGGCGGGCTGACGGCGGCGATGGCGGTGGTGACGACGCCCGCCGGTTCGGCGTCCGGCGCGTTGACGTTGGTGTGGTCGACCGGCTTGCGGCGGGACAGCCACCAGATGGCACCCGAGCCCGCGACGAGGAGCACCGCGACGACGCCCACGCCCCAGCCGCCCTGCTTGGTCAGGAACTCGGCGCCCGCGCCGACCAGGCCCGCGGCCGGCAGGGTCAGGCCCCAGGCGACGAACATCCGGGTGGCGGTGGACCAGCGGACCACGCCTCCCTTGCGTCCGAGGCCCGCGCCCATCACGGCGCCGGAGCAGGACTGGGTGGTGGAGAGGGAGAAGCCGAGGTGCGAGGAGGCCAGGATGACCGTGGCCGCGCTGGTCTGGGCGGCGAAGCCCTGCGGCGGCCTGAGCTCGGTGAGCCCGCTGCCCATGGTGCGGATGATGCGCCAGCCGCCGAGGTAGGTGCCGAGGGCGATGGCGACACCCGCGGCGCAGATGACCCAGACCGGCGGGTTGGAGCCGGGGGCGAGGACGCCGCCGGTGACCAGGGCCAGGGTGATGATGCCCATCGTCTTCTGCGCGTCGTTGGTGCCGTGGGCGAGGGAGACGAGACCGGCCGAGGCGATCTGCCCGGCCCGGTAGCCCTTGGCGGTCGACTTCAGCTGCGCCTCGTCGGTGATCTTCCGGTTGAGGCGGTACGTCAGCTTGGTGGCCAGCAGCGCGGCGAGACCGGCGACGAGGGGGGCGGCGATCGCGGGCAGCAGGACCTTGGTGACGACGGTGCCGCCGTCGATCGAGGACCAGCCGGCCGACATCACCGCGGCGCCGATCAGACCGCCGAAGAGTGCGTGGGAGGAACTGGACGGCAGGCCGACCAGCCAGGTCAGCAGGTTCCACAGGATGGCGCCGACGAGCGCCGCGAAGATGACCTCGGTTCTGAGGCCGTCCTCGTTGACGATCCCGCCCGAGATCGTCTTGGCGACCTCCACCGACAGGAAAGCGCCGACCAGGTTGAGGACGGCGGACATGGCCACCGCAGTCTTGGGTTTGAGGGCGCCGGTCGAGATGGTGGTGGCCATCGCGTTGGCGGTGTCATGGAAACCGTTCGTGAAATCGAACACTAGAGCTGTCACGATCACGATCGCGAGCAGCAGCGTGATGTGTTCCATTTACCCAGGCAATCGCTCGACGTCATTGGCACGTGGAACGTAAGCAACCTGGGTGAACGGAAGATGAACTGGGCAGGGCGGCGCGGTGACCCCATCCGTGCGGCGTCGTTCCGCTTGTGTGCGCACGAGGCGGCCGGGCCCTCCCGTGGCGGTGCGAGGACTGGTCTTTGCCGGGTGTTGGTGAACATATGGCGTGACCGATTCGCGGCGTTGAGGAGACTTAGCTCACTTCGTCCCCTCGGGGTGCCCGTGCTCCCCGGGTGGTCCGTGCCCGCCCGGCGGATCCGGGCGCGACCTAGGATCACCCGCATGAGCGACCGTGATCAGGACGCGATCGAACAGGCGTGGGACGCCGTCGTCGCGACGGCCCGCAGAACGGCGTCCGAGGGGCTGGTCGTCGGCACCTCGGGCAACGTCTCCGCACGGGTCGGCGAGATCGTCCTGGTCACCCCCAGCGCGGTGCACTACGACCGGCTGGGCCCCGGGGACGCGGTCGGCGTCGACCTGCGGGGCCGGCGGGTGTTCGGCGAGCTCCCTCCGACCAGCGAGCTCCCCCTCCACCTGGCGGTCTACAACAGCACGTCCGCCGCCGCCGTCGTCCACACCCACGCGGTGCACGCCACCGCCGTCTCCACCCTCGTGGCGGAAGTGCCCCCGGTGCACTACGCCGCCGCGATGCTCGGCGGCCCGGTCCGCACGGCGCCCTACGCCCGCTACGGGACGCGGGAACTCGCCGACGGCATGCTCGCAGCGTTGCGCGACCGCACCGGCTGCCTCCTGCGCAACCACGGAACCGTCACCTACGGCGACAGCCTCGACGAGGCCTACGACCGCACCGCCCAGCTCGAATGGATGTGCAGGCTCTGGCTCACCGCGAGCTCCGTGCCCGGCCGCAGCCCCACCCTGCTCTCCCCGGCCCAGCTGCACGAGGTGCGGGACGCGCTGGAGGGGTACGGCCGGCCCGGCTGACACCCGCGTCCGTCACCGTACGGTCCCCGCCGGGTTGGCAGGCCGCTCCGTACCCAGGACACTGAAGCCGTGCGCCCGGCAACAGCGACGGCAGCGGCCGTCACCACGATCCTCGGCGCCGGCGCGGCAGCGGTCGCGGCCGGCCGGTACGCCAGCGACGCCGCCCTCGGGGCGTCGACGCGGGCCTTCCCCGCCGACCGCAGACTCACCGTGCACGCCGCGACGGCCGGGCAGATCGCCCTGACCCGCTCCTTCGCCGCCCTGCGCCCGGGTACGTACGGACTGGTGGGCCGCGGTGTCCACGCGGTCGTCGGGGCCGTGACCGACCAGGCGCCGCACCGCTCCGCCGACACCGTCGTGCGCAGACTGGAGCGTGTGACCCGCGGCACGCTGAAACGCGGGGTCAAGGTCCGGTTCACCCCGGAAGTGCACACCGGCGACCCGCTGGGCGCCCTCGGTCTCACGTACAAGGAGGTCGAGATCCCCGGCGAGCTGGGCAGCCTCCCCGCCTGGTTCCTGCCCGGCGCCCGCGACACCTGGGTCATCACCGTGCACGGCCTCGGCACCACCCGGGAACACCCCATGAACGTGCTGGGCTTCCTGCAGGACCAGCAGCTCCCGGTACTCGACATCGCCTACCGCGGCGACGCCGGCGCACCCCGCTCCCCGGACCGGCTCTCCCACCTCGGCGAGTCCGAATGGCGCGACCTCGACGCGGCCATCCGCTACGCCGTGCGCTACGGGGCCGAAAAAGTCATCGTCCACGGCTGGTCGTCCGGTGCCTCCATGGCACTGCACGCGGCCGTCAACTCGGCGCTGCGCGACCGGATCAGCGGCCTCGTCCTCGACTCACCGGTCATGGACTGGAAGGTCACCCTGCGCGCCCTGGCCGCCGCCCGCAGCGTCCCCGCCGCGCTGCTGCCCCTCGCCGTCCGGGCCGCCCAGGGCCAGACCGGGCTGCACGGCGGCCGGCTCCTGGACACCTCGGTGCCCACGGCCCTGCACGCCCCGACGCTGATCTTCCACGGCCCCGGCGACACGCTGGCCCCCTGGGAGCCGTCCCGGGAACTCGCCGACCGCCGTCCCGACATGGTCACCCTGCGCGCCGTGCCGGACGCTCCGCACGGGGCGATGTGGAACGCCGATCCCCCACGCTACGAAGAGGCGCTCCGGCGCTTCCTCACGCCCCTGATGTGAGCTGATGTGATGGATCGGCCCGGTTGGTGACCGTGGCCGAAACCCTCCCGTACCCCTGTGATCCGGCTTCCGTTTGGGCTTTCGGGCCGTCAGAGGCAAGACTGCTCCCCGTGACGTCCCGTAACCCGCGCGACTCCAGGCTGCGACTTGTCCGCCCGCGACCCCTTGCCACTGCCCGCAAGGCCGTGACCAACCGGCGTACCAGGCCGGCCCCCCGCCCACCCGAGGGCACACCACCCCCCGCCGAACTGGCACGCCAGGCCCGGGCCGTGCTGGCCGACGCCGCGCGGATCGCCCACTGGGCCGCGGACGGGGCGAGCCCGGGCACCGCCCCACTCGCCGCAGGAGCTCTCGAACGGGCCGCTGCGACCCTCGGGCTCTCCCCGGCCCAGGTGCGGGCAGGCTGGGACCGCGCGAGGCTCGCCGGCCTGATCGAGCTGCACGGCGACACCGTGCGCCGCGGCTGGCGCCTGCGCGCCTGGGACCGTGACGACTCCGCCGTGCTCCGCGGCTGGGTGGCGCTCTTCGACGCATGGTCGCTGGTCCACGCCGCACCCGACGGCATAGAGGCCACCGCGGTGGCCGAAGCCGTCGAGGCCGTGCCCCAGGTGCTCTCCCTGCTGCAGCTCTCGGCGGGCCCCGTCACCGTGCCCGCCCTCCTCGACCTCCTCGGCCAGCGTGTCGCGGAACTCCGGGAGGAGCGGTGCGAGGTGCCGTACGGGCCACCCCAGCAGCCCGCGCCGGACACGGCGCCGGGGCGGTCCGGGGACCTGAACGCCGTCCTCCTCGACTGGGCGCTGGAGGGCCTCGCCGCCGTCGGGGCCCTCACGCTCGGCGACGGGCACGCCACCCTCACCCCCCTGGGCAACTGGGCGGTCTGGGTCAAGCTGGAACAGATCTGCGTCGCGGCGCAGAGCCCGGCCGGCAACATCGAGCAGTCCGCCGCCGACATGCTGCTCGGCTGCGCGCGGCTCACGCCCGGACCGGCACGCGCCGAGTACCGGGCCTGGCTGGCCGCCCGGCCCGTCGGCAGCGCCGTCGCCGAACTGCTCGCCGTGGCCCGGGGCGAGGACGCCCTCCTGCGCGGTCTCGCCTTCGAGGCGCTGCGCGTCGTCGGAGCCCCCGCCGAGCCCGTGGTGCGCTCCGTCGTCACCGAGGCGCCGCTGCGCCCGTACGCGCTGCTCTGGCTCGCCGAGTACGAGGGAGCCGACCCGGACGACGCCCAGGACGTCCTCAGCCGCGAGGAGGCCACCTGGCTCTGGGTCGACACCGCGGCGGCCGTGGCCGACCACGGCGAGACGGGGCTCCTCGTCCGCCACCTCGACTCCGCCGTGCAGGGGACCGTCCCGGCACTGCTGGACGAGATCCGGGCCGTCGGCCACCCGCGCACCGTCCAGGTGCTCGTGGCCCTGGCCGCCGCCCACCCGGACCCGGCCCTTGCCAAGGCGGTCCGCCGCGCGGCCTTCCAGGTGCACACCGGCGGTACGTAGGCCGGGGCGCGGCGGACGCGCGGAGCTCCGGGGGCAGGCGGTCAGTCCGCGGACCCCGGGGCGTACGTCCCGAACGTCCAGACGTTGCCCTCGGCGTCGCGCGCCATGAAGTCCCGGGAGCCGTAGTCCTGGTCGGTGGGCGGCATGAGGATCTCCACGCCGTGCTCCACGGCCCGCGCGTGGTGCTCGTCCACCTCGTCCACCACGACGTACACGCCCGAAGGCCCCGCGTTCGCCATCGCCGTCGCGAACACGCCCTCGCGCCCCTTGGAGCCGAGCATCACCCTGCCGTTGCCGCAGGACAGCTCGGCATGCAGGACCTTGCCGTTCGCACCCTCGTAGACCGCTTCCTCCGTGAAGCCCAGGCCCTGCGTCAGCATCCTGATCGCGGCCTTCGCGTCCTCGTACAGGATCGTCGGGTAGATCGTCGGCACACCGTCCGCGCCCGTCATCGCGCTCACCTCTTCCCGGTCGCATCCGCCGTTTCGTTGTGATCCGTGTCTCAGTCTTCCACCGGCCACGGGCAACGCGCTTCCCGGCGCACGGTGCCAGGCCACGGGCAACGGCGCCCGGACGGGCCCGGAAGCACGGGAAAAGCAGGTGGACACCGCCAGTAGACTGGGCCCCATGGCAATTCTCCTTGTGCATGAGTAACGGCGTCCGAGTCGTGAGCCCCTAGCTGTCCCTCCGCCGTCCATACCGCCCTGGAGTTTTTCCGTGATCACCGCTTCCGGCATCGAGCTGCGCGCCGGCGCCCGCATGCTCATCGAGTCCGCCTCCTTCCGCATCGCCAAGGGCGACCGCATCGGCCTCGTCGGCCGCAACGGCGCGGGCAAGACCACCCTCACCAAGTGCCTCGCGGGCGAGGGGACCCCGGCCGGCGGCACCATCACGCGCGGCGGTGAGGTCGGCTACCTCCCGCAGGACCCGCGCACCGGTGACCTCGACGTCCTCGCCCGCGACCGCATCCTCTCGGCCCGCGGGCTGGACGAGACCCTGCGCAGGATGCGGGAGAACGAGGAGCGCATGGCGAACGGCAAGGGCGCCACCCGCGAGAAGGCGATGAAGAAGTACGAGCGCCTGGAGACGGAGTTCCTCACCAAGGGCGGATACGCCGCCGAGGCCGAGGCCGCCACCATCGCCGCCGCGCTCAGCCTGCCCGACCGGGTGCTCGGCCAGCCGCTGCACACGCTCTCCGGCGGTCAGCGCCGCCGTGTCGAGCTGGCCCGCATCCTCTTCTCGGACGCCGACACCCTGCTCCTGGACGAGCCCACCAACCACCTGGACGCTGACTCCATCGTCTGGCTGCGCGACTACCTCAAGTCCTACCGCGGCGGCTTCATCGTGATCTCCCACGACGTCGAGCTCGTCGAGACGGTCGTCAACAAGGTGTTCTACCTCGACGCCAACCGCGCCCAGATCGACATCTACAACATGGGCTGGAAGCTCTACCAGCAGCAGCGCGAGGCCGACGAGAAGCGCCGCAAGCGCGAGCGCCAGAACGCCGAGAAGAAGGCCGCGGCCCTCAACTCGCAGGCTGACAAGATGCGCGCCAAGGCGACCAAGACCGTCGCCGCCCAGAACATGGCCAAGCGGGCCGAGCGCCTGCTCTCCGGCCTGGAGGCCGTCAGGGTCTCCGACAAGGTGGCCAAGCTGCGCTTCCCCGATCCCTCCCCGTGCGGCAAGACACCGCTGATGGCCGAGGGCCTGTCCAAGTCCTACGGTTCGCTCGAGATCTTCACCGATGTGGACCTGGCCATCGACAAGGGCTCACGCGTCGTCATCCTCGGCCTCAACGGCGCGGGCAAGACCACGCTGCTGCGCCTCCTCGGCGGTGCCGAGAAGCCCGACACCGGCGAGATCATCGAGGGGCACGGCCTCAAGCTCGGCTACTACGCCCAGGAGCACGAGACGCTGGACCCCGAGCGCACCGTCCTGGAGAACATGCGCTCCGCCGCGCCCGACCTCGACCTCGTCGAGGTCCGCAAGACGCTCGGTTCGTTCCTCTTCTCCGGCGACGACGTCGACAAGCCCGCCGGAGTGCTCTCGGGTGGCGAGAAGACCCGTCTCGCCCTGGCCACCCTCGTGGTCTCCTCCGCCAACGTCCTGCTCCTGGACGAGCCGACGAACAACCTCGACCCCGCCAGCCGCGAGGAGATCCTCGGCGCGCTGCGCACCTACAAGGGCGCGGTCGTCCTCGTCACCCACGACGAGGGCGCGGTCGAGGCGCTCCAGCCGGAGCGGATCATCCTGCTGCCCGACGGTGTCGAGGACCTCTGGGGCGCGGACTACCGGGACCTGGTGGCCCTCGCCTGATCCGGCCCGGTGACCCGGTGATCCACCGGGTCTGGATCATTCGGCCCATGCGTGATCCATCATCTGGGTGAGCGGGTCTCGTACCCCGGCGCGGCGCCCGGCAGATGTCTGCCGGGCGCACCCGTGTCAGGCCCGCCCTTCCGTACGGCCCTGACCTGGCCGTTCTTCCCGACGCCCACCCCTGAAGGCCGTGACAGCGTCCGGAATCCTGCATTCCGTTCGTGTCGGCCCGCTCCGGAACAGGGAAACCGCTCGTGCGGACCTTGCCGAATGGGTGGCCAGGAAGCCCAGGAGGGGTGATCATGAGAGTCCAGAGCGCACTTCCTTGAGGAGGCACGGGTGGCCGAGACTCTGAAGAAGGGCAGCCGGGTTACCGGCGCCGCGCGTGACAAGCTCGCGGCAGACCTGAAGAAGAAGTACGACTCCGGTGCGAGTATCCGGGCGCTGGCCGAGGAAACGGGCCGCTCCTACGGATTCGTCCACCGGATGCTCAGCGAGTCCGGAGTCACGCTGCGGGGACGCGGCGGAGCGACTCGGGGCAAGAAGGCCGCTTCGGCCTGACGGCGGGCGCGTTCCGGGGTCGTGTACCGGCCCCGGGGGCCCACCGGAACACCGGGTGGCCACCCGGCCGACCGTCAGGTCGTCCGGGTGGTTACTGTTCAGTTACTTGCCAGTAAGTGCTGACTGCACCCGATCCGGAGGCGCTCCATGACCTCGCTCGACCCTGTGCTCGACAAGGACGGCGTACGGCTCACCGTCGATGACGCGGTTGCCACGGTGACGCTCACCAATCCGGCCAAGCGCAACGCCCAGTCTCCCGCTCTGTGGCGGGCGTTGGCAGAGACCGGACGGGCGATCCCCGGCACCGTGCGGGTCGTGGTGCTGCGCAGTGAGGGCACGTCCTTCTCCGCGGGCCTCGACCGGCAGGCGTTCACCCCTGAGGGGTTCGACGGCGAGCCGTCCTTCCTCGACATGGCGCGCGGCTCGGAGACCGAGCTCGACGCGACCATCGCCGAGTACCAGGAGGCGTTCACCTGGTGGCGCCGCAACGACATCGTGTCCGTCGCGGCCGTCCAGGGACACGCGATCGGTGCCGGCTTCCAGCTCGCCCTCGCCTGCGACCTCCGGATCGTCGCCGACGACGTGCAGTTCGCCATGCGCGAGACCAGCCTCGGTCTGGTTCCCGACCTCACGGGCACCCACCCCCTGGTGGGTCTCGTGGGCTATGCCCGCGCGCTCGAGATCTGCGCCACCGGGCGCTTCGTGCACGCCGAGGAGGCCGAGCGCACCGGCCTGGCCAACCTCGTCGTCCCCGCCGGCCAGCTCGACGCGGCAGCCCGTGACCTGGCCGCCGCGCTGCTGGCCGCTCCGCGTGACGCGGTGGTCGAGACCAAGGCCCTGCTGAGCGGCGCCTGCGCGCGTACGTTCGAGGAGCAGCGCGCCGCCGAGCGCGCCGCCCAGGGCCGCCGGCTGCGGGACCTCGCAGGCGTCACCGACTGAGACGGCGGTGACCGGACCCGCCCCCGGGGGCGGGTCCGGTCACCCCCGGTCCGGGTCCACCACGGCCGTGACGAGTACGGCGACCGCCGGACGGCCCTCCACGGCCCCGCTCACGGCCTCGCGCACCGCCCGGGCCACGTCGAGCGCCCTGTGGTCCCCGGCCGTCGCCAGTTCCACCCGGACGTACCCCGGCCCCGAGTGCACCGGGCTGCCCAGTGCCCGGGTGAGGCAGACGACCCCCGGGACCCCGGCGGCCGCCGTTCCCGCGGCTCCGTCCGCCTCGGCGGCGCGCGCCTCGGCCGGTTCCGGTGCGGCCCGCTCGGGCTCCTCGTCCAGCAGCTCGGTCACCCGCAGATCCACCTCGTCGACCACGAGGCCGAGCCGTTCGGCCGCCGCCAGCAGCACCGCACGCAGCGCGTCCGCGGTGGCGGGCAGGGGCCGCCGTGCCGTGGCGGCGAAGGCGGCCTCGATCCGCAGCGGCCCCGGCGGCAGTGCGCTGGGTGGCCCGGGCACCACCGGCTCCGGCGCGTTGTCCGGGTCGGCCGGAGCGATCCTGAGCGGGCCCAGTACCGCCCCCGAACCGGCCACGGCGTCCCGCAGGACCGCTGCCGCCGCCCGTTCCGCGATCCAGGACCCGTCGGCGGGTTCGCCCAGAGGAAGCAATCGGCCCAGGCCGAGTCGTTGGCGTACTGCTGCGGTCCATCCGTCGGCCCGGTTTGGGCTGTCAGCCGTTGTCATTGCCTCAGCCTGCCGTATCCACGGCGCGAGATGGGGCAAGCACACATAATGTGGGCAACGGAAGTCCAACCCTGCCCCCGAAGGGAAGAGCGGCGATGACCGAGAGCCCGCAGCGGAACCGGCCCGACAACCCCGGAAGCTTGTCCGGCGGGGAGGACGGCCGCCATAGTCCGCTCACCAAGCGTGGCGGGGGAGCCCCCGCCACCCGCGGCCGCACCACCATCGCCGACGGTGTGGTCGAGAAGATCGCCGGAATGGCCGCACGTGACGTCGGCGGTGTCCACGCGATGGGCAGCGGCATGTCACGTACGTTCGGCGCGGTACGCGACCGTGTCCCCGGCGGCGGCAAGTCCGTGACCCGCGGCGTCAAGGCCGAGGTGGGCGAGTCGCAGGCCGCCCTCGACCTGGAGATCGTCGTCGAGTACGGCGTGGCCATCGCCGACGTCGCCGGTGACGTGCGGGAGAACGTCATCGCGGCGGTCGAGCGCATGACCGGCCTCGAGGTCGTCGAGGTCAACATCGCCGTCAGCGACGTCAAACTGCCCGACGAGGAGGACGACGAGGAAGAGCCCGAGTCACGCGTGCAGTAACGCCCGTCCCCGAGGCAGTTGAGGAGCACAGATGAGCATGGCTGTGGTCGGCTTGATCGCCGGCATGGCACTCGGCTTCGCCGGGTACTTCGGCGGATTCGGCGCGTTCCTGCTGGTCGCCGCACTGGGGGCCGTCGGCTTCATCGCCGGCCGCTTCCTGGACGGCGACCTGGAGCCCGGCGACTTCTTCCGGAGTCGCGAGCGCGGCGACCGGCGACGGTGACGGCGGTGACGGACCGGGTCCCCGCCGTCGGCCGCGGGGAGACCCGGATCGCCGACCGGGTCGTGGCAAAGATCGCGGCCCAGGCCGCCAGGGAGGCGGTCGACGAGCCGTCGAGGGCCGGCAAGCCGCCGCGCGCCACGGTCACCGTGCACCGGGAGACCGCCCGGGTGCGCGTCAGCCTGGAACTCGGCTACCCCGGTGACATCGGCCGTCAGTGCGGGGCGGTGCGTCGCCGCGTCGCCGAACGGGTAAGAGCACTCGCGGGGATGGAGGTGCCCGAAGTGTCGGTGCAGGTCGAGCGGCTGCACCGCGCGGAAGCGGGCACACCGCCCCGGAGGGGAGCATCGGATGAGTGAGCCCCACGACCCGTCGGACAGCACGCAGCGCCTGCCCACGAGCGGGCCCGCGGAGTCCGGCGGCGCAGTCGGCACGGTCGGGTCCGGATCGGGCTCGACCTACGAATCCGCGCCACCGGCCGGTCGGACCGGCGGACGGGCCGGCCGCTTCTGGTCCGCGCGGCGCGTTCCCGCCGCCCTGCTGGCCCTGCTGGTCCTCGCGGGCGCCGGACTCCTGCTCTACGACATCGCGGCGGTCCGCACCGACCACCCCGCCATGCGGTGGCGGCGCTCGCTCGCCGACGAACTGGCGAGCCGTCACCTCGACGACGTGTGGGTGCTGGCGGGGTCCGCGGCAGCGGCGGCCGTCGGCCTCTGGCTGCTCCTCCTGGCGCTTACCCCCGGGTTGCGCGGGCTGCTGCCGATGCGGCGCGACCACGCCGGCGTACGGGCCGGTCTGGACCGCACCGCCGCCGCCACGGTCCTGCGTGACCGGGCCGTGGAGGTGTCCGGAGTGCAGTCCGTACGCGTGAGGGTGCGGCGGCGCAAGGCGACCGTGCGGGCCGTCTCGCACTTCCGTGAGCTCGACGACGTCCGGGCCGATCTGGACAGTGCCGTGGGCGAGGGCATCAGGGAGCTCGGGCTGGCGCGGCCGCCCGGTCTGTCCGTCCACGTCCGCCGGCCGGGGAAGAAGAGGTGAGACGCGTGATCGCGACCGTCAACCGGGTCCTGCTGGGCCTTGCCGGACTGATCCTCCTCGTCGTCGGGGGCGCCGTCCTCGTGACGGGGCTCGGCGTCTCCGTGCCCTCCTGGTGGCCGTTCGAGGGCAAGAGCGACGTGTTGCTCAGCAAGGGCGACCGGTACCGCTGGCGGGACGAGGGCTGGTGGTGGCCGACCGTCATCGCCGTCCTCGCCGTCCTGGTGGTCCTCGCCCTGTGGTGGCTCTTCGCCCAGCTGCGGCGCGCCCGCCTCGCGGAAGTGCTGGTGGACAGCGGCGACGGTGAGGGAGCTCTGCTCAGGGGCAAGGCCCTGGAGGGAGTGCTCGGGGACGAGGCGGGCGCGATGGACGGGGTGTCCGCCGCGAAGGTCTCGCTGACCGGCCGGCGCACCGCCCCGCAGGCCCGCGTCCGGCTGCTGTTGGAGCCCCACGCCGCCCCGGAGCAGGCGCTGCGCGGACTGTCCGAAGGCGCGCTGGAGCACGCGCGCACCTCGGCCGGCCTGGACGAGCTGCCGGCCGAGGTCCGCCTCAAGGCGGTCAAGCACCGTGCCGAGCGGGTGAACTGACAGGCCGCCGGGTCGGGGCCCGGGGCAGGTGTGCCGACGGGCCGCCGGGTCGGCCCCGGGGCGGGCGTGCCGCCGGACAGCCGGGTCAGAAGCCGTGGCGGGCGCCGCCGTCGACCGGCACCATGATGCCCGTCAGATAGGAGGCGGCGGGGGAGAGCAGGAAGGCCGAGGTCTTCCCGAACTCCTCCGGGGTGCCGTAGCGGCGCAGGGGGATGCGCGCCTCGTTGGCCGCGCGGGAGGCCTCCGCGTCGCCGGACAGGGCGTCGAGTTCGCGTACCCGGTCGGTGTCGATCCTGGACGGCAGGACCCCGACGACCCGGATGCCCCGCGGGCCCAGTTCGTCGGCGAGGGACTTGGCGAAGCCGGCGAGGCCGGGACGCAGGCCGTTGGAGATGGTCAGTCCGGCGATCGGCTCGTGCACCGATGCGGACAGGACGAAACCGATGACACCACCCTCGCCCAGCTCGGCGGCGGCCGTGCGGGCGAGGCGTACGGCCCCGAGGAAGACCGACTCGAACGCGGACTGCCACTGCTCGTCCGTGTTGTCGGCGACGAAGCCGGGCGCCGGACGCGCCGACGCTGATGAGGATGCCGTCCAGCCGGCCCCACCGTTCCTTCGCCGCGTCCACGAGGCGCCGGGCGGCCGCCGGGTCGGCGTTGTCCGCGACGATCCCGACCGCGTCCGGCCCCAGTTCCGCGGCGGCGGCCGACACGCTCTTCTCGTCACGGCCGGAGACGATCACCTTCGCGCCGTCGGCGGCGAGGGCGTGCGCGGTGGCGTTGCCCAGCCCGCGGGTCGCGCCGGTGACGACGTAGACGCGGTCCTTCAGTCCAAGATCCATGGCCCTATCCTGCCGCGTCCCCGGCGCTGAGGTCGACCGCGCTGTTCACCAGGCCGATGTGGCTGAACGCCTGCGGGTAGTTGCCGAGCTGGCGCCCGGCCACCGGGTCGTACTCCTCGGCCAGCAGCCCCACGTCGTTGCGCAGGGCGAGGAGCCGCTCGAAGAGTTCCTCGGCCTCGCCCGCCCGGCCCGTCCGCTGCAGCGCGTCGACCAGCCAGAACGAACAGACGACGAACGCGCCTTCGTCGCCGGGCAGACCGTCCACGGACACGCCCTCGGTGCTGTAGCGGCGGATCAGGCCGTCATGGGCGAGCTCCTCGCGCACCGCGTCGACCGTGCCGACGACCCGGGGATCGTCCGACGGCAGGAAGCCGGTCCGCACGATGAGCAGCGTCGCCGCGTCCAGCTCCTGCGACCCGTAGTACTGGGTGAAGGTGTTGCGCACGGGGTCGTAGCCCTTCTCGCAGACCTCGGCGTGCACGGCGTCCCGCATCGCCCGCCAGCGGTCGGCGTCGCCCGGCAGCTCGGGGTGCTGCTCCAGAGTGCGCACGGCACGATCGGCCGCGACCCACGCCATCACCTTGGAGTGCACGAAGTGCCGGCGCTGTCCCCGGATCTCCCACAGGCCCTCGTCCGGCTCACGCCAGGTGGACTCCAGGAAGCCGAGCAGACTGAGCTGCAGGTTCCAGGCATGCGGCTTGTTGTCGAGACCGGCCTCGCGCGCCAGCATGAGCGAGTCGATGACCTCGCCGTACACGTCGAGCTGCCGCTGCTGCACCGCCGCGTTGCCCGTGCGCACGGGCCGGGAGTTCTCGTAGCCGCTCAGCCACGGCAGCTCCGTCTCGGGCAGCCGCCGTTCACCGGCGAGTCCGTACATGATCTGCAGGTCCGCCGGGTCGCCGGCGACGGCCCGCAGCAGCCAGTCCCGCCAGGCCGCCGCCTCCTCGACGTAGCCGGCGGAGATCATCGCGCCGAGCGTGAGGGTGGAGTCCCGCAGCCAGCAGTAGCGGTAGTCCCAGTTCCGTACGCCGCCGATCTCCTCCGGCAGCGAGGTGGTCAGGGCAGCCACGATCCCGCCGGTGGGTGCGTAGGTGAGTGCCTTCAGCGTGATCAGGGAGCGGAGCACCGCCTGCCGGTGCCTGCCCTTGTACGTGCACTGCGCGGACCACTTCGCCCAGTCGGTAAGGGTGTGCTTCAGCGCCTTGTGCGGATCGATGAGCCTCGGGCGCGGGGAGTGGGAGGGGTGCCAGGTGAGGACGAACGCCACGCTCTCGCCCTCGGTGACCGTGAACGAGGAACAGGTGCTGAACTGCTGGCCCCAGGTCTTGACCGGCGGCTCACTGCGCAGCCAGACGGAGTCGGGGCCGGCCACCGCGACCCGGTGGCCGTGGGAGCGGCGCATCCAAGGGACCACGGAGCCGAAGTCGAAGCGCAGCCTCAGGACGGAGCTCATGTCGACGCTGCCACTGACGCCCTCGACGATGCGCATGATGTCGGGCGCCTTGTCGCGCTGCGGCATGAAGTCGATGACCTTGACCGTCCCGGTCCTGGTCTCCCAGAAGGTCTCCAGGACCAGGGTGTCGTCCACGTAGGCACGCCGGGTGCAGGTGTCGTCGCTGTTCGTGCCCTGGGGGGCGATACGCCAGTGGCCGTTTTCCTCGTCACCGAGAAGGGCGGCGAAGCAGGCACCCGAGTCGAAGCGGGGCAGGCACAGCCAGTCCACAGAACCGTTCCTGCCGACCAGGGCGGCGGTCTGGAGATCGCCGATGATGGCGTAGTCCTCGATGCGTGGGGTCACGCTCTGGCGTCTTCCCGAAGCAGCGCCCTGTTAAGCAGGGCGACCGGAGCGAAAACACCGTGGCGGGAGCTACGCGTTCACCGGCTCCGGCTCCGTGGCCGCCTCGGCGTCCCGGGCCGCCTGTTCGAGGTCCTTCTTCTCGCGGCGCACGAGGATCACCCAGCCGACGGGGACCCCCGCCGCGAACAGCCACCACTGGACCGCGTAGGCCATGTGCGGACCGATCGAGCTGTCGTCGGGGGCGGCGATCGTCTCGGGGCTGCCGTCGGCCGGTTCGGGGGCGGTCAGCTCGACATAGCCGCCCATGACCGGGCGGCCGAGCAGCTGCGCCTGCTGGGCGCTGTTGATGAGCATCACCTGGCGGTCCGGCAGACCCGCCAGGTCCCTGATGCCGCTGGCGCCCGTCGTCTCGTCGGCCTTGAGCCGGCCGGTGAGGGTGATCTCGCCGCTCGGCGGCGCCGGGACCCGCGGGAACGCCTCCTGGGTCGCGGCGGCCGGGACCCAGCCGCGGTTGACCAGGACGGTGCCACCGCCCTTGAGGTCGAAAGGCGTCAGCACCAGGACGCCGATGCGCTCGTCCCGCGAGGTGCGGCGCCGCACGACCACCTCGTGCGCGGTGTCGAACGTCCCGGTGGCCGTCACGGCACGCCAGTAGTCGGAACGGGGAACGGTGTGACCCGGCGACGTGAGACGTGAGACGGGTGCCGGGGCCGCCTCGAGGTTCCGCGTGATCAGCGCGTTCTGCGCGACCCGGTGTTCATGCCGGTGCAGCTGCCAGAAACCCAGCTCGACCATCGTGGGAATCAGGACGAGGACGAGGAGGGTGACGATCACCCACTGCCGGGTCAACAGGAAGCGGTACACCCCATGACGGTACAACCGGGGCCATGGGGTGCGGCACGGAGGGGTCCCCGTGGGGCCCGTCATACTTTGTCCACGATGCCCGTCCTTCCCTCGGCCCGGGCGCAGTGACCGCCGCAGTACCAGTGGCCGTCGACCTCGACGCCCTGCCCGATGACCTGCACCCGGCAGTGCTCACAGATGGGCGCCATGCGGTGGATGGCGCAGGAGAAGCAGTCGAAGACGTGCACCGCCCCCTGGGCGTGCACCTCGAAGGACATCCCGTAGTCGTTCCCGCAAACTTCACAACGTGCCATGCGCCACAGGGTGGGACGCCGGGCGGCGGCGGGCGAGCGGATACCGGGCGAGTCGTGGCCGGTTCACTCCGATGACGGTGACGGCGGTGGTACGGCGACCGTGCGGGCCGGGGCGACGTCGCGCAGCAGATGCGTGAATGCGCTCTCCTCCACGATCGGGGTCCCGAACGACTTGGCCTTGACGGTCTTGGACGTGGCCGCGTCCGGATCGTTGGTGACGAGCAGGCTCGTCAGCCGGGAGACGCTGGTCGCCACGTGCAGACCGGCCTCCACGGCCCGGTCCTCCAGGAGCTCGCGGTCGACGGAGGTGTCCCCGGAGAACGCCACCCGCATGCCCTGCATGAGGGGCTTGTCCGACTCGTACCGGCCGGGGTTCGGGTACGGGCACGCGGGGCGCTTGCGCGAGGGGCGCCAGCTGCCCTGGCCGCGTGAGGGCTGGTAGCCGGCGCGCGGTAGGACGGGGGAGTCGCTCCACTCGGTCAGCGGCCGGCACTCCAGCAGCGGCAGGCGCATGCCGCCCCGGGCCGCCGCGTGCAGGCTCGGCCGGAACGCCTCGGCCAGTACCCGGGCGTCGTCCAGTGCGTGGTGGGCGCGCTGCTGCACCACGCCGAAGTGCGCGGCCAGCGACTCCAGCTTGTGGTTGGGCAGCGGGAGCCGGAGCTCCTTGGAGAGCGCGATCGTGCACAGGCGCTGTTCGACGGGGGCGGTGACCGCCGCCCGCGCGTACTCCCGGGCCAGCATCGACCAGTCGAACGCCGCGTTGTGCGCCACGAGCACCCGCCCGGCGAGCCGCTCGGAGAGCTGGGCGGCGACCTCCGGGAAGAGGGGTGCACCCTCCAGGACATCGCTGGTCAGTCCGTGGATCCAGACGGGGCCGGGATCCCGCTCGGGGTTGACCAGCGTGTACCAGTGGTCCTCGACGTTGCCCAGGGCGTCCAGGCGGTAGACGGCAGCGGACACTATCCGGTCGTCGCGGGCGAGTCCGGTGGTCTCCACGTCGACGACCGCGTACCCCTGGGGGTAGGCGGTCGGCCACGGCGCTGCGGTCTGACGGTCGTCGAGCATGGTCACAGAGAATACGGGCCACTGCCGACAGCCTCCTATCCGGGCGACCGGGGCCACGGACCGGATGCGAAACCGCAGGAGGCCCGGAGGAGTTGGCGACCGTGTCCGGGAGGCGGGTCGGGATGCACCGGGTGAGGGTGCGGTGAGACGCTCCCGGGGTGACGGAGACACAGGTGCAGGCCCATGACGAACCACACGAAAACGGACTTGGCGCCCGGCTCAACTGGCTGCGTGCCGCGGTGCTCGGCGCCAACGACGGCGTGGTCTCCACCGCGGGCCTCGTCGTCGGTGTCGCCGGGGCCACCGACGACCGCGGCGCCCTGCTGACCGCCGGGCTGGCCGGGCTGCTCGCGGGGTCCATGTCGATGGCGGCGGGCGAGTACGTGTCGGTGTCCACCCAGCGCGACTCGGAGAAGGCGGCGCTCGCCACCGAGAAGCGGGAGCTGGAGGAGACCCCGGAGGCCGAACTCGCCGAACTGGCAGGCATGCTGGAGGAGAAGGGGCTGAGCGCCGAGGTCGCCCGGGAGGCCGCCGCCCAGCTCACGGAGCGCGACGCGCTGCGCGCGCACGCCGAGGTCGAGCTGGGCATCGACCCGGACGAGCTGACCAATCCCTGGCACGCGGCGGGTGCGAGCTTCCTGGCCTTCACGATGGGCGCGCTGTTGCCCCTGCTGGCCATCGTGCTGCCACCCGCCCCGCTGCGGCTGACCGTCACGGTGCTCTCGGTACTCGCCGTGCTGGCCCTCACCGGCTGGTGGAGCGCACGTCTGGGCGAGGCGCCGGCGGGGCGTGCGGTGCTGCGGAACATGGCCGGGGGAGCGATCGCGATGGCGGTGACGTACGCGGCGGGGGCGCTGCTGGGCGCGGCGGGGGTCTGAGGGCGGTCGCGGGGCGGAGGTGTGTGCGGGCGATGGTGCGGGGCGCGTCCGCGGGCGGTGGCCTTGGAGGAATCCGCCAAGTGCTCCTGACGTGAGGTCTCACATACTTGTCGGTAACAACGTCTATGCGTGGCCCGCCGGCCGCTCTACGGTGCTCGGATGGAGCCGAACCTGCCCGATGTCGTGCTGTGGTCCATCCCGGCCTTCGTCCTGCTCACCGTCCTCGAAGTGGTGGTCCACCGGCTTCATCCGGACGAGGACGCCGCCGGGTACGACGCCAAGGACGCCGCCACCAGCGTCACCATGGGGCTCGGCAGCCTGGTCTTCGACCTGCTGTGGAAGATACCCGTCGTCGCCATCTACGCGGCGGTCTACGAACTGACCCCGCTGCGCGTCCCCGTCCTGTGGTGGACGGTCCTGCTGATGCTGCTCGCCCAGGACTTCTTCTACTACTGGTCCCACCGGGGCCACCACGTCGTCCGCATCCTCTGGGCCTGCCACGTGGTCCACCACTCCAGCCGGAAGTTCAACCTCACCACGGCGCTGCGCCAGCCCTGGACCTCCCTGACCGTCTGGCCGTTCTACGTCCCCCTCATCGCCTGCGGGGTCCACCCGGCCGCGCTCGCCTTCTGCTCCTCGGCGAACCTCGTCTACCAGTTCTGGGTGCACACCGAGCGGATCGACAAGTTGCCCCGCCCCTTCGAATTCGTCCTCAACACCCCCTCCCACCACCGGGTGCACCACGCCTCCCAGGGGGGATACCTCGACCGGAACTTCGGCGGCATCCTGATCGTCTGGGACCGGCTCTTCGGCTCCTTCACCGCAGAGACCGAGCGGCCCGTCTTCGGGCTCACCAAGAACATCGCGACCTACAACCCGTTCCGGGTCGCCACGCACGAGTACGCCGCCATCGCCCGGGACGTACGCGCGGCGGACACCTGGAGCGAGCGGGCGGGCCGCGTCTTTCGCGGACCGGGCTGGCAGCCGTCGAGGAGCGGGGGCGCCGGGCCCGCGCCCGTGCGGCCGCACGCCGCCACCGAGCGAACGGGATGATCCCCCGTGCCGGTGCGCCCCGGCTCGTGCGCCCGCTGCTCGTCGCCTTCCTCACCGTCGCCGCCGTCGACCTGGCCGGCCTCCTGGCCGGGGTGCAGGCGGCCCATCTGGGCGCCAAGCCGCTGCTGATGCCCCTGCTGGCCGCCTACGCGGCGGCCCGCGGCGGGTCCCGGCCGCTCGTCGCCGCGCTGCTGTGCGGCTGGGCCGGGGACGTGCTGCTGCTGCCCGGTTCCGAGGCCGCCTTCCTCGCCGGGATGGGGTGCTTCGCCGCGGGGCACGTCTGTTACCTCGTCCTCTTCGGGCGCGCTCGCCCCCGCCCGGCCGTGGGACTCGCGTACGCCGTGGTCCTCGTGGCCTTCCTCGCGTTCCTCCGCCCCGGACTGCCGGGCGAACTGGTGATCCCGCTGACCGGGTACAGCCTGCTGCTCACGGCCATGGCCTGGCGGTCCGGCGCCCTCGGGCGGTGCGCCGCGCTCGGCGGTGCCCTCTTCCTGCTCTCCGACGCGCTCATCGCCACCGGCGTCGCCGACCGTCCGCAGCCCCCCGCCCACGACTTCTGGATCATGCTGACCTATCTGGCCGCGCAGTACCTGCTCACCCGGGGGGCGCTCGGCGGAAGCCGGAATTCCACCGGCGCCGCCCCCGGGGCGTACCGTGAAGGCGGTATCAGAATCTGAGACGAACGAGGATCCCCACGCATGCGCGCCACAGTCATCCACGCACCCCGCGACCTCCGCGTCGAGGAGGTGCCCGACCCCGTGGTCCAGCAGCCCACCGACGTCGTCCTTCGGGTCCTGCGGGCCTGTGTGTGCGGCAGTGACCTGTGGGCCTACCGGGGCGAATCGGCCCGGCAGCCCGGTCAGCGCATCGGCCACGAATTCCTCGGCGTCGTCGAAGAGGTGGGCTCCGGGGTCGGCGGCTTCTCCGTGGGCGACCTCGCCGTGGCCCCGTTCGTCTGGTCCGACGGCACCTGCACCTACTGCGCCGAGGGGCTCACCACCTCCTGCCCCCGGGGCGGCTTCTGGGGATCGGTGGGTTCGGACGGCGGGCAGGGCGAAGCCGTCCGCGTCCCCTTCGCCGACGGCACCCTGGTCAAGCTCCCGGCGGCCGCCGCGTCCGACGACCGGCTGCTCACCGCGCTCCTGGCGCTCTCCGACGTCCTCGGCACCGGGCACCACGCCGCGCTCGGCGCGGGCGTGCGGCCCGGCAGCACCGTCGCGGTCGTCGGTGACGGCGCGGTCGGGCTGTGCGGCGTCATGGCCGCCCAGCGGCTCGGCGCCGAGCGGATCATCGCCTTGGGCCGCCACCCTGCCCGTACCGACATCGCCCGTGCCTTCGGCGCCACGGACGTCGTCGCCGAGCGCGGTGACGCCGCCCTCGCGGCCGTACGGGAGCTGACACGCGGCGAAGGCGCGCACGGGGTGATCGAGGCGGTCGGCACCGAGCAGTCGATGCGCACGGCGCTCGGCATCGTGCGCGACGGCGGCTCCATCGGCTATGTCGGAGTTCCGCACGGCAGCGGCACCGGGGTCGACCTCGGTGTCATGTTCGACCGGAACATCGCCCTGCGGGGCGGCGTCGCCCCCGTGCGCACGTACATCCCCGAACTGCTCCCCGAGGTGCTGGACGGCACGATCGACCCGTCTCCCGTCTTCGACCTGACGGTCGGGCTCGACGGGGTGCCGGGCGGTTACAAGGCGATGGACGAGCGCACGGCACTCAAGGTCCTCGTCAAGCCGTAGCCACCCGGGCGGTACGCGGGAGGGGCCGGGGACGACGTCCCCGGCCCCTCCTTTTCATGCCTACTTGCGGACCGCGTCCAGCGCGTCCACGACCCCGGCTCCGTAGAAGCCGTTGTACTGCGAGCCGCCCTCGCACACCGCGTCGACGGTGCCGTCACCGTTGATGTCGTACGGGGCGCCGCACGCGGTGTCGTCGGCCTGGTGGGTCAGCAGAGCCTTCACCGCGGCGGGTGAGGCGTGCGGGTGGGTCGACCTGATCAGCGCCACGACGCCCGCGACGTGCGGGGACGCCATGGACGTACCGGCCTTGTAGCCGAAGCCCCCGCCGGGAAGCGTGGACAGGATCAGGCCGCTGGTGGCCGGCGGCGCGGGGGTCTGGTAGACCGTCGAGTCACCGCCCGGGGCCGCGACGTCGATGACGCCGAGGCCGTAGTTGGAGTACGAGGCCTTGAGGCCCTTCGCGCCGGTCGCGGAGACCGTCACGACACCCGGCAGCATGGTCGGGATGTCCGGGCACGCGCTCGGGTCGACCGTCCGGGTGACCGGAGTGGTGTCGTTCGGGCTCGTCGTGTCCTCGATGGCGTCCAGGGCCAGATCGTGGTCGGAGTTGCCGGCGGCGGCGACGTTGACGACGCCCTTGCCCTCCGCGTAACGGGTGGCGCGGGTGACCGCCTCGACCAGCGCCCCCTGGTCGGGGTCGTTCTTGCAGTTGAACAGCCACGGGTCGGTGTAGTAGCTGTTGTTCGTCACGTCGACGCCGTGCTCGGCGGCCCAGACGAAGCCGCAGACGACGGCCTCGGTGTAGAAGAACCCGTCCGGGTTCGACACCTTGATGCCGGAGACCTTCACGCCGGGCGCGACTCCGGTGACTCCGGTGCCGTTCTTCGCCGCGGCTATGGTGCCGGCGACGTGCGTGCCGTGATCGCTCTCACCGGCCGCGGGCCGCCAGGCTCCGTCCGTCCGGTCCGGCGCGCCGGACACGCAGTTCACCGAGGCCCCGCGGTCGAAGTTCGGCGCCAGGTCCGGGTGCGTGTCGTCCACGCCCGTGTCGATGACGGCGACCGTGACCTTGCTGCTGCCGAGCGACTTCTGGTGCGCCTTGTCCGCCTTGATGGCGGGCAGGTCCCACTGCAGGGGCTCCAGCGGGTCCTGACCCGCCGTCGCCTCCGCCGCCGCGGCCTCGGCCTGTCCGGCGGTGAGCGGCTGCTCGACCCCGATGTCCTTGGTGGCCTGCGGAACGATCGGGTTGGTGCGGGTGGCGCCTGCCGAGGACACCCCCCGGACCGCACGGACCGACGCGGCGAAATCCGGGTTCTTCGAGTGGACGACGATGACGCCGATCCTGTCGTACGACGTCACGACGGTGCCGCCGGCCCTGGCTATCGCCTTCCTCACCTGCTTGACGGTCCCGTGACCGCCCCGCGTGTTCACCACATACGACATTTCGGGGCCGTCGGCCCGGACCGTCGCGGCCGGCTCGTCCGCGGGCGCCGCCGCAGCGATCCCCGTCGGAAGGAAACCGAGCGAGGCCGTGAGCGCGAGTCCGACGGCCGGCGCGAGTACGCGGGTCCGTCCGGAAGCCAGATGAGCCATGGGTTCTCCACATCATCCGTGTCTGTGGACCGGACACAGGCCTGCGTCCGGTCACGTACATGACGAGTGAAGTTATCGCTGATCATCCCGGCACATCAATGAATACGGGCAAGTGAGTTCGAGGTGTGATCTGGAGGAGTGGCATCCACAGACGTCAGTCCGAGAAGGGCGAACCCGCGGTGAACCGCTTCGCCGCGCTCTCCGTGCCGTTGTCAGGGAGTCGTGCAGCAGCCCCCCACCCACGCAGAGGACTCCCAGTGAAATCCACCGTCCCGACCACCGCACCCGCGTCGCGAGGAGAATCCGTGGCTACCGATGCACCGCCGCCCGAGGGCAGTACGGACAACAGGCCCGCCCAGCCCACCACCGAGGCGTTCCTCGAGGCGCAGAACAGTGCGGAGTTCGCCGAACTGCGCCGGTCCCACCGTTCCTTCGCCTTCCCGCTGACCGTCGGCTTCATCGCCTGGTACCTGCTGTACGTGCTGCTGTCCAGCTACGCCGGCGACTTCATGGGCACCGTCGTCTTCGCCAACTTCAACGTGGCCTTCGTGTTCGGCCTCGCCCAGTTCGCCACCACGTTCCTGATCGCCTGGTTCTACTCGCGCCACGCCACGAGGAAGCTCGACCCCCAGGCGGCGGCCATCAAGTCCCGTATGGAGGCCGACGCATGAGCGCCGCGTACCACTCGCACTCCGTGATCCAGCTCGCCGCCTCCTCGACGACCGAACACCGCCCGCTGATCATCAGTCTCTTCGCGGTCTTCGTCGCCGCGACCCTGGGCATCACCGTCTGGGCCGGCCGGCAGACCAAGAGCGCGTCCGACTTCTACGCGGGCGGCCGCCAGTTCACCGCCTTCCAGAACGGCCTCGCCGTGTCCGGCGACTACATGTCCGCGGCGTCCTTCCTCGGCATCGCCGGCGCCATCGCCCTCTTCGGATACGACGGCTTCCTCTACTCCATCGGCTTCCTCGTCGCCTGGCTCGTGGCCCTGCTGCTCGTCGCCGAACCGCTGCGCAACTCCGGCCGCTACACCATGGGTGACGTCCTCGCCTACCGGATGCGCCAGCGGCCGGTGCGTACCGCCGCGGGTGTCTCCACCATCGTCGTGTCGATCTTCTACCTGCTGGCCCAGATGGCGGGCGCGGGTGTCCTCGTCTCGCTGCTGCTCGGGATCACCAGCGACGCGGGCAAGGTCCTCATCGTGGCGCTGGTCGGCGTGCTCATGATCGTCTACGTCACCATCGGGGGCATGAAGGGCACCACCTGGGTGCAGATGGTCAAGGCCGTGCTCCTCATCGCGGGCGCCCTGCTGATGACCTTCATGGTGCTGTGGAAGTTCGACTTCAACGTCTCCGACCTGCTGGGCACCGCCGCCGAGAAGAGCGGCCACGGCACGGCGTTCCTGGAGCCGGGGCTGAAGTACGGCGTCACCGGCGTCTCGAAGCTGGACTTCATCTCGCTCGGCCTCGCACTCGTCCTCGGGACCGCCGGCCTGCCGCACATCCTGATCCGCTTCTACACCGTGCCGACCGCCAAGGCCGCCCGTAAGTCCGTCAACTGGGCCATCGGCATCATCGGCGCCTTCTACCTGATGACGATCGCCCTCGGTTTCGGTGCCGCCGCGCTGATCGGCCCCGAGGAGATCAAGGCGAAGAACCCGGCGGGCAACGCGGCGGCGCCGCAGCTCGCGGAGTACCTCGGCGGGGTCGGCACCACGGGGGGCGCCGTCCTGCTCGCCGTGATCTCGGCCGTCGCCTTCGCGACCATCCTCGCGGTCGTCGCGGGTCTCACCCTCGCCTCCTCGTCCTCCTTCGCCCACGACATCTACGCCAACGTCATCCGCCGTGGGCAGGCAACCGAGAAGGAGGAGATGCGCGCGGCCCGGTGGGCCACCGTCGCGATCGGCATCGTCTCGATCGCGCTCGGCGCGATGGCCCGCGACCTGAACGTGGCCGGGCTCGTCGCCCTGGCCTTCGCCGTCGCGGCGTCGGCGAACCTGCCGACCATCCTCTACAGCCTGTTCTGGAAGCGCTTCACCACGCAGGGTGCCCTCTGGTCCATCTACGGAGGACTGGCCTCCTCCGTCCTGCTGGTGCTCTTCTCCCCGGTCGTCTCCGGCAAGGCCAGCTCGATGTTCCCGGACGTCGACTTCGCCTGGTTCCCGCTGGAGAACCCCGGCCTCATCTCCATCCCGCTGGGCTTCCTGCTCGGCTGGATCGGTTCGGTCGTCTCCAAGGAGGAGCCCGACGCCGGCAAGTACGCCGAACTCGAGGTCAAGTCCCTCACCGGTACCGGAGCCCACTGACGCCCACGACCGCACCGCCCGCGGGGCCCCGTCGTAGAGTCCTACGACGGGGCCCCGCCGCACCTCGTGGCAAACGGGCACCCTCGATGTCACAGGTCTCGCGTAGTCTCGGAAGAGTCAGACCGCAACCGCGGACATCACCGGGGGAGGGGGCCCACAGTGCTCATCGACACCTACGGCCGGGTCGCCACCGACCTGCGTGTCTCACTGACCGACAAGTGCAATCTGCGCTGCACCTACTGCATGCCCGAAGAAGGCCTGCAGTGGCTGGCCAAGCCGGACCTCCTGACCGACGACGAGATCGTCAGGCTCGTCCGCATCGCCGTCACCGAGCTCGGCGTCACCGAGGTCCGCTTCACCGGCGGCGAGCCGCTGCTGCGGCCCGGCCTGGTCTCCATCGTCGAGCAGTGCGCCGCCCTCGGGCCCCGGCCCCGGATGTCGCTCACGACCAACGGCATCGGGCTCAAGCGGACCGCCGCCGCACTGAAAGCCGCAGGCCTGGACCGGGTCAACGTCTCCCTGGACACCCTGCGCCCCGACGTCTTCAAGACGCTCACCCGGCGCGACCGGCACAAGGACGTCCTGGACGGACTCGAGGCCGCCCGGGAGGCCGGCCTCACCCCGGTCAAGGTCAACTCCGTCCTCATGCCGGGACTCAACGACGACGAGGCACCCGAACTGCTCGCCTGGGCCGTGGAGAACGACTACGAGCTCCGCTTCATCGAGCAGATGCCGCTCGACGCCCAGCACGGCTGGAAGCGCGACGGCATGATCACGGCAGGTGACATCCTGGCCTCGCTGCGCACCCGCTTCACCCTCACCGCCGAAGGGGAGGACGAGCGCGGCTCGGCCCCCGCCGAGCGCTGGACGGTGGACGGCGGCCCCCACCGCGTCGGTGTCATCGCCTCCGTGACCAGGCCCTTCTGCCGGGCCTGCGACCGGACCAGGCTCACTGCGGACGGCCAGGTCCGCACCTGCCTGTTCGCCCGCGAGGAGACGGACCTGCGGGGGGCCTTGCGCTCGGACGCTCCGGACGGCGAGATCGCCAGGATCTGGCGGCTCGCGATGTGGGGCAAGAAGGCGGGCTCCGGCCTCGACGACCCGACCTTCCTGCAGCCCGACCGCCCGATGTCAGCGATCGGTGGCTGAGGACTCCCACTCCGCCAGCGGCACGACGTCCTTCAGGAAGCCGCGCACCCCCAGGAAAGAGGAGAGGTGCTCCCGGTGCTCGTCGCAGGCCAGCCAGGTCTTGCGGCGCTCCGGGGTATGAAGCTTCGGATTGTTCCAGGCGAGCACCCACACGGCATCGGCGCGGCAGCCCTTGGCTGAACAGGCCGGCGCACCGGAGGCGCTCTCGGCAGAGGTTTCGGGGAAGTTCACGGCCTCAACCTTAGGGCCGGCCCGTCGAGCCGGCCGGATCGAGGGTAGATCAGGGGGGCGGCACCAGTGCCCCGCGAGCCCGGGTGATCCACAGGGCAGCCCCTGGGTGAGGCCCGGGCGCCGGGCTCCGTTCGCATCCCCGCCGGAGAAAGGGCGACGCCGGGCAGCCACGGGGGGAGCTGCCCGGCGTCGGTCCGTCGCTCCGACGGGGGATGCGGAGCGCGTACGAAGTATGTCACGGGGACCTGGGTGCGGTGCACCGGAACCTCATGATTGATCTGAGCTTTTCTTGAGCTTTCGGGGCCCCCGGCCGCTCAGCCGGTCCCCTGCGGATCCCCGGCGCGACCGCCCGCTCCGGGCTCCGGAGCGGGCTCAGGGGCGCCTGCCGCAGGGGTGGCGCCGAGGGCCGGACGCATCGGTGCGGGCACGAAGGTCGAGGGGAGCGAAGGCGCGTTCTCGCGGCCCGCGTTGGCGATGACCACTGCGACATAGGGGAGCAGGACGCCCAGCGCGAGCGCCACCACCGCCACATGCCTCTCGACGTTCCACAGGGTCGCGGCCAGCACCACGGAAACGGTCCGGACGGACATCGAGATGATGTAGCGCCGCTGCCTGCCGCGCACGTCGTCGGCAAGTCCCTGCCGCGCCCCCGTGATCCGGAAGACCTCCGCGCCACCTTGCTTCCGCATCATGTTCCACCACCAGATCGCTGTGCCGGACTCCCTGGACCGGGCCGCTTCCACGGTACGCCCGCGATCCGCCGCGTTCGAGAGCGGGGCGCGCCCACCGGACCGGATCGTCCCCGCCGTACCTCGTACGGACCTGTCCGGCATGCGTCGTACGTCCCCCTGGCCGAGACTGGCTGGACGTGCGCACACCGCGCCGCGCGAGGAGGCGACATGCATTGGTTGTGGGCAATCATCGTGGGTCTGGTGCTGGGTCTGATCGCCCGGGCGATCCTGCCGGGCAAGCAGGACATCCCCCTCTGGCTGACGGTGGTCTTCGGTATTCTCGGCAGCATCCTCGGTAACGCAGTCGCGACCTGGATCGGTGTCAACGACACCAAGGGCATCGACTGGACGCGTCACGTGCTGCAGCTGATCGGCGCCGTGGTCGTCGTCGGCGTCGGCGACATGCTCTGGCAGACGATCCGGGGGCACCGGGGCAGCCGGCAGAGGACCTGAACCGGGCGACGCGGCACCGCGGCCGGCCACGCGTGATGCGTGGCCGGCCGCAGCGCCGCGTTCCGGTGGCCGGCCGGAGTGATCCGGATCAGCCGGCGGTGACCTCGACGGCGGCGAGGTTCTTCTTGCCCCGGCGCAGGACCAGCCAGCGTCCGTGCAGCAGCTCCTCGGGGGCCGGGGCGGCCTCCCCGTCCGTGACCTTCGCGTTGTTCACGTAGGCCCCGCCCTCCTTGACCGTGCGGCGGGCGGCCGACTTGCTGGCCGACAGTCCGACCTCGACCAGGAGGTCCACCACCGGGCCCAGCTCGGCGACACGGGCGTGCGGCACCTCGGACAGGGCGGCGCCCAGCGTCGCCTCGTCCAGCTCACCGAGCTCGCCCTGGCCGAACAGCGCCTTCGACGCCGCGATGACCGCCGCGCACTGCGCGCCGCCGTGCACCAGAGTCGTCAGCTCCTCGGCCAGTGACCGTTGCGCCGAACGCGCCTGCGGGCGCTCTTCGGTGAGCTTCTCCAGCTCCTCGAGCTCCTCGCGGCTCTTGAAGCTGAGGATGCGCATGTACGTCGAGATGTCCCGGTCGTCCACATTCAGCCAGAACTGGTAGAACGCGTAAGGCGTGGTCATCTCCGGGTCGAGCCAGACGGCCCCGCTCTCGGACTTGCCGAACTTGGTGCCGTCCGCCTTGACCATCAGCGGGGTCGCCAGCGCGTGCACGGTGGCGCCGGGCTCCAGGCGGTGGATCAGGTCGATGCCCGCCGTGAGGTTGCCCCACTGGTCGCTGCCACCCTGCTGGAGGGTGCAGCCGTGACGCCGGTACAGCTCCAGGAAGTCCATGCCCTGCAGCAGCTGGTAGCTGAACTCCGTGTAGCTGATGCCCTCCTGGGACTCCAGCCGACGGGCGACGGAATCCTTGGTGAGCATCTTGTTGACCCGGAAGTGCTTGCCGATGTCCCGGAGGAACTCGATCGCGGACAGACCCGCGGTCCAGTCCAGGTTGTTCACCATCGTGGCGGCGTTCGGTCCCTCGAAGGTGAGGAAGGGCTCGATCTGCCCACGCAGCCGCTGGACCCACGCGGCGATGGTCTCCGGGTCGTTCAGCGTCCGCTCCGCGGTCGGCCGCGGGTCACCGATCTGACCGGTGGCCCCGCCGACCAGGGCGAGCGGCCTGAGCCCGGCCAGCTGGAGGCGGCGCATCGTGAGCACCTGCACCAGGTGGCCGACGTGGAGGCTCGCCGCGGTCGGGTCGAAACCGCAATAGAACGTGACCGGGCCGTCCGCGAGAGCCTTGCGCAGGGCGTCCTCGTCAGTGGACTGGGCGAACAGCCCGCGCCACTTCAGCTCGTCGACGATGTCCGTCACGGTCGTTTCTCTCCTCTGAGGGTTCGACTGGGCTCGATCGGGTGTCCGGTCAGTCTATGGGGGTCATACGCCCCGGCTGACCGAGCTCATGTGGAAGTCGGGGATGCGCAGCGCGGGCATGGCGGCCCGGGTGAAGTAGTCGCCCCACTCGCGCGGCAGCGTCTTCTCCGTCCGGCCCGCCTCCGACGCCCGCGACAGCAGCCCGACCGGCGACTCGTTGAACCGGAAGTTGTTCACCTCGCCGACGACCTCGCCGTCCTCCACCAGATAGACGCCGTCCCGGGTCAGCCCGGTCAGCAGCAGCGTCGCCGGATCCACCTCCCGGATGTACCAGAGGCACGTCAGCAGCAAGGCCCGCCCGGTCGTCGCGGCCACCATCTCCTCGAGGGAACGCTCACCGCCGCCGTCCAGGACGAGGTTGTCCATGGCGGGGGCGACCGGCAGGCCGGTCAGCCCGGCGGAGTGCCGGGTCGTGGTCAGCCGCTCCAGCCGGCCCTCCTTGATCCAGTCGGTCGGGGCCAGCGGCAGCCCGTTGTCGAAGACCGAGGCCCCGTCGCCCGACGCGTGGGCGATCACGAACGGGGCGGACTCCAGTCCCGGCGCGTGCGGGTCGCTGCGCAGGGTCAGGGGGAGTGGGGAGAGCGTCTCGCCCAGCCGCGTACCGCCACCGGGCCGGGAGAACACCGTGCGGCCCTCCGCCGCGTCCCGGGCCCCGGCCGACCAGTACTGGTAGATCAGCAGGTCAGCCACCGCGGTGGGCGGCAGCAGCGTCTCGTACCGCCCGGCCGGCAGCTCGATCCGGCGCTCCGCCCAGCCCAGGCGCTGCGCGAGCTCGGCGTCCAGGGCGGCCGGGTCGACGTCCTTGAAGTCCCGGGTCGCCCTGCCCGCCCAGGCGGACCGTGTCCGGTCGGGGGACTTGGCGTTCAGCTCCAGCGTCCCGTTGGGCTGGTCGTGGCGCAGCCGTAGCCCCGTCGACGTACCCACGTAGGTGGAGCTCAGCTCGTGATGGGCGAAGCCGTACAGCTCACGGCCGCCGGCGCGGGCGCGGGCGAAGGCGTCACCGAGCGCCGGAGCGAAGTCGGCGAACACGTCGGAACCGGTCTCGGCCGGAGCCTCGGTGAAATCGGCGGACACCGGCACCCCGGAGACCAGCGGCTGCGCGTCCTCGGCCGGCCCGGCGCCGCGGGCGGCGGCCTCCGCGGCCCGTACGAGCGGTTCCAGGTCGCCGGCGGCCACGGCCGAGCGTGACACCACACCGGACGCCGTCCCCTGCGCGCCGTCCACGGTCGCGATCACCGTCAGGGTCCGGCCCCGCGTCACCCCGTTCGTGGTGAGGGCGTTGCCGGCCCAGCGCAGATTGGCGGAGGAGTTCTCGTCCGCGATGACCACGCAACCGTCCGCGGTGGACAGCTCGAGTGCGCGCTCGACGATCTCGTACGGCTTGCTGACGCGGCTCATCGTCCGGCCTCCTGCGTCGTGTTGAGGATGTTCACGCCTCGGAAGAGGGCGGACGGGCAGCCGTGCGAGACGGAGGCGACCTGACCCGGCTGGGCCTTGCCGCAGTTGAACGCGCCGCCCAGGACGTACGTCTGCGGGCCGCCGACCTTCTCCATCGAGCCCCAGAAGTCCGTGGTCGTCGCCTGGTAGGCCACGTCCCGGAGCTGACCTGCCAGCCTGCCGTTCTCGATCCGGAAGAAGCGCTGCCCGGTGAACTGGAAGTTGTAGCGCTGCATGTCGATCGACCAGGACCGGTCGCCGACCACGTAGATCCCGCGCTCCACCCCGCCGATCAGATCCTCCGTGGAGAGCCCGCCCGGATCCGGCTGCAGCGACACGTTCGCCATGCGCTGCACGGGGACGTGGCCCGGCGAGTCCGCGTAGGCGCAGCCGTTGGAGCGGCCGAGGCCCGTCAGCTTCGCGATGCGCCGGTCCGTCTGGTAGCCCACCAGCGTCCCGTCCTTCACCAGGTCCCACGACTGGGCCTCGACGCCCTCGTCGTCGTACCCGACCGTCGCGAGACCGTGCTCGGCGGTGCGGTCACCGGTCACATTCATCACGGGAGAGCCGTAGGCCAGCTTCCCCAGCTGGTCGAACGTGGCGAAGGAGGTCCCCGCGTACGCCGCCTCGTAGCCCAGCGCCCGGTCCAGCTCGGTGGCGTGGCCGATCGACTCGTGGATGGTCAGCCACAGGTTGGACGGGTCGACGACCAGGTCGTACGTCCCCGCCTCGACGCCGGGCGCCCGCATCTTCTCGGCCAGCAGACCGGGGATCCGCTCCAGCTCGGCGTCCCAGTCCCAGCCGGTGCCGGTCAGGTACTCCCAGCCCCGGCCCACGGGCGGCGCGATGGTCCGCATCGAGTCGAACTCGCCGGTCGTGCCGTCCACGGCAACGGCGGTCAGCTGCGGATGGACCCGCACCCGCTGCTGCGTGGTGACCGTACCGGCCGTGTCCGCGTAGAACTTGTTCTCGTGCACGGTCATCAGCGAGGCGTCCACATGGGCCACCCCGTCCGCCGCCAGCAGCCGTGAGCTCCACTCGGCGAGCAGCCCCGCCTTCTCCTCGTCCGGTACGGAGAACGGATCGACCTCGTAGGCCGACACCCAGGTCCGCTCACCGTGCACCGGCTCGTCCGCCAGCTCGACGCGCTCGTCGGAGCCCGCCGCCGCGATCACCTTCGCCGACAGCTTCGCCATGGCGACGGCCTGCGAGGCCACCTTCGCCGCGGCGTCCATCGTGAGGTCCACCCCGGAGGCGAACCCCCATGCCCCGCCGTGCACCACCCGCACCGCGTACCCGAGGTCGGTGGTGTCCGACGTCCCGGAGGGCCGGGCGTCCCGCAGCCGCCAGGAGGCGCCGCGCACCCGCTCGAACCGGAAATCGGCGTGTACGGCGCCGAGCGCCCGCGCGCGGGCGAGCGCCGCGTCGGCGAGGGCACGCAGCGGCAGGGCCAGGAACGACTGATCTACCTCGTGGGCCACGAAGGGCTCCCCTCCTTTGACAGTTCTGGCAGTGAATCATGGAGCGGACGGTCATCGGGCGGCTACCGGTTTGCGGGGGGAGGGCGACGGGGGACGGCGGTCCGCCGGCGGAGCCCACGACTCCCTGGTCACCCGGGGGGCCTGCAGAACAGGCTGTAGGAACCCGACAGCGCCGCGCGGAAGCCACTGTCGGAGGCCGATTCCTTGTACGGCCGGTGGTACCGATAGGTTTTCGAGGTATCAGACCGTCAAGGAAAGGGTGATCTGTTGAGCCGCTCGGTTCTCGTCACCGGAGGAAACCGGGGCATCGGCCTCGCCATCGCCCGCGCCTTCGCCGACAACGGCGACAAGGTCGCGATCACCTACCGTTCCGGCGAGCCGCCCCAGGCGCTCACCGAAGCCGGGGTTCTCGCGGTCCGGTGCGACATCACCGATACCGAGCAGGTGGAGCAGGCCTACAAGGAGATCGAGGAGAAGCACGGTCCGGTGGAGGTGCTGGTCGCCAACGCCGGTATCACCAAGGACCAGTTGCTGATGCGGATGTCGGAGGACGACTTCACCTCCGTACTCGACACCAACCTCACCGGCACCTTCCGCGTCGTCAAGCGCGCCAACCGTGCGATGCTCCGTGCCAAGAAGGGCCGTGTCGTCCTGATCTCCTCCGTCGTCGGCCTCCTCGGCTCGGCGGGACAGGCCAACTACGCCGCGTCCAAGGCGGGCCTGGTCGGCTTCGCACGGTCGCTGGCCCGTGAGCTCGGCTCGCGGAACATCACGTTCAACGTCGTCGCACCCGGGTTCGTCGACACCGACATGACCCAGGCGCTCACCGACGAGCAGCGCAAGGGCATCGTCTCGCAGGTGCCGCTCGGCCGCTACGCGCAGCCCGCCGAGATCGCCGCCGCGGTGCGCTTCCTCGCATCCGACGACGCGTCGTACATCACTGGAGCCGTCATTCCCGTTGACGGCGGATTGGGCATGGGTCACTGATCACCATGAGCGGAATTCTCGACGGCAAGCGCATCCTCATCTCGGGTGTGCTGATGGAGTCGTCCATCGCGTTCCACACCGCGAAGGTGGCCCAGGAGCAGGGCGCCGAGGTCATCCTGACCGCCTTCCCCCGGCCGACACTGACCGAGCGCATCGCCAAGAAGCTCCCGAAGCCCGCCAAGGTCATCGAGCTCGACGTGACCAACGACGAGCACCTCGACCGGCTCGCGGGGCTCGTCAAGGACGAGCTCGGCTCGCTGGACGGAGCCGTGCACTCCATCGGCTTCGCGCCGCAGGACGCGCTCGGCGGCAACTTCCTGAACACGCCCTTCGAGTCCGTCGCCACCGCGATGCACGTATCGGCGTTCTCGCTGAAGTCCCTCGCCATGGCCTGCAAGCCGCTGATGGCGGACGGCGGCTCGATCGTCGGTCTCACCTTCGACGCGCAGTTCGCCTGGCCCCAGTACGACTGGATGGGCCCGGCCAAGGCGGCTCTGGAGGCGACCTCCCGCTACCTCGCCCGCGACCTCGGCGGCGACAGCATCCGCTGCAACCTGATCTCGGCGGGTCCCATCGGCTCGATGGCCGCCAAGTCCATCCCGGGCTTCGGCGACCTCGCGGAGGTCTGGAACACCCGGTCGCCGCTGGCCTGGGACATGGCCGACCCGGAGCCGGCCGGCCGCGGCGTCGTCGCGCTGCTCTCGGACTTCTTCCCGAAGACGA
Organism: Streptomyces sp. B1I3; assembly: GCF_030816615.1. Lineage (NCBI taxonomy): Bacteria > Bacillati > Actinomycetota > Actinomycetes > Kitasatosporales > Streptomycetaceae > Streptomyces > Streptomyces sp. B1I3. Next base: position 6,208,466 of record NZ_JAUSYD010000001.1, read on the forward strand.
CGGGCGAGATCATCCACGTCGACGGCGGCGTGCACATGATGGGCGCCTGACCCCACGCACGAACGCACGGCCGCGTGCCGCCCCTCACCGGGGCGGCACGCGGCCGTCGTGCGTCCCCGGGTTCGCCGCTGCGGCCTCTCGAGTCGAAAAGCGGGCTGTTCCACCGCAGAATGTGGTGGAACCGGACTTTCGGTCCGGCCGGTCAGGCTGTGGGGAGGAGACGGTTGTGCGCTCCACACATCGCCGAACCCGGGACCCGCGCACCACGCGCCGCCGGACCTGGGCCCTGATGGCCGCAGCGGCGGTCGTCGCCGGTCTCCTCGCCCCGGTCGCCGTGAGCGCGGCCGGCCGGGTGGGGAGCGGGGCGGCGGCACCCGCCGCGAAGGCCCCCGAACCTTCGGGATCCGAATGCCGTACGTCGGTCGCGGGCTCCCGGGTCGTCGCCTACTGCCACAACCCGTACCCCACCACCGATGTCGTCCAGCTCCACACCGAGTGCGCCCGCTGGTGGGACGTGGACGCCGACGGCAAGCCGGTGGCGGTGCGGCCGGGTGCGACCGTCAGGCTCGAGGACCGCTGCTGGAAAGAGGTCGGCTCGGCCTGGGTCAGCCACCACGACGGCTGACGCGGCGCCGCAGGCAGGGCCCGCCCTGTCAGGCGCGCTCCCGCAGCCGGGGCCCGCCCTGTCAGGCGCGCTCCCGCAGGCAGTTCAGTGCGTGGCTCGCGGCCTCGGCGGCCGCCGTCTCCGTGTCACCTGCCCGGATCGCCTCCACCAGCCGTGCGTGGTCCATGTACTGCTCGGGCCGCAGCTCAGGCCCGACGTCTTCGCGCAGGTAGTCGCGGAGCAGGTCGTTCAGATCGGCGTAGAGCTCGGTCAGCACGTCGTTGTGGGATGCGGCGACCACGGCCAGGTGCAGCGTCGCGTCGGCGGCCACGAACGCCTCGGCGTCCCCGGCGGCCCAGGTGGCCTCGCGCCGCGCCATCAGCGCGTCCAGCTGCCTCAGGTCCCGGTCCGTGCGCCGCAGGGCGGCGAGCCGGGCCGCCGACGACTCCAGCGTGGAGCGCAGCTCGGCCACATGACGGGGATCGGCGTCGGCGAACCGGCGCTGCATCACGCCGGCCAGCTCGCTCGTGGCGACCACGTACGTGCCGGAGCCCTGACGGATGTCCAGCAGCCCGTTGTGCGCCAGAGCGCGTACGGCCTCACGGACCGTGTTGCGGGCGACCCCCAGCTGCTCCACCAGTTCGGGTTCGGTCGGGATGCGCGAGCCCACGGGCCACTCGCCCGAAGTGATCTGATTCCTCAGCTGGGCAATCACCTGGTCGGCGAGAGCCGAACGCCGCGGAGACGTCAGCGCCATGATGCTCCTTGTTCGGGTCCGTGAAGCGTGTGCCGGATTCTCTCAGGCGGGAGGTGCCGGGAGTGGACAATCAATCATCCCATGATTCTATGATGGGTCCCATGTCCCACGACGAGACCCCGGCGACCCTGAGCCCCACGCCCACCCGCGGCGCGCACCCGCCCGCCCCGGCTCCCGCCACCGGCCCCGCCCCGTGGCTGCCGCGCCTGGTCGTCGTGGGTCTCGTCCTGGCCGCGCTCAACCTCCGGCCCGCCATCACCAGCCTCGGCCCCCTCCTCGAAGAGGTGCGGGACGGGCTCCACATGAGCGGCAGCGTCGCCGGCGTCCTCACGTCCGTACCGCCGTTCTGCTTCGCGCTCTTCGGCTTCATGGCACCACGGCTCGCCCGCCGGTTCGGCCCGGGCGCCATCGTCTGCGCGGGCATGGCCGCCATCGCTGCCGGCCTGCTGATCCGCCCGTTCGCCGGGAGTACGGCGGGCTTCCTCGCCGCCAGCGCCCTCGCCCTCATGGGCATCGCCGTCAGCAACGTCCTGATGCCCGTCATCGTCAAGCGCTGGTTCCCCGACCGGGTCGGCAGCATGACCGGCCTGTACTCGATGGCCCTGGCACTCGGCACCGCGCTCGCGGCCGCTCTGACCGTGCCCATGACGAACGCGCTGGGCGGCAGCTGGCAGACAGGCCTCGTCGTCTGGGCGGCGCTGGCCGCCGTCGCGATCGTGCCCTGGCTCCCGCTCGTACGGGACCGCGACGGCGCGTCCGGCAAGCCCGCGGAGCAGCTCCCGCCGGCCCCCGCGCTCAGGATCACCCGCAGCCGGACCTCCTGGGCCCTGGCCTGCTTCTTCGGTCTCCAGGCCACGGCCGCTTACATCACCATGGGCTGGATGCCGCAGATCTTCCGCGACGCGGGCATCTCGGCAGGGACCGCCGGAGTCCTGCTGGCCGTGACCATGGCCATGGGCGTGCCCCTCGCCTTCGTCATCCCCCGGGCCGCCGCCCGGCTGCGGAACCAAGGCCCGATCGTCCTCGTCCTGGGAGGCTGCGGCCTCCTCGGCTACGCCGGCCTCTACCTCGCCCCCGCGGGCGGCGCCTGGCTCTGGGCCGTGCTGCTGGGCGTCGCGAACTGCGCCTTCCCGCTCGCCCTCACCATGATCGGGATGCGGTCCCGCACCGGCGCCGGCGTGGTCCGGCTCTCGGCCTTCGCGCAGTCCACCGGCTATCTGCTCTCGATCCCCGGCCCGCTCCTCGTCGGCGTGCTCTACCAGCACAGCGGAGGCTGGGGCCTGCCGATCGGGCTGATGGCGGCCCTCATGATCCCGCAGATGGCGGCAGGCGTACTCGCCGGGCGGGACCGGACGATCGAGGACGAATGCTGAGATGCGAGACTGGGCACATGCCAGTGCTCGATCCGCATCCCCAGAACGGTCAGAAGAAGCTTCTCCTCGTGTTCGGGGCGATGCTCCTCATCTCGGTGATCATCGGTGTGATCGCCACGATCGCCTCCCCCTGACCCCCCGGGTAGTAGGGCTGGCCCCCCCGGTGGTAGGGCTGGCCCCCCGTCCCCTAGGGGGGCAGGTTCAGGGTCGACTGGGTGGATCACCGGATGGGGCCGCCCCCCGTTCTTCCGTAGGTTCTCCGTATCAGAGAGCCGAGGACCCACGGAGGCGGACATGTCGGCCCGTACACAGACCCGGACCCACCGCGCGGCCTCGGACACCGTCGAGATCCGGCTGCCGTGGTGGGCCGTCGCGCTGCCCGCGCTCGCCTTCGCCGCGCTCCTGCTGCTGATCGCGGGGCCCGGCCAGGCACAGGCCGCGGCCGGCGATCCCGCCGTCGGACGGCTGCTCGGGCGCGTCCTGGAGCTGCTGTCCGCCTGAGCGGAGCCGCTGCCCGCGCGACGGTCCCGAACAGGCGGACGGGCACGTCGCACGGCTTGTGTCACCCGCACCGGGCGAGCACGCCAACACCCTGCGCCCGGACGCGCAATTCGTGCGAAGCTGAGGTGTATGAGCGCCGACACACCTCGCAGGATCGTCCTTCTCAGGCACGCAAAGGCGGAATGGTCGCAGCAGTCCGACCATGAGCGGCCCCTCGCCGAACGGGGACGCAAGGACGCCCCCGTCGCCGGCCGCAAGCTCGCCGATTCCGGCACCGTCTTCGATCTGGCTCTGTGCTCGACCGCCGTCAGGACCCGCGAGACCTGGAAGCTCGCGGTCCACGAGTTCGCGCAGCGCCCGAAGACCGTGTACGAGGAGAGGCTGTACGAGGCCTCCCTCGGCGAACTGATCGCCCTGTTCGACGAGACCTCCGACGAGGTGCGAAACCTCCTGGTCATCGGCCACAACCCGGGCATGCACGGCGTGGCCGACGCCCTTTCCGGCCGGGGCGAGGGGGACACGCTCGCCCGGATGACCAAGGACGGGTTCCCCACCGCTGCCTACGCCGTCGTCGAGTTCTCCGGCTCCTGGAAGAACCTGGAACACGGCGTGGGCACACTCGTCGAGTACTGGACCCCGAACGACTGAGGCGGGTCCCCGTCGAGCGCGCCGTATCCCCGAGCCCCGGCGCGCCGTACCCCCCACCGGTTCGTTCGCATGACGGGGCCCCGGCACAGTCGCTGTGCCGGGGCCTTGTCATGCGCGATGCGCTCAGTCGACCAGGCCGTCGGCGGCCTCGACCTCCTCGCGGGTGATCCCCAGCAGATACAGCACGGTGTCCAGGAAGGGGACGTTCACCGCTGTGTGGGCGGCCTCGCGGACCACCGGCTTCGCGTTGAACGCGACACCCAGACCGGCCGTGTTCAGCATGTCCAGGTCGTTCGCGCCGTCACCGATCGCCACCGTCTGTGCCAGCGGGACCCCCGCCTGCTCCGCGAAACTGCGCAGCAGACGTGCCTTGCCGGCCCGGTCCACGACGTCGCCCACGACCCGGCCCGTGAGCTTGCCGTCGACGACCTCCAAGGTGTTGGCGGACGCGAAGTCCAGCCCCAGGCGCTCCTTGAGGTCGTCGGTGACCTGGGTGAAACCGCCCGAGACCACGCCCACTTGGTAGCCCAGCCGCTTCAGCGTACGGATCAGGGTCCGGGCCCCCGGGGTGAGCCGCACCTCGGCCCGTACCTTCTCCACCACCGACACGTCGAGCCCCGCGAGCAGCGCCACGCGTGCGTGAAGGGACTGCTCGAAGTCCAGCTCGCCGCGCATCGCCCGCTCGGTCACCTCGGCGACCTCGTCCTCGCAGCCGGCGTGCGCCGCGAAGAGTTCGATGACCTCGTCCTGGATGAGTGTGGAGTCCACGTCCATCACGACCAGCCGCTGGGCCCGGCGGCTCAGCCCGGCCGACACCACGGCGATGTCGACGCCGATCCCGGCCGCCTCGACCGCGAGAGCGGTCCGCAGCTCCTCCGTCCCGGTGCCGGACACCGCGAACTCGACGGCGGTGACGGGGTACTTGGCCAGGCGGAAGATGCGGTCGATGTTGCCACCGCTCGAGGTGATCCTGGCCGCTATGGCCGCCGTGGCCTGCGCGGTCAGCGGGTTACCCAGCACCGTCACATGGGAACGGCCGACGCCACGGGGCCGGTTGTCACCCGTGCCGGAGATGATCTCGGCCTGCAGCCGCAGCGACTCCGCCCAGCTGTGCACGGTCGCCCGGAGGTCGCCCTCGGTCGTACCGCCCGCGGCCGGGGAGGTCACCAGGGCGCACAGGACGATACGTCCACGGGTGACGACCTGCTCGATGTCCACGACGTCGACGGCATAGGCGGCCAGGGTGTCGAAGAGTCCGGCGGTGATGCCCGGACGGTCCTTCCCGAAGATCTTGACGAGAAGCGTGGGCGTCTCCGGGCCCTGAGGGGGCTCAGGAAGCTCAGGGGACCGGGGAGGCTGAGGGGGCTGAGGTGCGCTCATGGTGGGACCCACCGTATAGGTCGTGCGCGGGGCCGCCGAAGCCCGTCCCGAGTGGCGGACAGACTGTGACGGGACCGCGACCGGCGCACCACGGCCGGGTGCGGGCTGCCCCGGTTGCGGCACTCCGCACCGGTATCTTCCCCGGCCGGACGGCGGATACCGAGGCCTCCGCGCGGTCTTCACGCCGCCCGGCTTTCCGTTCCGGGACCGCTCCTGGAATAGTTCCCCACGATGTTCAGCATCCCTAGGCTCCCTGCGACGGGGGCGACACGGGGGACAACTAGTGGGGCGCGGAGTGCCGGAACTCGTACTGGAATTGAATGGCAGGACCTGGACGCTCGATCCGTCCAGGCCGTACACCCTCGGACGCGATCCGCAGGGCGACCTCACGATCGACGATGCGCGGGTGTCGTGGCGCCATGCCACGATCAGCTGGAACGGCCGCAGCTGGTTCGTCGAGGACCACGGCAGCACCAACGGCACGTACGTGCAGGGCCGGCGGATCCAGCAGATGGAGATCGGCGCGGGCATTGCGGTGCACCTGGGAAACGCCACCGACGGCCCGCGGCTGAGCCTCACCGCCGCGGCCGGTGCGGGGGTCGCCGGCGGGCAGGCGGCGGGGGCGCAGCAGGCTCCCGCGCAGCCGCAGCAGCACGGCGGCGCCCCGGGCCGGCAGGCACCGGTGCAGCAGCAGGCCGCCTGGCCGCAGGGGCAGCCGCAGCAGCAGGTGTACCAACCGCCGGTCCCGCACCAGCAGGGTGGCCCCGGCCCGGTGCCGGGAGCGGGCGGGCGCGGCGGCGGTGCGGGGGTGCCTCCGGTCTACGGCGACCGCAGTCCGACCACGTTCCACCAGCTGGATCTCGGGCGCGTCATGCGCATCGGCCGCGCGCTCGAGAACGAGCTGGTCGTCTCGGACCTGCAGGTCTCGCGCCTGCACGCCGAATTCCGTGCGACGCCGGACGGCCGCTTCGAGATCCGGGACCTCGGATCCCACAACGGCACGTACGTCAACGGCCAGCCGCTCAGCAAGTCCGGCTCCGCGCTCATCGGCCCGAACGACATCGTCGGCGTCGGTCACTCGACCTTCCGGCTGGTCGGGGACCGGCTGGAGGAGTTCGTCGACACCGGCGAGGTCTCCTTCTCGGCCCGCCACCTGACGGTGACGGTCGACGGGGGCAAGGACATCCTCAAGGACGTCTCCTTCGGCGTCCCGGAGAAGTCGCTGGTCGCGGTCATCGGGCCGTCGGGATCCGGCAAGTCCACCCTGCTCAAGGCGCTCACCGGTTACCGGCCCGCCAACCAGGGCGACGTCCTCTACGACAACCGGAACCTGTACAAGCAGTTCGCCGAGCTGCGGCAGCGCATCGGCCTCGTCCCCCAGGACGACATCCTGCACAAGGAACTCACGGTCACCAAGGCCCTCAGGTATGCCGCCAAGCTCCGCTTCCCCGCGGACACCACCGAGGCCGAGCGCACCGCCCGGATCCACGAGGTCCTCGCCGAGCTCAAGCTCGACATCCACAAGGACAAGAAGGTCACCTCGCTCTCCGGAGGCCAGCGCAAGCGCGTCTCCGTGGCCCTCGAGCTGCTGACCAAGCCGTCGCTGATCTTCCTGGACGAGCCGACCTCCGGCCTCGACCCGGGCATGGACCGTGACGTCATGCAGCTGCTGCGCGGTCTCGCCGACGACGGTCGTACGGTCCTCGTGGTCACGCACTCCGTGGCCGAGCTGGCCATCTGCGACAAGCTGCTGGTGATGGCGCCCGGCGGTTCCGTCGCCTACTTCGGCCCGCCCGAGGAGGCGCTGAACTTCTTCGGCTACACCAGCTGGGCGGACGTCTTCTCCGCGTTCGAGAACTACCGCGACTACGACTGGGCGGGCCGCTGGCGCGGCTCCCAGCACTACCAGATGTACGCCGCGGACATCGACGCCGTGGCCGCGCAGCCCGTCCACATGCCCTCGCCGCAGCAGATGCGCCCGCCGAAGCCGTCGGGCTGGGCGGCCCAGCTGTGGACGCTGATGCGCCGGTACGTCTCGGTGATCGCCTCCGACAAGGGCTTCCTCCTCCTGATGGTGCTGCTGCCTGCCGTACTCGGCGTGGTCAGCGTGGTCATCCCGGCGGAGTTCGGTCTCGCGGAGCCCGATCCGCCGTCGCGGTTCAACGGCAAGGCCGGGACCATCATGCTGATCCTCGCGGTCGGCATGTGCTTCGCCGCCGCGGCGAACTCCGTACGAGAACTGATCAAGGAGCGGGTCATCTACGAACGGGAAAGGGCCACCGGCCTCTCCCGTTCCGCCTACCTGCTGTCCAAGGTGATCGTCCTCGGCGTGATCACCGCCTTCCAGGGCGTGATCATCTGCGGGATCGGCTTCTCCACCCGCGAGCTGCCGGAGGAGGGCCTGTTCATGCCCCCCGCCGTGGAGATCTGCCTGTCGATCATCGTGCTCGGCTTCACCTCGATGATGGTCGGCCTGCTGATCTCCGCGCTGGTGAAGACCGCCGAGAAGACGATGCCGCTGCTCGTCATGTTCGCCATCGTCCAGGTCGTCTTCACCGGTGTGCTCTTCCAGGTCTACGGTTCCCCGGGCCTGGAGCAGTTCGCCTGGCTCATGCCGTCGCGCTGGGCGGTCGCCGCGGCCGGCACCACGCTGGACCTCGCCCACCTCATGCCGCCGTGGGATCCGAAGAACCCGACCGACCTGGACCCCCTCTGGGAGCACTCGGCCGGGCAGTGGGGGATCAACATCGCGGTCATGTTCCTCATGAGCGCCGTCCTGTTCGTCGCGGTCTCACGGATGCTGCGCCGCCACGAGCCCGAGGTGATGCGCAAGTAACGCACCGGGGCCGCGCCGGACCCGGAAACGCCCGAGGGCGGCACCCCACGGGGTGCCGCCCTTCGGCATGTGCCGGCCGGTCACGCGACGCTGCGGACCGGCGGGTCGGCTGCTCTGCCAGGCCTCGCTCGGTGCGTGGCTCAGTACGCGCTGTCGACGTTGTCGATCGAGCCGTACTTGTCCGCTGCGTAGTTGGCGGCGGCGGTGATGTTGGCGACCGGGTCGTACTGGTCGTGCTTGGTGCCCTTGACGTGGTAGAAGTCGAAGGTCGGCTTGATGACCTGCAGCAGGCCCTTGGACGGGACGCCGTTGATCGCGTTGATGTCCCAGTTGTTGATGGCACGCGGGTTGCCGCTGGACTCACGCATGATGTTGCGGTGCAGCCCCTCGTACGTGCCGGGGATGTTCTTCTTGTGCATGATCGAGAGGGCCTCGCGGATCCAGCCGTCGAGGTTGTCGGCGAAGACCGGCTTGCGGGCGGCCGAACGGCTGGCCTTCTCGGCGGAACGCTTCTTCGCGTCGGCCGCGGCCTTCGCCTTCTTCTCGGCAGCGGCCTTGCTCTTGGCCTCGGCCACGGCCTTGGCCTTCTCCTCGGCCTTGTCCGCGGCCTTCTTCTCGGCTGCGGCGGCCTTGGCCTTGGCCGAGTCGGCGGCCTTCACCAGCTGCTCGGCGGTGGAGTGCTGCTCGATGATGCTGGCCTGCACGGTCTTGGTCTGCGGCGTACCGGCGAACACGACCGGCGCGCCTGCGGCGGCCTGCGGCTCGGTCGTCGCCGAAGCGTCGTCCGGGACGAGCGAGAACGCGAGAGCGGCGGCGGCCAGGGTGGAAACACCCGCGACGGAGAGCTTCTGCGCCTTGTTCAGGCGACGGTTACGGCTGGTGATGCGGGAGACAGACATACAGTCGTACCTCTTCGAATAGCAGGAGTCCTCGGCGAGGACGCGGACGGAAGCGCCGGGGCGCATCTCCGTCGGGGACAGATGCAATTCTTAGCGCCAGCAAAATGGCCTGGCAAAGGTGTGACGTACGAAGCCGGGTAGTGGAAGAGGGAGCTGTTCATGCGTCCTTGTCCGTTTTGAGCACTGCCGTATTGACCGTTTTGGGACAACTATCCGTCTTCGTAAGTGATGTGGGTCCTATGCCTCGGCTCACATGCGGGGCCCTCCGACCTCACGAAATGTTGCTTGTGTAATGCGGAGAGTCAGCGTCCCTCTGAGGCGGGAGGAGGCGGACGCCCCCGGACTCGCGCCGGAGGCGGAGACGGCTCTCGCCCACCGCCGCCTCCGGGGCGCGCACAGCAGTGCCGTCGGCCCGTGGCACGTGCCGGGACCAGGAGCCCTAGGTCCACAGCCCCACTCCTCGGCCGTCCACAGGCGGATACGGCGGCCGGCTGCCCGCCGGTACGGTGAAGGCATGAGCCACCGCCCACCGTCGGGCCTCGCCGCGGTCAGCGCCGCGCTGCTCGCCATGAGCCGGCACCTCGAGATGCGGGACGTCCTCAAGACGATCGTCGCGTCCGCCCGCGAACTGCTGGACGCCGAGTACGCGGCCCTGGGTGTCCCCGACGACCACGGCGGCTTCGCGCAATTCGTCGTCGACGGGGTCAGCGACGAGGAGTGGAAGGCCATCGGCCCGCTGCCCCGGCAGCACGGCATCCTCGCCGCGATGCTCCACGAGGCGAAGCCCGAGCGGCTCGCCGACGTCCGCGAGGACCCGCGCTTCGGCGGCTGGCCCGATGCCCACCCCGACATGTCCGACTTCCTCGGCCTGCCCATCCAGGACGGCGACGAGATCATCGGCGCGCTCTTCCTCGCCAACAAGCGGTGTCCCCGGCCGCAGGGCGGCTGCGGGTTCACGGAGGAGGACGAAGAGCTCCTGGGCATCCTCGCCCAGCACGCGGCGATCGCCCTCACCAACGCCCGGCTGTACGAGCGCAGCCGCGAGCTCACCATCGCCGAGGAGCGCTCGAGACTCGCCCACGAGCTGCACGACGCCGTCAGTCAGAAGCTCTTCTCGCTCCGGCTGACCGCCCAGGCCGCCGCCGCCCTCGTCGACCGGGACCCGGCCCGGGCCAAGGGCGAGCTCCAGCAGGTGGCGACGCTGGCCGCGGAGGCCGTGGACGAGTTGCGCGCCGCCGTGGTCGAGCTGCGCCCCGCGGCCCTGGACGAGGACGGCCTGGTCGCCACGCTCCGCACCCAGATCCGCGTCATGGACCGGGCCCACAGCGCCCGGGTCACCTTCGGGAGCAGCGGTGTACGCGCGCTGCCCTCGGCCCAGGAGGAGGCGCTGCTCCGGGTCGCACAGGAAGCCCTGCACAACGCCCTGCGCCACTCGGGCGCCGAGCGGGTCTCCGTCACACTCGGCCGGGAGGCCTCCGCGACGGTGCTGCGGATCACCGACGACGGCCGCGGCTTCGACGTCCACGCGGTCCGGCGCGCGGGCCGGCATCTGGGCCTCGTCTCGATGCGGCACCGGGCGGGCAGTGTCGGCGGCAGGCTCACGGTCGCCTCGGAGGCCGGCAAAGGCACCACGATCCGGATGGAGATCCCCTGTGGCTGACAAGATCATCAGGGTGCTGCTGGTCGACGACCACCAGGTGGTCCGGCGCGGCCTGCGCACCTTCCTGGAGATCCAGGACGACATAGAGGTCGTGGGGGAGGCCTCGGACGGGGCCGAGGGCGTCGCGAGGACCGAGGAGCTGCGGCCCGACGTCGTCCTGATGGACATCAAGATGCCGGGCACCGACGGCATCGAGGCCCTGCGCCGGCTCAGGGAACTCGCGAATCCCGCCAAGGTACTGATCGTCACGAGCTTCACCGAGCAGCGCACGGTCGTCCCCGCCCTGCGCGCCGGCGCCTCGGGCTACGTGTACAAGGACGTCGACCCGGACGCCCTGGCCGGTGCCATCCGCTCCGTCCACGCCGGGCACGTCCTGCTGCAGCCGGAGGTCGCCGACGCGCTCCTCGCCCAGGAGGACGCCGGGAGCGGTACGGGCCGGGGGAGCACGCTGACGGAACGGGAGCGCGAGGTGCTCGGGCTCATCGCCGACGGCCGCTCCAACCGGGAGATCGCCCGGGCTCTGGTGCTGTCGGAGAAGACCGTCAAGACACACGTGTCGAACATCCTGATGAAGCTGGATCTGTCCGACAGGACCCAGGCCGCGCTCTGGGCCGTCCGGCACGGGGCGGCCGGCTGACCGGGCAAGCGGCCCGGCCCGGCACCCGCGGCCTCGTCGCCGAGGGTGCCGGGGCCGCCTCCGCCGCGGGCCACGAGGACGCAGGCGCCCACGGCACGGCCGTCGGCTCCCCGGGCGTCGCCTCGGGCGATCTCGCGCAGGCCCCGGTGCACGTCCCGGTGAACGCGGCCGGCACCACCGTCGACGCGGTGGGCCTGCTCGACCCGGCCCTCGGCGACGTCGGCCTTGAACGGCTGACCCGCACCCCGCACACCGCCACCGGGCGGGCCCCTCCAGCCCGCCCGGCTACCGGCGCCTACCGCCCCCGTTCCTCCACATACGCGTTGTACGCCGCGACCTGGGCCCGCCGGGCCACCCGCTCCACCGGCCGCAGCGCCTCGCCCCGGGCCGCGATCTCCGAAGCGCTCACCGCGCCCCCGGGGCCGTTCTCGTGAGCCACCGAGACCAGCAGCCCCACCCGCTGGGCCAGCTCGAGCACCCGTACGGCGCGCGGCGGGTAGCCGGGGGCCAGCACCTCCCGTCCCCGCTCCGCCCGCGCCCGGTACGCGTCCACCGCCGCCTCCGCGACCGGGCCGGAACCGGCGACATCCAGCCGGGACAGCACCGCCGTCGCGTCCCGTAGCGCCTCGGCGAGCTCCCGCTCCGCCTCGCCCAGCGACGGCACGTCGGCCGGGGGCGCCTCCCGTACCGGCAGGCAGTGCCACACCACCTCGACGTGCAGGTCCCCGGCGGGCCCCACCTCGGTCACCTCCGGTACGAGCCCGTACGGTGCCCCGGACGTGACCACCGCCTCCTCCGCCTCCAGCGCACGCGCGTTGAAGGCCGGTGGCCCGCTGAGCCCCAGCGGATGGCCGGGCACCGGCAGCGCGACCCGGTAACCGGTCGCACCGAGCCCCCTCAGCCGTCCGAGTGCCAGCGTGAGCCCGACGGGCCCCGCCTCACCCGGCAGACCCTCGACGCGGTGCACCGCGTCCTCACCGACGATCGCGAGCGCCGCGTCGTCCGGCGACACAAGTCCCGACAGAAGCGCGTTTCCCCATGCGGCGAGCCGCCCTGAGCGTGGTTCCGAAAGCATGGGAACAGCCTAGGGAACAGCCCCCGGGCCTGAGCACTCTCCGGGTGGCGTAGGTTTTCCCTGGGAGCTGTGCCCGCAGGCACGCGACGATCTCGACACTGCATGGGGAGACAACGCGCCATGAGCGATGTACTGGAGCTGGTGGACGTATCAGTGGTCCGCGACGGACGCGCTCTGGTGGACGACGTCTCCTGGTCGGTCAAGGAGGGGGAGCGCTGGGTCATCGTCGGCCCGAACGGCGCCGGAAAGACCACCCTCCTCAACATCGCGTCCAGCTACCTCTTCCCGAGCACCGGCACGGCCAAGGTCCTCGGCGAACAGCTCGGTGGCGTCGGCACCGACGTCTTCGAGCTCCGCCCCCGCATCGGCATGGCAGGGGTCGCCATGGCCGACAAGCTCCCCAGGCGCCAGACGGTCCTGCAGACGGTCCTCACCGCCGCCTACGGCATGACCGCCACGTGGCACGAGAACTACGAGGCCGTCGACGAGGAGCGCGCCCGGGCCTTCCTCGACCGGCTCGGGATGAGCGACTACCTCGACCGGAAGTTCGGCACCCTCTCCGAGGGGGAGCGCAAGCGCACCCTCATCGCCCGCGCCATGATGACCGACCCCGAGCTGCTCCTGCTCGACGAGCCCGCCGCGGGCCTCGACCTCGGGGGCCGCGAGGACCTGGTCCGCCGCCTGGGACGGCTCGCCCGCGACCCGTACGCCCCCTCCATGGTCATGGTGACCCACCACGTCGAGGAGATCCCGCCCGGCTTCACCCACGTCCTGATGATCCGGCAGGGCAAGGTGCTCGCCGCCGGCCCCATGGAGACCGAGCTCAGCTCCCGCAACCTCTCCCTCTGCTTCGGCCTGCCGCTCGTCGTCGAGCACCACGGCGACCGTTACACGGCCCGCGGGCTGCCCCTCTCCTGACTCCTGCCCGGCAGCCGCTTCCCCGGCGCCCTGTCGGCGGAGGTGACCGGCGCCCTACGATGACCGGGTGGACATCGACGCGTGGGTGTGGTGGCTGATCGGCGCGGTGGGACTGGGCATCCCCCTCGTCCTGACCGCGATGCCCGAATTCGGGATGTTCGCCGTCGGAGCGGTGGCCGCGGCCGTCGTCGCGGCCCTCGGCGGTGGCATCGTCGCCCAAGTACTCGTCTTCGTCGTGGTGTCGGTGGCGCTGATCGCCGTCGTACGCCCGATCGCCGCCCGGCACCGGGCGAGCCAGGCCCCGCACGCCACCGGCATCGACGCCCTGAAAGGCCGTCAGGCCGTCGTCCTGGAACGCGTGGACGGCAGCGGCGGCCGCATCAAGCTCGCCGGTGAGGTCTGGTCCGCGCGCTCCCTCGACAGCGACCAGAGCTTCGAACCGGGCCGCCAGGTCGATGTCGTGGACATCGACGGTGCGACGGCCGTCGTCATGTGAGCGAACCCGTCCCACGGCAGGCCACGGTCTGCCACACTCGAAGTCGATCATCATGAGACCGCAACTGTCATAAGGAACGGGACCGTTGTGACCGTTCGACCGCGAACATCGCGATCCGTCGGCAACCGAAGGGCACGAGGCACACGATGCAACCGATCATCATCGTCCTGATCATTCTGGTGGTGCTCGTCTTCATCGCCCTGATCAAGACGATCCAGGTCATCCCGCAGGCCAGTGCCGCCATCGTGGAGCGCTTCGGCCGCTACACCCGCACGCTCAACGCCGGGCTGAACATCGTCGTCCCGTTCATCGACTCGATCCGTAACCGGATCGACCTCCGCGAACAGGTCGTCCCCTTCCCGCCCCAGCCGGTGATCACCCAGGACAACCTCGTCGTCAACATCGACACCGTCATCTACTACCAGGTGACCGACGCCCGCGCCGCGACCTACGAGGTCGCCAGCTACATCCAGGCGATCGAGCAGCTCACCGTCACGACCCTGCGCAACATCATCGGCGGCATGGACCTCGAGCGGACCCTGACCTCCCGCGAGGAGATCAACGCGGCGCTGCGCGGAGTCCTGGACGAAGCCACCGGCAAGTGGGGCATCCGTGTCAACCGCGTCGAGCTCAAGGCCATCGAGCCGCCCACCTCCATCCAGGACTCGATGGAGAAGCAGATGCGCGCCGACCGTGACAAGCGCGCCGCCATCCTCACCGCCGAAGGCATCAGGCAGTCCGCCATCCTCACCGCGGAGGGCGAGAAGCAGTCCGCGATCCTGCGCGCGGAGGGCGAGGCGAAGGCGTCCGCCCTGCGTGCCGAGGGCGAGGCCCAGGCCATCCGTACGGTCTTCGAGTCCATCCACGCCGGGGACCCGGACCAGAAGCTCCTCTCCTACCAGTACCTCCAGATGCTCCCCAAGATCGCCGAGGGCGACGCCAACAAGCTCTGGATCGTCCCCAGCGAGATCGGCGACGCGCTGAAGGGTCTCAGTGGGGCCTTCGGCAACCTCGGCGGAGGCGTCCCCGGCTTCAACACCGGTCAGGAGCGCCGGGAGCAGCCCCCGGTCGACTGACCGGCCCACACCTTCGGGCATGATCGGTGAGGCCCCTCGACCTTCATGGCGGGGAGGCGTCACTGACCATCGAAGGAGATGGCCTTGTCCATCTGGGAAATGCTCGCGGTCCTCGCGGCCGGAGTCGGCGCCGGGACGATCAACACCATCGTCGGCTCAGGCACATTGATCACCTTCCCCGTCCTGCTCGCCACCGGGCTGCCCCCGGTCACCGCCACGGTCTCCAACGCCCTCGGACTGATCCCGGGGTCGGTCAGCGGCGCCATCGGATACCGCAAGGAGCTCGCCGGCCAGCGCCGCCGCATCCTCAAGCTGAGCGTCGCAGCCCTCATCGGCGGCCTCACCGGCGCCACACTGCTGCTGGCGCTGCCCTCCACGGCCTTCGAGACGATCGTCCCCGTCCTGGTGGCACTCGCACTCGTCCTGGTCATCCTGCAGCCCCGCATCAGCAAGGCGGTCCAGCGGCGCCGCGACCGCACCGGCACGCCCGCCCGTCCCGACGGCGGGCCGCTCCTGTTCACCGGACTCATGCTCGCCAGCGTCTACGGCGGCTACTTCACGGCCGCCCAGGGGATCATCTACCTGTCCCTCATGGGCATGCTGCTCGACGACACCGTGCAGAGGCTCAACGCCGTCAAGAACGTCCTCGCCGCCGTCGTCAACAGCGTCGCGGCACTCTTCTTCCTCTTCGTCGCGGACTTCGACTGGACGGCCGTCGTGCTCATCGCCGTGGGCTCCGCGATCGGTGGGCAGATAGGGGCGAAGGTGGGCCGCCGGCTCAGTCCGCGCCTGCTGCGGGCCCTCATCGTCGTCGTCGGCACCGCCGCCATCGTCCAACTGCTGCTGCGCTGAAGGCGGGAGGCCCGTCCCCGGCCGGGGACGGGCCTCCCGTGCACGCCGGTTACGCAGCGGACCGCGCCAGCCACTCCGGCAGCGCGGACCGGTCACCGGATCCCAGCGCGAGCAGCATGGCATCCGCGGGCGAGGGCACGAACGGCTGCCGCAGCAGCGGCATGCCCGCCTGCTCCGGGGTCCTGGCCGCCTTGCGGTGGTTGTCCTCGGCGCACGACGCCACGGTGTTCAGCCACGTGTCCTGACCCCCCTGCGCACGCGGCACCACGTGGTCCACGGTGCTCGCCCGCCGCCCGCAGTACGCGCACCGGTGCTGGTCCCGTATGAGGACGCCCCTTCTGGACCACGGGGCGTGTCTTCGAAACGGCACCCGTACGTACCGGCAGAGCCTGATCACCCTGGGCACCGGGATGTCGACGGCGGCACCACGCATGCGGAGCCCGGGATCCGCCTGCTCGACAACGGCCTTGTCCTGCAGGATGAGCACCACCGCACGGTTCAGCGTCACCGTCGACAGCGGCTCGAAGCTCGCGTTGAGCACCAGTGTGTCCCGCATCCTGCCCACCTCCCGTGTGCCGCCCGCCCCCCGGCGAGCCCGGATCAACTCTGTCCGGGTGAGCCGTGATGGACAACGCAATAAAAAGTGCCCTGCCCTGATCTCTCCAAGACCAGGGCAGGGCAAACAGGAGGAGAACTGTCAGCTGTCGGGAGACGTGTACTCACCGATCAGCTGGGCGCGGGCCAGGGTGTGGAACCGGAGGTTGAAACCGATCACCGCGGGCGATGCGTCGCTGTCCGGCCCGAGCTTCTCCGTGTCCACCGCGTACACGGTGAAGACGTAACGGTGGTTCTCACCGGCCGGCGGCGCGGCACCGCCGAACTCCTTCGCGCCGTAGTCGTTGCGCACCTGGACCGCGCCCTCGGGGAGCCCTTCGAACGTACCGCTGCCCGCGCCCGCCGGGAGCTCCGTCACCGTCGCCGGGAGGTCGAAGACCACCCAGTGCCAGAACCCGCTGCCCGTGGGGGCGTCCGGGTCGAAGCACGTCACCGCGAAGCTCTTCGTCCCCGTGGGGAAACCCTCCCACCGCAGGTGCGGCGAAGTGTTCCCCGCCGACAACACCTGTGCGTCCGCCAGTACGGCTCCCGGCGCGAGATCGTCGCTCACCACGGTGAACGAGGGGACCTCGGGATGGAAGTCGTGCGGCAGTGGCGCCCTCTTCGACTCGGTCACGTCAGCACCTCTCCTGATCGGCTGCGATCTGTCTCCCACCGACCCTAGGGGGTGTCAGAGCCAGTTGCGCTGTCCGCCGACCTGGGCGAGCCACTGGTTGAGGTACGCGGCCCAGTCCGTGTTCCGGAAATCGTCCAGGCCGACCTTGAACGCGCGGTACGAGTCGCTGCCCTCACTGAAGAGCCCGGGCTTCTTGTCCATCTCCAGCACGACGTCCATCTCGCGGTCGTCCGCGACGAACGTCAGCTCGACCTGGTTCAGTCCGCGGTACTGCTGCGGCGGGAAGAACTCGATCTCCTGGTAGAACGGCAGGCGCTGGCGCGTCCCACGGATGTGGCCGCGCTCCATGTCCGCGCTGCGGAAACCGAAGCCCAGCTGCCCGAAGGCGTCCAGGATGGCCTGCTGGGCCGGCAGCGGGTGCACGTTGATCGGGTCCAGGTCACCGGAGTCCAGTGCCCGGGCGATCTCCAGCTCCGTGGTCACACCGATGTTCATGCCACGCAGGTGCTGTCCGGCGAACATCGTGATCGGCGTCTCCCAGGGGATCTCGAGGCCGAAGGGCACGACGTGCACGGCGCCCGCCTTCACCTCGAAGGCACCGCCTAGGCGCTGCTTGGTGAACTCGATGTCCTGCTTCGTCTCCTGGTCCCCGCCCTCCACCTCGACCCGCGCCTGCAGACCGACCGAGAGGCCCTCGATCTGCTGATCCACGGAACCGCCCTGGATGCGCACCTCACCCTGGACGACCCCGCCGGGGACGACGTTGAGTTCGGTGAGCTCGGTCTCGACCGAAGCACCGCCGGCACCCATGCTCGCGAGCAGCCGCTTGAAGCCCATGATTTCTCCTCCTTGGTCCTGACCTCTACATACGCGCCACGACCGTAGCCGGTTCCCGGTGCGGCCTTCCCAGTACCCTCGGACGCCATGAACGAGGGCATGGACCGTACGCCGCTGACGCGGGACTTCTTCGACCGATCCGTACTGGACGTGGCACCCGATCTGCTCGGCCGCACCCTGGTGCGCACGACCGACGAGGGCCCCATCGAACTACGGCTGACGGAAGTGGAGGCGTACGCGGGGGAGATCGACCCCGGCTCCCACGCGTTCCGCGGCAGGACGGCGCGCAACAGCGTCATGTTCGGTCCGCCGGGCCACTCGTACGTGTACTTCACCTACGGGATGTGGCACTGCCTGAACCTGGTGTGCGGTCCCGAGGGCAAGGCGAGCGGGGTCCTGCTCCGGGCCGGCGAGATCCGGGTGGGGGCGGACATCGCCCGCGCGCGCCGGTTCTCGGCCCGCAACGACCGGGAACTGGCCAAAGGGCCTGCCCGGCTGGCCACCGCCCTCGACGTCGACCGGGCACTCAACGGCGTCGACGTCCTGGACGGTCCGCACGGGCCGCTGTCCGTACTACGGGGCACCCCGCCGCCGCGCGAACAGGTGCGGAGCGGGCCGCGCACCGGTGTGGGCGGAGACGGTTCCCACCAGCCGTGGCGCTTCTGGATCGACGGCGATCCCACGGTGAGCCCGTACCGGGCCCATGCGCCTCGCCGCCGAGCAACTTGACTCGACCCCGCCGGTTCCCTAATGTAGTCCGAGCCGCTTGAACGGATGCAGTTGTTGTTGGCACGGTCCATGGGACCGGTCCGAAGCATCGTGAGAGGGCCAACCACTACCTACGATTCGCCCTGGCGGGCGTAATTTCGGCATGCCGGAATTCGTCCTGACGGCTCGATTATGAGCCGCAGAGGAAATCGGCTAACGTAGTGGACACGCCGAAAGGGAAACGCGAAAGCGAAGAACTGGAAAGCGAAACAGCAGGAACCCGCTTCGGCCGGGAATCGGACACGAAAGAGTCTGATAGAGTCGGAAACGCAAGAACGAAGGGAAGCGCCCGGAGGGCCCCGGTGAAACGGGACCGAAGGAAGCGTCCGTTCCTTGAGAACTCAACAGCGTGCCAAAAGTCAACGCCAGATATGTTGATACCCCGGCCTGCTTCGGCAGGTTGGTGGTTCCTTTGAAAAAGTCCTGCCGGCCTTTACCGGTCCGGTAGGCAACAACAGCGAGGACGCTGTGAACAACCGTTCTTATTCCGATCGGTTGTTCCGCTCTCGTGTTGTGATCCCGATTACGGGAAAACATTCACGGAGAGTTTGATCCTGGCTCAGGACGAACGCTGGCGGCGTGCTTAACACATGCAAGTCGAACGATGAAGCCTTTCGGGGTGGATTAGTGGCGAACGGGTGAGTAACACGTGGGCAATCTGCCCTTCACTCTGGGACAAGCCCTGGAAACGGGGTCTAATACCGGATAACACTCTGTCCCGCATGGGACGGGGTTAAAAGCTCCGGCGGTGAAGGATGAGCCCGCGGCCTATCAGCTTGTTGGTGGGGTGATGGCCTACCAAGGCGACGACGGGTAGCCGGCCTGAGAGGGCGACCGGCCACACTGGGACTGAGACACGGCCCAGACTCCTACGGGAGGCAGCAGTGGGGAATATTGCACAATGGGCGAAAGCCTGATGCAGCGACGCCGCGTGAGGGATGACGGCCTTCGGGTTGTAAACCTCTTTCAGCAGGGAAGAAGCGAAAGTGACGGTACCTGCAGAAGAAGCGCCGGCTAACTACGTGCCAGCAGCCGCGGTAATACGTAGGGCGCAAGCGTTGTCCGGAATTATTGGGCGTAAAGAGCTCGTAGGCGGCTTGTCACGTCGGATGTGAAAGCCCGGGGCTTAACCCCGGGTCTGCATTCGATACGGGCTAGCTAGAGTGTGGTAGGGGAGATCGGAATTCCTGGTGTAGCGGTGAAATGCGCAGATATCAGGAGGAACACCGGTGGCGAAGGCGGATCTCTGGGCCATTACTGACGCTGAGGAGCGAAAGCGTGGGGAGCGAACAGGATTAGATACCCTGGTAGTCCACGCCGTAAACGTTGGGAACTAGGTGTTGGCGACATTCCACGTCGTCGGTGCCGCAGCTAACGCATTAAGTTCCCCGCCTGGGGAGTACGGCCGCAAGGCTAAAACTCAAAGGAATTGACGGGGGCCCGCACAAGCAGCGGAGCATGTGGCTTAATTCGACGCAACGCGAAGAACCTTACCAAGGCTTGACATATACCGGAAAGCATCAGAGATGGTGCCCCCCTTGTGGTCGGTATACAGGTGGTGCATGGCTGTCGTCAGCTCGTGTCGTGAGATGTTGGGTTAAGTCCCGCAACGAGCGCAACCCTTGTTCTGTGTTGCCAGCATGCCCTTCGGGGTGATGGGGACTCACAGGAGACTGCCGGGGTCAACTCGGAGGAAGGTGGGGACGACGTCAAGTCATCATGCCCCTTATGTCTTGGGCTGCACACGTGCTACAATGGCCGGTACAATGAGCTGCGATGCCGCGAGGCGGAGCGAATCTCAAAAAGCCGGTCTCAGTTCGGATTGGGGTCTGCAACTCGACCCCATGAAGTCGGAGTTGCTAGTAATCGCAGATCAGCATTGCTGCGGTGAATACGTTCCCGGGCCTTGTACACACCGCCCGTCACGTCACGAAAGTCGGTAACACCCGAAGCCGGTGGCCCAACCCCTTGTGGGAGGGAGCTGTCGAAGGTGGGACTGGCGATTGGGACGAAGTCGTAACAAGGTAGCCGTACCGGAAGGTGCGGCTGGATCACCTCCTTTCTAAGGAGCACTTCTTACCCGGTTCTCCGGGTCAGAGGCCAGTACACCGGCGAATGTTCGGTGCTGGTTGCTCATGGGTGGAACGTTGACTATTCAGTACCTGGTGGTTCAACCGGGTCGTGAGTACTGCTCCTCGGAGCGTGGAAAACGAATCGGGTGAATTCCGGGTACTGGGCACGCTGTTGGGTGTCTGAAGGTATGGCCGTAAGGCTGCCTTCGACGCCGGCCCCAGTGAACTCGTCGGAAGACGGGGTGATGGGTGGCTGGTCGTTGCTTGAGAACTGCACAGTGGACGCGAGCATCTGTGGCCAAGTTTTTAAGGGCGCACGGTGGATGCCTTGGCACCAGGAACCGATGAAGGACGTGGGAGGCCACGATAGTCCCCGGGGAGCTGTCAACCAAGCTTTGATCCGGGGGTTTCCGAATGGGGAAACCCGGCAGCCGTCATGGGCTGTCACCCGCTGCTGAACACATAGGCAGTGTGGAGGGAACGAGGGGAAGTGAAACATCTCAGTACCCTCAGGAAGAGAAAACAACCGTGATTCCGGGAGTAGTGGCGAGCGAAACTGGATCAGGCCAAACCGTATGCGTGTGATACCCGGCAGGGGTTGCGCATACGGGGTTGTGGGAGTTCTCTTGATCAATCTGCCGATTGGTCGGCAAGTCAGAAACCGTTGATGTAGGCGAAGGACATGCGAAAGGTCCGGCGTAGAGGGTAAGACCCCCGTAGCTGAAACATCAACGGCTTGCTTGAGAACCACCCAAGTAGCACGGGGCCCGAGAAATCCCGTGTGAATCTGGCGGGACCACCCGCTAAGCCTAAATATTCCCTGGTGACCGATAGCGGATAGTACCGTGAGGGAATGGTGAAAAGTACCGCGGGAGCGGAGTGAAATAGTACCTGAAACCGTGTGCCTACAAGCCGTGGGAGCGTCGCTGGCAGCACTTGTGCTGTCAGTCGTGACTGCGTGCCTTTTGAAGAATGAGCCTGCGAGTTAGCGGTGTGTAGCGAGGTTAACCCGTGTGGGGAAGCCGTAGCGAAAGCGAGTCCGAATAGGGCGATTGAGTTGCACGCTCTAGACCCGAAGCGGAGTGATCTAGCCATGGGCAGGTTGAAGCGGAGGTAAGACTTCGTGGAGGACCGAACCCACCAGGGTTGAAAACCTGGGGGATGACCTGTGGTTAGGGGTGAAAGGCCAATCAAACTCCGTGATAGCTGGTTCTCCCCGAAATGCATTTAGGTGCAGCGTCGTGTGTTTCTTGCCGGAGGTAGAGCACTGGATAGGCGATGGGCCCTACCGGGTTACTGACCTTAGCCAAACTCCGAATGCCGGTAAGTGAGAGCACGGCAGTGAGACTGTGGGGGATAAGCTCCATGGTCGAGAGGGAAACAGCCCAGAGCATCGACTAAGGCCCCTAAGCGTACGCTAAGTGGGAAAGGATGTGGAGTCGCAGAGACAACCAGGAGGTTGGCTTAGAAGCAGCCACCCTTGAAAGAGTGCGTAATAGCTCACTGGTCAAGTGATTCCGCGCCGACAATGTAGCGGGGCTCAAGCGTACCGCCGAAGTCGTGTCATTCATACACATATCCCCAACGGGAGTATGGATGGGTAGGGGAGCGTCGTGTGCCGGGTGAAGCAGCCGCGGAAGCGAGTTGTGGACGGTTCACGAGTGAGAATGCAGGCATGAGTAGCGATACACACGTGAGAAACGTGTGCGCCGATTGACTAAGGGTTCCTGGGTCAAGCTGATCTGCCCAGGGTAAGTCGGGACCTAAGGCGAGGCCGACAGGCGTAGTCGATGGACAACCGGTTGATATTCCGGTACCCGCTTTGAAACGCCCAATACTGAATCAGGCGATGCTAAGTCCGTGAAGCCGGCCCGATCTCTTCGGAGTTGAGGGTAGTGGTGGAGCCGACGAACCAGACTTGTATTAGGTAAGCGATGGGGTGACGCAGGAAGGTAGTCCAGCCCGGGCGGTGGTTGTCCCGGGGTAAGGGTGTAGGCCGTGTGGTAGGCAAATCCGTCACACATTAAGGCTGAGACCTGATGCCGAGCCGATTGTGGTGAAGTGGATGATCCTATGCTGTCGAGAAAAGCCTCTAGCGAGTTTCATGGCGGCCCGTACCCTAAACCGACTCAGGTAGTCAGGTAGAGAATACCGAGGCGTTCGGGTGAACTATGGTTAAGGAACTCGGCAAAATGCCCCCGTAACTTCGGGAGAAGGGGGGCCATCACTGGTGATTGGATTTACTCCATGAGCTGGGGGTGGCCGCAGAGACCAGCGAGAAGCGACTGTTTACTAAAAACACAGGTCCGTGCGAAGCCGTAAGGCGATGTATACGGACTGACGCCTGCCCGGTGCTGGAACGTTAAGGGGACCGGTTAGTGCACTTTCGGGTGTGCGAAGCTGAGAACTTAAGCGCCAGTAAACGGCGGTGGTAACTATAACCATCCTAAGGTAGCGAAATTCCTTGTCGGGTAAGTTCCGACCTGCACGAATGGCGTAACGACTTCTCGACTGTCTCAACCATAGGCCCGGTGAAATTGCACTACGAGTAAAGATGCTCGTTTCGCGCAGCAGGACGGAAAGACCCCGGGACCTTTACTATAGTTTGATATTGGTGTTCGGTTCGGCTTGTGTAGGATAGGTGGGAGACTTTGAAGCGGCCACGCCAGTGGTTGTGGAGTCGTCCTTGAAATACCACTCTGGTCGTGCTGGATGTCTAACCTGGGTCCGTGATCCGGATCAGGGACAGTGTCTGATGGGTAGTTTAACTGGGGCGGTTGCCTCCTAAAGAGTAACGGAGGCGCCCAAAGGTTCCCTCAGCCTGGTTGGCAATCAGGTGTTGAGTGTAAGTGCACAAGGGAGCTTGACTGTGAGACCGACGGGTCGAGCAGGGACGAAAGTCGGGACTAGTGATCCGGCAGTGGCTTGTGGAAGCGCTGTCGCTCAACGGATAAAAGGTACCCCGGGGATAACAGGCTGATCTTCCCCAAGAGTCCATATCGACGGGATGGTTTGGCACCTCGATGTCGGCTCGTCGCATCCTGGGGCTGGAGTCGGTCCCAAGGGTTGGGCTGTTCGCCCATTAAAGCGGTACGCGAGCTGGGTTTAGAACGTCGTGAGACAGTTCGGTCCCTATCCGCTGTGCGCGTAGGAATATTGAGAAGGGCTGTCCCTAGTACGAGAGGACCGGGACGGACGAACCTCTGGTGTGCCAGTTGTCCTGCCAAGGGCATGGCTGGTTGGCTACGTTCGGAAAGGATAACCGCTGAAAGCATCTAAGCGGGAAGCCTGCTTCAAGATGAGTATTCCCACCACCTTGAGTGGTTAAGGCTCCCAGTAGACGACTGGGTTGATAGGCCAGATGTGGAAGCCCGGTAACGGGTGGAGCTGACTGGTACTAATAGGCCGAGGGCTTGTCCTCAGTTGCTCGCGTCCACTGTGTTGTTCCCGGGTTGCGAACAGTCGCACCGGTTGAACAGTTTCACTTCTTAATTGAAAAGTGTGCTTGTTCGCTAGAGCCCGATAGGGTTTCGGTGGTCATTGCGTTAGGGAAACGCCCGGTTACATTCCGAACCCGGAAGCTAAGCCTTTCAGCGCCGATGGTACTGCAGGGGGGACCCTGTGGGAGAGTAGGACGCCGCCGAACAATCTTTCAAGGACCCTTGGTCCCAGCGTTCATGCTGGGACCAAGGGTCCTTTTTTGTTTTCCCCGAAGCGCGTCGGATGGTCGACTGCGCGAGAATGTCTGTGGTACCCGATGACAGGAGTCACCCCCATGTCCACCAACTCTTCCGACGACCGTCCGGAGCGCGAGCCGCGTCGCCGGGACGCCGGTGACGGGGGCGGCTCCCGAGGCGGTCGCGACGACCGGTCCGGTGCGCCTCGACGTGACAGTGACCGCGGCCCGCGTCGCGACGACAATCGAAGTGGCGGCGCCGGCGGTGGGTTCCGTCGTGATGATCGTGCCCCGCGTCGTGAGGACGACCGTGGTGGATACCGTGGCGGCCAGCGTGACGACCGTGGTGGGCGCCCCAGTGGCGGCTTCGAGCGTCGCGACGACCGCCCCCGCCGTGACGACAACCGTGGTGGCAGCACCGGCGGTGGCCCCCGTCGTGACGACAGCCGCGGTGGCAGCACGGGTGGCGGGTTCCGTCGTGACGACAACCGCGGTGGCAGCACGGGTGGCGGGTTCCGTCGTGACGACAGCCGTGGTGGCAGCACCGGCGGTGGGTTCCGTCGTGATGATCGTGCCCCGCGTCGTGAGGACGACCGTGGTGGATACCGTGGCGGCCAGCGTGACGACCGTGGTGGGCGCCCCAGTGGCGGCTTCGAGCGCCGCGACGACCGCCCCCGCCGTGACGACAACCGTGGTGGCAGCACCGGTGGCGGGTTCCGTCGTGACGACAACCGTGGTGGCAGCACCGGTGGCGGGTTCCGTCGTGACGACAACCGCGGTGGCAGCACCGGTGGCGGGTTCCGTCGTGACGACAGCCGTGGTGGCAGCACTGGTGGCGGTTTCCGTCGTGATGATCGTGCCCCGCGTCGTGAGGACGACCGTGGTGGATACCGTGGCGGCCAGCGTGACGACCGTGGTGGGCGCCCCAGTGGCGGCTTCGAGCGTCGCGACGACCGCCCCCGTCGTGATGACAGCCGTGGTGGCAGCACGGGTGGTGGCTTCCGTCGCGATGACAGCCGCGGTGGCAGCACGGGTGGTGGGTTCCGTCGCGATGACAGCCGCGGTGGCAGCACCGGCGGTGGGTTCCGTCGTGATGATCGTGCCCCGCGTCGTGAGGACGACCGTGGTGGATACCGTGGCGGCCAGCGTGACGACCGTGGTGGGCGCCCCAGTGGCGGCTTCGAGCGCCGTGACGACCGCGACCGTGGCCCCCGCCGCGACGACGACCGACCGAGCAGCTTCCGCCGTGACGACCGCGCCCCGCGTCGTGAGGACGACCGCGGTGGGTATCGCGGGGGTCAGCGCGACGACCGTGCCCCGCGTCGTGAGGACGACCGCGGTGGATACCGTGGCGGCCAGCGTGACGACCGTGGCGGGCGCCCCAGTGGCGGCTTCGAGCGCCGTGACGACCGCGACCGTGGCCCCCGCCGCGACGACAACCGTGGTGGGAACGCCGGTGGTGGGTTCCGCCGCGACGACCGGAGCAACGACCGTGGGCCGCGCCGTGACAACGACCGGGGCAACGACCGCGGCGGCTTCCGCGGCCGGGACGACCGCGGCGGTTACCAAGGACGCGACGAGCGCGACCGTGAGCCGATCAAGCGCCTGCCCATTCCGGACGATGTCACCGGCGACGAGATCGACAAGGACGTCCGCCAGGAGCTGATGAGCCTGCCGAAGACGCTCGCCGAGGACGTCGCACGGAACCTCGTCATGGTGGCCCGCCTGATCGACGAGGACCCCGAGCAGGCGTACGCGTACTCGCGCATCGCTCTGCGTCTGGCCTCGCGCGTCGCCGCGGTGCGCGAAGCCGCCGGCTTCGCCGCGTACGCCACGCAGAAGTACGCGGAGGCACTGGCCGAGTTCCGGGCCTCCCGTCGGATGACGGGTTCCGTGGATCTGTGGCCCGTCATGGCCGACTGCGAGCGTGGACTCGGCCGCCCCGAGCGTGCCATGGCCATGGCCGGCGAGCCCGAGGTGCAGAAGCTGGACAAGGCCGGCCAGGTCGAGATGCGGCTGGTGACCGCAGGGGCCCGCAGGGACATGGGACAGATCGACGCCGCGATCGTCACGCTGCAGAGCCCTGAGCTCGCGTCCAGCGCCGTCCACTCCTGGACGCCGCGTCTGCGGTACGCCTACGCGGACGCCCTTCTGGAGGCCGGGCGCGAGGACGAGGCCCGTGAGTGGTTCACGAAGGCCATGGAGGCCGACAAGGACGGCGCGACCGACGCGTCCGACCGGCTTGCCGAGCTCGACGGCGTCGAGTTCGTCGACGCCCTCGGTGAGGACGACGACGAGCACGACAGCGTGGCCCCCGCCGCTGCGGACGTCCCGGACGCGCAGGACTACGACGAGGACGAGGACGACGTCGACGTCGACGTCGACGTCGACGTCGACGATGACCACAATGACGATGACGTGGACGGACCCGCGAAGGCGTAAGCGCTGAGGCGCGACGAACACAAGGAGGAGGGCGGCACCCCGGCGGGTGCCGCCCTCCTCCTTCGTGGCGGCGCGTCAGTCGGTGCCGAGGTCCCGCAGGACCAGGCCCGTGGCCGGTTTGGGGCCGAACGAGGTCGACTTGCGGGGCATGGTGACGCCCTGTCTGGCCAGGTCGCGGACGACGTCCTCGCTCACCGGATGCATCAGGACGGCCGTGGCGTCGTGCCGCTCCGCCTGCTCGACCGCCGCCTCGGTGTCGTGGATGTAGGCGATGTGGTCCGGGGCGTCCGGTATCCGCCAGACGTGGTCGAGGAGCACGGAGTGCAGCACGGTGGCATCGAGCGCCCGCCAGGCTGCCGGCCGGTCCGCCGGCACCGTGCGGGCCAGGAGGTGTTCATCGGGCCGGTCGACGAGGTGGAAGCGTCCGTCGCCCGCGAGCAGGAAGGCGTTGCCCTCGGCCGCGGCCTCTGCGAGCGCGTCGAGCGCTCCGCGGAGAGGGCCCTCGACGCGCCGGACCCTGAAGGCGTCGTCGAGAGCGCTCAGGGCCTGTGCGACGGGCAGGCGGTGCAGCAGACGGTGGATGGCACGGACCTGCAACGGGTAGCGGGCGGTGTCGACGAGCAGGACCAGGCCGAAGTCCCACGGGCCCGGCCCGGACTGCTCCGCCTGCAGCCTGAGATAGGTCGCCCAGCGGTGATGCCCGTCGGCGATCAGGGCCTGGCGCCGCGAGAGATCGGACTGGATCTCCGCCCGTTCCGCCGGATCCGTCACGGCCCAGAGGCGGTGGGCGACGCCGTCCTCGGTCGTCGTGGCGAGCACCGGCAGGCGCTTCGCCACCCGTTCGATGACGGCCGTCGCACCGGTCGGCCCTCCGTCACCGGCGTAGCTGAGGAGCAGTGGTTCGAGGTGGGCCGCCGCCGTACGCATCAGGGCCGCGCGGTCCGCGACGATGTCGGCCATGACGTCCTCGTGCGGCAGCACGACGCCCTCGGTCGCGGGCGAGAGAGCCAGGGCCCCGATCACACCGCGCTGCAGGAGATCGCCGGTCCGCTGCTCGTAGACGTACAGCACCGGCTCCGGATCAGGGGCGAGGACTCCCTCCGCGAGCCAGCGCTGCAGGGTTTCAGCCGCCTGCCGGTGGCGTGCGTCGGCGCTGTCCGCCTGGGGAAGGATCAGCCGCACGATGTTGTGCGGGTCCGCCGACTCGAGGTGGTGCAGCCCGTCGGGCCGTACGACGACGTCGTACGGCGGAGACGTCACGGCGGCCAGACTGCCGACCCTCTCGGGGACGTACCGCAGTCCGCGGAAGGGGATCAGCCGCAGTCCACGGCCGCCGGCAGGCCCGGGTGTGTTCATTCGTGCATCGTATGTGCGCCCCGGGATGGGCGATGATCGGGGGAGAGCATGGACAGAGGAGCGCAGGCATATGAGTCAGCAGTACAGGTCCCGGCCGCTCGGGAGCAGCACGGCGCTG
The DNA here is from genome assembly GCF_030816615.1 of Streptomyces sp. B1I3. NCBI lineage: Bacteria > Bacillati > Actinomycetota > Actinomycetes > Kitasatosporales > Streptomycetaceae > Streptomyces > Streptomyces sp. B1I3. The sequence goes on from NZ_JAUSYD010000001.1 coordinate 6,236,678, forward strand.
AGCGAGGCGTACGACACGGCCCTGCTCGATCTCGACGGTGTGGTGTACGCCGGCGGGCACGCGATCGACCATGCCGTCGAGTCGCTGGGCACCGCGAGCGCGGGTGGCATGCGGCTGGCGTACGTGACGAACAACGCCCTGCGGACCCCCGACGCCGTCGCTGAGCACCTGACGGAGCTGGGCATCCCGGCCGAGGCGGCCGATGTGATCACGTCGGCGCAGGCGGTGGCCCGGCTGATGGCCGATCAGCTGCCGTCCGGCGCGCGGGTGCTCGTGGTCGGCGGGGAGGGGCTGCGCGTCGCCCTGCGTGAGCGGGGCCTGGTGCCCGTCGAGTCGGTGCAGGACGAGCCGGTCGCCGTGGCACAGGGGTACGGGGGACCCGGCCTGGAGTGGGGGCGTTTCGCCGAGGCGGCGTACGCGATCGCAGGTGGGGCCGTGTGGTTCGCCTCCAACACGGACCTGACGATCCCGAGTGCCCGGGGCATCGCGCCGGGCAACGGCGCGGCGGTCGAGGTCGTACGGATCGCCACGGGCGCGGAGCCGCAGGTCGCCGGCAAGCCGTTGCCGCCGATGCACCGCGAGACGGTGCTGCGGACCGGGGCCGAGCGGCCGCTGGTCGTCGGGGACCGGCTGGACACCGACATCGAGGGCGCGTTCAACGGGGGTGTGGACTCGCTCCTGGTGCTCACCGGGGTGACCGACGCGGCGCAGCTGGTCGCGGCCGAACCGAAGCACCGGCCGACCTACGTGGACCGGGATTTGCGGGGCCTGCTCACCGGACAGCCCGAGGTCTCGGTGCGCGACGGGGTGTTCGGCTGTGGCGGCTGGACGGCCGAGGCGCGGGGCGACGCGCTCTCGCTGGAGGGCGACGGTGACGCACTGGACGGGCTGCGGGCCCTGTGCGGGGCGGCCTGGACGCACGCCGGAGAAGAGGCGTGCGGGCTCGACGCGGGGAAGGCGGTGGCCCGACTCGGCCTGTAACCGATCGGTGCACCACTCCGGGGAGGCCGGGCACCACACCGGGGGGGCCTGGCACAGCACCGGGGAGGCCGGGCACGCGGAGGCCGGGCACCGGGAAGCCGGAGGCACCGACAAGGCCCGCACCGGAGGGACCCGGCACCGGCCGGCCCGAACCAGCCCAGGCAACCCGAACCAGCCCAGGCACCGGCCAGGCACCCAATCGGGAGGATAGGCTAACCTAACCCGGTGTTGGTCGAGAGTCCCCCCGAATCGAGCGCCGGCCCGGCAGCCGCGCCGGACAGGCCGGTGCGCGCCGGGCGTCACGCGCTGCGCGCCGCCGGGCTGCTGGCAGCCGTGGGCATGCTGGTGGTCGTATGCCTCGCGAGTGTCGCCGTAGGCGCGAAGGCCCTTCCCCTTTCCGACGTCTGGCACGGTCTGTTCCACTTCTCGGGAACCAGCGGTGACGTCCTCGTACGGGACGTGCGCGTGCCGCGCACGGTGCTCGGGCTGATCGTCGGAGCCGCGCTCGGCCTCGCCGGTGCGGTGATGCAGGCGCTGACCCGCAACCCGCTCGCCGAACCCGGGCTGCTGGGGGTCAACGCGGGGGCGTCGGCGGCCGTCGTATCGGCCATCAGCTTCTTCGGCGTCACCTCGCTGACCGGGTACGTCTGGTTCGCCTTCGGCGGCGCGGCGATCGTCTCGGTCGCGGTCTACGTCCTCGGCGGCAGCCGATCCGCGAATCCGGTACGGCTGGCGCTCGCGGGTACGGCGGTCACCGCCGCCCTCTACGGCTACGTCAACGCCGTCCAGCTGCTCGACGCGGCGGCGCTGGACCGGCTGCGGTTCTGGACCGTCGGATCACTGGCCTCCGCGAACACGGAGACCGTCGGCAAGGTGTGGCCGTTCGTCGCGCTCGGCGTGCTGCTGTCGCTGCTGATCGCCCGCCCTCTGAACGCGCTGGAGATGGGCGACGACACGGCCAGGGCGCTCGGGGCACACCTGACCCGCACCCGCGTCCTCGCCATGGTGGCCGTCACCCTGCTCTGCGGGGCCGCGACCGCCGCCTGCGGGCCGATCGTCTTCATCGGGCTGATGATCCCGCACCTGGTCCGCACCATCACCGGCCCCGACATGCGGTGGATCCTGCCGTACGCGGCCGTGCTCGCGCCCGTGCTCCTGCTCGGTGCCGACGTGGTGGGCCGGATCATCGCCCGCCCCTCCGAGCTGCAGGTCGGCATCGTCACCGCGCTGCTGGGCGGACCCGTCTTCATCCACCTCGTACGACGCAAGAGGATGGCCCAGCTGTGAAGGCCGCGCAGGACACCACGAGGACGGTCCGTGCCGTGCGGACCACCGGGGGGTACTCCTTCCGCGTCGACTCACGGGCGTTCCTGGTCATCGCACTGCTCGTCGTCGCGGCACTCGCCGCCGCGGTGGTGCTGATCGGCAGCGGCGACTACTCCATGTCGCCCGGCGAGGTCCTCACCACGCTGTCCGGCAACGGAACGTTCCAGCAGGAGTTCGTCGTCACGGAACTGCGGCTGCCGAGGGTCCTGGTCGGCCTCCTCGTCGGCGCCGCGCTCGGCGTGGGCGGCGCCGTCTTCCAGAGCGTCTCCCGCAACCCGCTGGGCAGCCCCGACGTGCTCGGTTTCGGCCAGGGGTCCGCCGTCGGCGCCCTCGTCGTGATCGTGCTCCTGGGCGGCGGGGCCACCGAGGTCGCAGCCGGCGCCGTGGGCGGCGGCATCCTGACGGGGGCCGCCGTCTACCTGCTGGCCTGGAAGAAGGGCGTGCACGGGTACCGGCTCGTCCTCGTCGGCATCGGGGCGGCCGCGATGCTCACCGCCGCCACCCACTACCTGATCACCAAGGCCGACCTCGTCGACGCCACCCGTGCCGTCGTCTGGATGACCGGCTCCCTGGACGGCAGGGACTGGGCGCAGGTCTGGCCCCTGCTCGCCGTCTGCGCGGTCCTCCTCCCCGTGGTCCTGGGGCACGGCCGGGCGCTGCGCATGATCGAGATGGGGGACGACGCCGCACACGCCCTGGGCGTACGGGTGGAACGCACCCGGCTCCTCGTGCTTGGCTGCGCCGTGCTGCTCGTCGCGGTCGCCACCGCCGCCGCGGGCCCGATCGTGTTCGTGTCCCTCAGCGCCCCGCAGGTGGCCCGGCGGCTCACCCGCGCGCCGGGCCCCAACCTGGCCGCGTCGGCAGCCGTGGGCGCGGCCCTGCTGCTCGTCGCCGACTGGACGGCGATGAACGCCTTCGGCGACCGCCAGCTCCCGGTGGGCGTGGTCACCGGCGTGATCGGCGGCTGCTACCTGCTGTGGCTGCTGGTCTCCGAGCGCAGGGCGGGCCGCATATGAGATCCGGTACCCCGGCGACCGCGCCGGACGGCGACACCGCGCAGACGAACCCACTCGACTCCGGGAGCACGACCATGCAGCGCCTCACCGCAGACTCGGTGACCCTCGGCTACGACCGGCGGATCATCGCCGAGAACCTCTCGGTCGAAATCCCCGACAACTCCTTCACGGTGATCGTCGGCCCCAACGCCTGCGGGAAGTCGACCCTGCTGCGCGCGCTCTCCCGGATGCTGAAACCCAGCGGGGGAGAGGTGCTGCTGGACGGGCGGTCCATCCACCGGATGCCCGCCAAGAAGGTCGCCAGGACGCTGGGCCTGCTGCCCCAGTCCTCCGTGGCCCCCGACGGCATCACGGTCGCCGACCTCGTCTCGCGCGGCAGGTACCCGCACCAGGGACTGCTGCGCCAGTGGTCGCCCGAGGACGAGCGGATCGTCGTCGAGTCCATGGCCTCCACCGGCGTCGGCGAGCTCGCCGACCGTTACGTCGACGAACTCTCCGGCGGCCAGCGCCAGCGCGTCTGGATCGCCATGGCGCTCGCCCAGCAGACCCCGCTCCTGCTCCTGGACGAGCCGACGACGTACCTCGACATCCAGCACCAGATCGACGTGCTCGACCTCTGCGCCGAACTGCACGAGGCCGAGGGGCGCACGCTCGTCGCCGTGCTGCACGACCTGAACCACGCCGCCCGGTACGCGACCCACCTGATAGCCATGCGTCAGGGCGAGATCATCGCCGAGGGCGCGCCCGTCGACATCGTCACCGCCGAGCTCGTCGAGCGGGTCTTCGGGATGCGCTGCCAGGTCATCGACGACCCGGAGACGGGCACCCCGCTGGTGGTGCCGGCCGCCCGCAGGAAACGGGCGGGGGCCACCGCCTGAGCCGGCGGCGTTTCAGAGGAGGGACTTGAGTTTCAGCAGGTCGCGGAAGCCCGCCTCCAGCCGGACACGCCCCGAGGCCCAGGCCTTCGCGAAGTTCAGCTCGCCGTCCACCATCGCCACCAGGTCGTCCCCGGCCATCGCGAGCCGGATCTGCGCCTTCTCGCGGGGTGGGCCGTCGTACGTGTCGAGCACCTGGATCCGGCCGTTCGCCAGCCGTCCGGCGAACGTGCCGTCGAGATCCGTGATGTGGCAGCTCAACGAGCGGTCGAGGGCAGCAGCGCTGCGTACGTCGCCGTCGGCGCCCGCCAGGGTGCCGGAAAGTGTGTCGAGTGCGCTGCGGCACTCCGCCATGGTCGCCATCGTCACCGACGGTACACCGGCCCTTCGGGGTAGCGTTCCGGCATGAGCGACTGGATGCCGGAGCCGGGGACGGTGCGGGAGGACGTGGCGGACGACGTCGCCGCACCGCCCGCCGCGCCCGAGACGCCTTCCTTCGACCCCGCGCCGCCCGCCCCGATCGGTGTCGCGCGCACCCCCACCGGCCACGCCGGGGTGGACGCCCGGCTGGAGCGGCTGGCCGACGCCGACCACCTCCCGGCGGACGGCCACACGGAGGTGTACGAGGATGTACACCGTGGGCTGCGTGACCAGCTGACCGAGCTGGACGCCCGGCCCGCACCCGCACCGACGCCCGCGCACGACAACAGGAGCTGAACCGAACGTGGCAGGAGTGGCACGTCGCCGCCTCGACGCCGAGCTGGTACGCCGCAAGCTGGCCCGCTCACGCGAGCACGCGAGCCAGCTGATCGCAGCGGGGCGGGTGACCGTCGGCGGCAGCGCCGCGACCAAGCCCGCCACCCAGGTCGAGACGAGCGCGGCAGTCGTCGTCCTGAAGGACGACAGCGACCCCGAGTACGTCTCGCGCGGAGGGCACAAACTCGCGGGCGCCCTCGCCGCCTTCGTGCCCCTGGGGCTGGAGGTGGAGGGGCGGCGGGCGCTGGACGCCGGGGCGTCGACCGGCGGCTTCACCGACGTGCTGCTGCGGGCCGGCGCCGGCCATGTCGTCGCCGTCGACGTCGGCTACGGGCAGCTCGCCTGGTCCCTGCAGTCCGATGAACGCGTCACCGTCAAGGACCGTACCAACGTACGGGAACTGACGCTGGAGCAGATCGACGGGAAGGCGGTGGATCTCGTGGTCGGCGACCTGTCGTTCATTCCGCTCGGCCTGGTGCTGCCCGCCCTCGCGCGCTGCTCCGCCCCCGATGCGGACCTGGTCCTCATGGTCAAGCCGCAGTTCGAGGTGGGTAAGGAGCGCCTGGGCAGCGGCGGTGTGGTCCGCAGCCCCGAACTGCGGGCCGAGGCGGTACGGGAGGTGGCGCGGCGGGCGGGTCTGCTGGGTCTCGGCGTCCGGGGGGTCACGGCGAGTCCGTTGCCCGGGCCTTCGGGAAATGTCGAGTACTTTCTGTGGCTGCGGGCCGGAGCACCTGAACTGGATCCCGCGGATGTCGACCGTGCAGTGGCGGAGGGGCCTCGTTGACGACGCATGCGGCACAACCCGGGAACGCGGAACGCACTGTCTTCCTGCTGGCACACACCGGCCGCCCGGCGGCCATCCGTAGCGCCGAGCTGGTCGTCCAGGGCCTGCTGGCGCACGGCCTGGGGGTGCGGGTGCTGGCCGTGGAGGCGGCCGACCTCCCGCTGCCCCCGTCCGTGCAGACGGTCACGGACGCCACCCCGGCGGTCCTGGACGGCTGTGAGCTCCTGATCGTGCTCGGGGGCGACGGCACGCTGCTGCGGGGCGCCGAGATCTCCCGGGCCTCCGGCGTACCGATGCTCGGTGTCAACCTGGGCCGTGTGGGCTTCCTCGCCGAGGCGGAGCGCGACGACCTCGACCAGGTCGTCGACCGGGTCGTCACCCGGGCCTACCAGGTCGAGGAGCGGATGACGCTCGACGTCCTCGTCCACAGCAACGGCGACGTCGTGCACACCGACTGGGCCCTCAACGAGGCGGCCGTGCAGAAGGTGTCGCCCGAGCGGATGCTGGAGGTCGTCCTCGAGATCGACGGCCGGCCGGTCACCGGGTTCGGATGCGACGGCATCGTCTGCGCCACCCCGACCGGCTCGACCGCCTACGCCTTCTCGGCGGGCGGCCCCGTCGTCTGGCCCGAGGTCGAGGCCCTCCTCATGGTCCCCATCAGCGCCCACGCCCTGTTCGCCAAGCCGCTGGTGACCTCGCCCACGTCCGTCCTGGCCGTGGAGGTCCAGCCGCACACCCCGCACGGGGTGCTCTGGTGCGACGGGCGCAGGACCGTCGAGCTGCCCGCCGGAGCCAGGGTCGAGGTGCGGCGCGGAGCGGTGCCCGTACGGCTCGCCCGGCTCCACCAGGCCTCGTTCACCGACCGTCTGGTCGCCAAGTTCGCGCTGCCCGTGCAGGGCTGGCGGGGCGCGCCGCATTGATCCGGCAAGGGACGCGGGAGCCCCGTGTACCCGGGCGGGCCGCCGCGGCCTCGCCCACGGGGGGAACGGGCTCCCGCCTCCGCCGTGCGCGCGGAGCCGCAGGACGCCGCTAGCCGATCCGGCCCCCGTCGCGGGCGAGGCCGTTAGCGCGCCGGGGTCCGGACCTCGTAAGGTCATGTCCGTGCTGGAGGAGATGCGGATACGGTCGCTCGGAGTCATCGACGACGCGGTGGTGGAGCTGTCACCCGGTTTCACCGCGGTGACGGGTGAGACCGGCGCAGGCAAGACCATGGTCGTCACCAGCCTGGGGCTGCTGCTCGGCGGACGCGCCGACCCCGCCCTGGTGCGGGTCGGGGCCAAGGCGGCGGTCGTCGAGGGGCGGATCACGGTCTCCCCTGGCGACGCGGCGGTGGTGCGCGCCGAGGAGGCCGGCGGCGAGGTCGAGGACGGAGCGCTGCTCATCAGCCGTACGATCTCGGCGGAGGGGCGCTCCCGGGCACACCTCGGAGGCAGATCCGTGCCCGTCGGGGTGCTCGCCGAACTCGCCGACGAACTCGTCGCCGTACACGGCCAGACCGACCAGCAGGGGCTGCTCAAGCCCGCCCGGCAGCGGCAGGCCCTCGACCGGTACGCGGGTGACGGCGTCGCCGTGCCCCACACCGCGTACGCGGCGGCCTACCGGCGGCTGCGCGCGGTCAGCACCGAGCTCGAGGAACTGACCACCCGGGCCAGGGAACGGGCCCAGGAGGCGGACCTGCTGCGCTTCGGCCTCAACGAGATCGCGGCGGTCGAACCGCTGGCCGGGGAGGACACCGACCTCGCGGCGGAGGCCGAACGGCTCGGCCATGCCGAGGCCCTCGCCTCGGCTGCGGCCCTCGCACACACTGCGCTCGCGGGCGACCCCGAGGATCCCGAAGGGGTGGACGCCACCACCGTGGTCGCCGCAGCCGGGCGGTCCCTGGACGCCGTGCGGGCCCACGACCCGGCCCTGGCCGCGCTGGCCGACCGGATCGGCGAGATCTCGATCCTGCTCGCGGACGTGGCCGGGGAACTCGCCGGGTACGCCGACCAGCTGGACGCCGACCCGCTGCGGCTGGCCGCCGTCGAGGAACGGCGTGCCGCGCTGACGGCGCTCACCCGCAAGTACGGCCGGGACGGTCAGGACGCAGCGGCGGTGCTCGCCTGGGCGCAGGAGGGTGCAGCCCGCCTGACCGAGCTGGAGGGCGACGACGACCGGATCGGTGAGCTGACGGCGGAGCGCGACGCGCTGCGCAGCGAGCTCTCCGGGCTCGGGCAGACGCTGACCGACGCGCGTACGGAGGCGGCGGCACGTTTCGCCGAGGCGGTGACCGAGGAACTGGCCTCCCTCGCGATGCCGCACGCCCGGGTCTCCTTCGCCATCCGGCAGACCGAGGCGGCGGACGAAGCCTCGGGCATCGACATCGCGGGCCGGAGCGTGGTCTACGGGCCGTCCGGGGCCGACGAGGTCGAACTGCTGCTGGCCCCCCACCCCGGCGCGCAGCCCAGGCCCATCGCCAAGGGCGCGTCCGGCGGTGAGCTGTCCCGGGTGATGCTCGCCGTCGAGGTCGTCTTCGCGGGCTCCGACCCGGTGCCGACGTACCTCTTCGACGAGGTCGACGCGGGCGTCGGCGGCAAGGCCGCCGTCGAGGTCGGCCGGCGGCTGGCGAAACTCGCCCGGTCCGCGCAGGTCGTGGTGGTCACCCATCTGCCCCAGGTGGCCGCGTTCGCCGACCGGCAGCTGCTGGTCGAGAAGACGGTGGACGGCTCGGTCACCAGGAGCGGTGTCACGGTCCTGGAGGGCGAGGACCGGGTGCGGGAACTCTCCCGGATGCTGGCGGGGCAGGAGGACTCCGAGACCGCACGGGCGCACGCCGAGGAACTCCTCGCGACCGCGCGGGCAGGCGGATAGGGCGGGCAGCGGACCGGGCGGCGCATACCGGCGGGTGGACGTCGGCGTCGCCCGGCCGGACTCACCCGTACGAGTGGGGCTGGGCGGCACGGCTGTCGCCACCCGGAGGGGAAGAACGTTTCGCCGGTGCCTGAACGCGCGTACGGGCTGGCATCCTTGGCGCTGTACATTCCGCCGACTCGGGATCCCCGGGAGCCATCCAACGTGTCAGAGCTGCGTACGGTCCAAGTCCTGGGCGGCGGTGCCGGAAGCAGCGCACATGTCACCGCGCTGGCGGCCGGGCTGGTCGCCCGGGGGGTGCAGGTCACCGTCTGCGCTCCGCCCGGTGCGGACCGGGCCCACGGCTTCCCCGCCACGGGGGCCCGCTTCGCCCCCGTGCCCCGGCGCAGTGATCCGGCGGCCGTGGCCGCCCTGCGCGCCGCCTGCGTGGACGCGGACGTCGTCCACGCGCACGGCCTGCACGCCGCCGTCCGCGCCGGGATCGCGCTCAGCGGCCGCAGCACCCCACTGGTCGTGACCTGGCACACCCGGACCCCGGTTGCCGGTGCCCGTGGCCGGCTGCTGCACCTCCTGGAGCGAAGGGCCGCGCGCGCGGCGTCCGTCGTGCTCGGTACGTCGACGGAGCTGGTCGACCGGGCGCGGCGCCGGGGTGCCAAGGACGCCCGGCTCGCCCGCACCGCCGTCCCCGCGAGCCACTCCGCCTCCGCGGACCCCGCGGAGGCGGGCGGCGACGTGACGGGCCGTGACGGCGCGGCCGGCGAGGCGACGGCCGACGGGCGCCCCCGGCGGGACGACGGCAAGGTCCGAGCCGAACTGGGCGCGGTGGGAAGCCCGTTACTGGTGTCGGTGGCGGGTCCCGCACCGCACCACGGCTACGACACGCTGCTGGACGCCGCACGCGTCTGGCGTGCGCACGACCCCGTGCCGCTGCTGGTCGTCGTGGGGGAGGAGCACCGGACCGCGGCCCTCGGCCGTGAGGCCGCCGAGGAGGGGCTGCCCGTCGTCCTGGCCGGCCGGGACCGTCTCGGGGAGATCCTCGCCGCCGCCGACCTGGCGGTGCTTCCCGGCCGCGGGGAGCACCGGCCGGTACTGGGGCGCGAGGCGCTGCGGCTGGGGGTGCCCCTGGTCGCGGCCGAGTCCGGCGGCCTGTCCGAACTCGTCGGGGAGGCGGCCGTCCGGGTGCCGTACGGGGACGCTGAGGCGCTGGCCCGCACGGTGACAGAGCTCCTCGACGACGCCGGACGGCGGGAGCGGCTCGCGAGGGCGGGCCTGCTCCAGGCCGTCGGCTGGCCGACCGAGGACGACACGGTCGCCCATGTGCTGTCCGTCTACGACGAACTGGCCCAGCCGTTGGCGACGCTGCGCACCTGAGGCCTTCAGGGGACGTGGCGGCGGGCCCGCAGCGCCAGGCCGAGCGCCAGCACGGTCTCCGGGTCGTCGAGGTCGGCGGTGAGCAGTTCCCCGATGCGGGCCAGCCGGTTGTAGAGCGTCTGCCGGTTCAGATGCAGCTCACGGGCCGCCTCCGCCTTGCGGCCGGCGTGGGCGATGTACGCCTCGAGGGTGGGCAGCAGCGGGGGCCGTGAGTTCCGGTCGTGCTCGCGCAGCGGCCCGATCGCCCGGTCCACGAAGGACGCCAGGTCGGGCTGGTCCCGCAGTCGCCACAGCAGCAGATCGATGTCGAGGCGCCGTGCGTCGTACCAGGGCAGCTCGCCGAGCCCCTGCGCCGCGGTGGCCGCCTCCGCCGCGTGCCGCAGCCCCGCGCCCGCCGCCGCCCAGCCGCCCGCGTCCGAGACCACGACGACCGGAGTGCCGTCGCCGGCCCGCTCGAGGCCCGCCCGCTCCACCCCGGCCCGCAGCGCCGCCGCCACCCGGTCGGCGGCCGCGGCACGCCCGGTTCCCGGGCGCAGCGCCAGCAGCAGCGGGATGCGGCCCTCCACGGGCCGTACCCCGAGCAGTGCGGGCACCCCGACCGTCGACAGCTCCTCCGTCATCGCCCGCGCCAGCAGGGCCCAGCTGCCCGCCGGGGCGGAGCCGGGGGCGAGCCGCATCACCACCGGCAGCAGCGGATCGGTACCCGGCCTGAACCCCAGCACCCTGGCCTGCGCGGGCGCGTCCTCGGGGGCGATCCGGCCCTCGGCGAGATCGGTGAGGAAGTCCCCCCGCCCCCGCGCCGCCAGCTCCTCCTCCTGGCGGGCCTGCATCAGGACGACCGCCAGGATGCCCGCCGCCCGCTCGGCCGCCATCCGGTGCACCGTCACCAGCGGCCCCGCCACGGCGAGCAGCACCAGCCGGGCCCGTACGGAGCCCGCGCCCTGCCCGCCACCGGGCACCTCCACCAGGACCGCTCCGGCAGGCGGTGTCTCGCGGTCCTCCCGGTCGCCGCGCAGCCCGTCCCAGACCTGCAGCGGATCGGCGCCCACCGGCGCGGTGCCGGTGCCGGCCGCGTACAGCAGCCGGCCGTCCGGGGTCTCCAGGAAGACCGGGTTCGCCGTGAAGTCCGCCAGGATGCCCAGCACCTGTGGCGCACCGCCGCCGTCGAGCACCGCCCGCGTGCAGCGCCGGTGCACCTCCTCCGCCCGCCGGAGCAGGGCGTAGTGCCCGTTGACGATCTCGGTGTGGATCTCCTCGGTCACCGCGACGAACGGCACCTCGCGGTGCAGTTGGACGAGCGGCAGCCCCGCGGTGCGCGCTGCGTCCACGATCGCCGCCGGCAGCCGGCTGAAGCGCGGGCCGAGCTCCACGACCAGGGCGGCGATGCCCCGGTCGGCGAGCCTGCGGACGAAGGACCGCTGTTCGGCGGGGCGCGAACCGAGCGTCAGTCCCGTCGTCAGGAGCAGCTCCCCGCCCTTCAGGAGGGCCGGGATGTTCGGTGCCTCACCCGCGTGTACCCAGCGCACCGTACGGTCCAGCCGGTCCGCGCAGGCCAGGACCTCCGGTAGCCCGCCGCGCAGCCCCGGCAGCTCCAGGGCCCGCCGCACGGTGATCCCGCCTTCTGTCTCCACTGGCTCCGGCCTCGTGCTTCCGCTCGCGTGCGACGGGGCGAACGCCCCGGTCAGGAAGCTACCGGGCCGGGAGGAGCGCGTCACACCAGGGCCACGGCCGGCTTGATGTTGTGGTTCAGGTGGAAGACGTTGCCGGGGTCGTAGCGCGCCTTGACGACGGCGAGCCGCTCGTAGTTGTCCTCCCCGACGCCGGCCACGACCCGCTCCTGGCCCTCGCGCCCGATGAAGTTCAGGTACACGGCGCCGCTCGCCCACGGCCGCACGGCGGCACGCACCTCGCGCACCCACTGCTTGCCCCGCTCGTCGTCCGCCTCGCTCTCCCAGATACCGAACGGATGCACCGCCCAGGGGGAGGAGCGCCAGGGCAGCGGATAATCGGCAGGCCCCCTGGCGACCGCGCCGCCCATCGGGAACAGCACGTGCTGGGAGCCGGAGGGGACGGGCATGGCGGCGGCAGTGGTGCAGAAGGCGGACACGGCTTCGTCGGGAAAACTGTCGAGGTACTCGGCGGACCAGTAGTTCCGCAACCCGGACGGATCGTCCAGCATGCACTGCAGGTCCGCGTACGGGATCTCGGCGACGACTTCCGACTCGTGGTCCAGCGCGAGCAGCGGCGCCGCCACGTCGCGCACCTGCGCCTCCGTTCCGGCGAAGGTGATCAGGACCCCGCAGAGAAGCTTTCCCACCAGGGCTTCGGGCACGAACTCCTCGGGCGGGCCGGTGAGACAGAGACAGCCTCCACCCGCCTCGTCCGGTGCGGACTCCATGAGGTCGCGGTACGTACGGACGACCTCGGGGGCGTTCTCGGGCAGGAAGAGCAGCAGCACCATGCTCATCGCCGGAAGCTCGTGCAGCCGCAGAGTGAGCGAGGTGACCACGCCGAAGTTGCCGCCGCCGCCGTGCAGGGCCCAGAAGAGGTCCGGGTTCTCGTCCGCCGCGGCGCGCACCTCGCCGCCGTCGGCGGTGACCACGTCGGCCGCCAGCAGGTTGTCGCAGGCCAGCCCGAACTTCCGCTCCAGCCATCCCGACCCGCCGCCGAGGGTGAACCCGCCGACCCCGGTGGTGGAGGCCCGGCCGCCCGTGGTCGCCAGTGCGTAGGGCTGGGTCGCCCGGTCCAGGTCGCTCATGGTGGCACCCCCGCCCACCCGGGCGGCCCCGGCCTCCCGGTCGACGGCCACGTCGTGCATGCGGCGCAGGTCGATCACCAGGCCGTCCTCGCACAGCGCCGACCCGGACACACTGTGGCCACCGCCGCGCACGGCGACCTCCAGGTCCTGCTCACGGGCGAAGCGGAGCGCCCGCACGACATCGGCCCGGGAGGCGCATCGGGCCATCACCGCGGGTCTGCGGTCGATCATGCCGTTGAAGACGGTGCGGGCCTCGTCGTAGCCCGGGTCACCGCGGACCAGGGCTTCACCGGCGATGTCGGAGCGCAGGCCGGTCAGATCGGCCTGCGTGAACGGTGTACGGGGCGACATGGCACCCCCCTTCGCAGGGCGTGACTGGACGCCTCCATCGTAGGTCCGGCCGTGGGAAGCGGCCGTCCCGCAGACGTCCGGTCACGCCCGGATCCGGCGTGGGGACCTGTGGATTCCGGTAGCGCTGTCCTGCGGAGACCGAGTGCCTGCGCCTTCACGGCCGGATTCCAGGGACGGAACCACCGGCCGCCGGCCGGCGCCCCCTCCACCCGACGGAGTCCGGCCGGTGGCGCGGCAGCCGGCCGCCGAGCAGCACGAGGCAGGCCGCGGCGGTCAGGAGTCCGCCGACGAGGAAGGCGCCCCGGACGCCGGCCGACGGCAGGATGAACCCGCCGAGCGCGGCGCCCGCCGCGATACCGGCGTTGTAGGAACCGGAGTTCGCCGCGAGTGCGATGTCCGTGCGGCCCGGCGCGCAGTGCAGCATCGCATTCTGTGTGGTCATGAACACCGGTCCGAGCGCACCGCCCATCAGTAGCAGGAACACGACCACAGCCACCGGCTCGCTGCCGGCCGAGTACAGACCGAGCATGCCCACGGCCTGCGTGGCCACGGCAGTGGTCAGCGTGGCCTGCGGAAAGCGGTCCAGCAACGCCCCGGTGATGACCACCCCGGCGAGACACGCCATGCCGAAAGCCACGAACAGGACGCTGACCGCGCCCGGGGAGAACCCACCCACGTCGCCCAGGAACGTCACGACGTAGGTGTATCCGGCGAACGCTCCGGTGGTGGACAGGGTCCCGGCCACCAGCACGATCCCGAACCGGCGGGCGTCGGGGCTGATTCCGTAGGCGGCGGGTTCTTCTTCCGGGCGCGAGGTCGGCAGCAGGACGGCGATCGTCACCAGAGAGACGAGCCCCAGCGCCGCCGGCAGAGCGATGGGCACCGGCCAGCCGCTCTGCCGGCCCAGCCAGGTCCCTCCGGGAACGCCGAGCACGAGGGCGAGCGAACCGGCGACGGACAGCGCTCCGATCACACGCCCACGGACCTCGGGGGTGAACAGGCCCACCGCGACCGGCCCCATCACGGCCCAGAACAACGCCTGGGCGAGCGCGGTCAGCAGCCGCGCGAAGAGGAGCACCCAGTAGGAGGTGGCCAGCGCCGCAACCAGGCTGGACACGACCAGTGCGGCCAGCAGTCCGGTGAGCACATGGCGTCGGGGCACGGTCCGCACGATGTGGGCGAGCGGCAATGACGCGACGGCCACAGTGACGCCGTAAACGGTGACCAGGAGACCGACCGCTGACACCGGCACCCGCAGGCTCTCGGAGATGAGCTCCAGAAGGCCGATCGGCAGGTTCTCCGCGGTGTTGAGGGTGAAGGCGGCCAGCATCAGGGCCACGAGCACCGCCGACCTGTGCCACGGAGGCGGATGCGTCGTGGTCTTGCGGTCTCTTCCTGACCTCGCCCGTCGCGCTTGCTCGGTGGCATCGTTCACGTAGGTAGCTCACCGGGCTGCCCGGTCCCGCCGCAACCGGATTCCTGCCGTGCAGGGAGCTGCCGGGCCGCCCCGGTCGTACACATGGATGACGACCGGGGCGGCCCGGTACACAAAGAGGGCAACTGCTCGGGTGGGAGGCATGGATCCCGCTCACCTGTCGTACCCGACACGGCTACGACGTGCCCGCGCGAACGCCGGCACGGAAAGCGGGATCCCCCGGGGGATCAGCCGACGTACGCCCCGCTCGCCGTCAGCCGCAACGCCGTGTCGATCAGCGGCACGTGGCTGAAGGCCTGCGGGAAGTTCCCCACCTGGCGCTGGAGCCTGGAGTCCCACTCCTCGGCCAGCAGCCCCAGGTCGTTGCGCAGGGAGAGCAGCTTCTCGAAGAGCTGGCGGGCCTCGTCGACCCGGCCGATCATCGCCAGGTCGTCCGCCAGCCAGAACGAACAGGCGAGGAACGCGCCTTCGTCGCCCTCCAGGCCGTCCACACCCGCGTCGTCGCCCTCGGTCGGGTAGCGCAGGACGAAGCCGTCCTCCGTGGACAGCTCCCGCTGGATCGCCTCGATCGTGCCGATGACCCGCTTGTCGTCGGGCGGCAGGAAGCCCATCTGCGGGATCAGCAGCAGGGAGGCGTCCAGTTCCCTCGACCCGTAGGACTGGGTGAAGGTGTTGCGTTCCTTGTCGTAACCCCGCTCGCAGACATCACGGTGGATGTCCTCCCGCAGCTGGAGCCACCGCTCCAGCGGCCCTTCGGCGTCGCCGGACTCGATCAGCTTGATGGTGCGGTCGACCGCGACCCAGGCCATCACCTTGGAGTGCACGAAGTGGCGGCGCGGCCCGCGCACCTCCCAGATGCCCTCGTCAGGCTCCTCCCAGTGGTTCTCCAGGTACTCGATCAGTTTGAGCTGGAGGCCCATCGCGTAGTCGTTGCGGGTGAGCCCCGTCATGTGCGCCAGGTGGAGCGCCTCGGTGACCTCGCCGTACACGTCGAGCTGCAGCTGGTTCGCGGCGCCGTTGCCGACCCGGACCGGGCCGGAGCCCTCGTAGCCGGGCAGCCAGTCCAGCTCCGCCTCGCCGAGCTCGCGCTCGCCCGCGATGCCGTACATGATCTGCAGGTTCTCCGGGTCGCCCGCGACGGCCCGCAGCAGCCACTCGCGCCAGGCGCGGGCCTCCTCGCGATAGCCGGTGCGCAGCAGGGAGGACAGGGTGATCGCCGCGTCCCGCAGCCAGGTGTAGCGGTAGTCCCAGTTCCGCGAACCGCCGATGTCCTCCGGCAGGGAGGTGGTCGGCGCCGCCACGATGCCGCCGGTCGGCGCGTACGTGAGCGCCTTCAGGGTGATCAGCGAGCGGACCACCGCCTCCCGGTAGGGCCCGTGGTAGGTGCACTGTTCGACCCACTCGCGCCAGAAGTTCTCCGTGGCCTGCAACGACCCCTCGGGGTCGGGCATGGCGGGCGGCTCGTGGTGCGAGGGCTGCCAGCTGATGGTGAACGCCATGCGGTCGCCGGGTGACACGGTGAAGTCGGAGTACGTCGTCAGGTTCTGGCCGTACGTGTCGGCGGGGGTGTCCAGCCAGACGGAGTCCGGACCGGCGACGGCGACCGTCCGGCCGTCCACCTTGTGCACCCAGGGGGTGACCCGCCCGTAACTGAACCGCATCCGCAGTTCGGAGCGCATCGGGACACGGCCGCTCACGCCCTCCACGATGCGGATCAGCTGGGGGGCACCGTCGCGCGGCGGCATGAAGTCCGTCACGCGGACGGTGCCGCGGGGGGTGTCCCACTCCGATTCCAGGACGAGTGAGTCCCCGCGGTAGCGGCGCCGGTCCGCGACCGGGGGCTCCGCGCCCTCCGGACGGGCGGGTCCCAGCCGCCAGAAACCATGCTCCTCGGTTCCGAGGAGCCCGGCGAAAATGGCATGCGAGTCGAAGCGGGGCAGGCACAGCCAGTCGGCTGTGCCGTCCCGGCAGACCAGGGCTGCGGTCTGCATGTCTCCGATGAGTGCGTAATCCTCGATGCGCCCGGCCACGTGCGTCTCCAGTCGAACGGCCATGTCGCCCCGCAGGGCGCTTACTGCTGGTCAAGGGGTCGTTGTAGTAGAACCGACGAGCTCTTGCACGGGTGAGCGGGCTGGTGTGGAGCCGCTGGGCCGGCCAACTCGGCAGCGAGTGTCCGAGCAGGATACGACGCACCTGGGGGTTCCGCGCGACTGTCCACCTGTTGTCCTTCTCCTTGCCTCGGCGAATGGGTGGGAGGTGGAAGGGGTGCGGCGATCCTGTGCCGACCATGTGCGAGGCGTGGCCGGAAGCAGCCTCCCTTCGTCGCTGTTACCCTGGTAGCCCGTGGACCGGTGGTCGTCCCTGAGCGGACGAGGCCCCCGAACCGCAGCGACGGCGCCGGAAGGAAACCTCCGTACGGCACGCCGGCACGCACCTCACGATCGCGACCACGGGAGCCCCCTTTGGCTATGCAGCCCACATCCACGACGACCAAGCACATCTTCGTCACCGGGGGTGTCGCCTCCTCCCTCGGCAAGGGTCTGACTGCCTCCAGCCTGGGTGCCCTGCTCAAGGCACGTGGCCTCCGGGTCACCATGCAGAAGCTCGACCCCTATCTCAACGTCGACCCCGGCACGATGAATCCCTTCCAGCACGGTGAGGTGTTCGTCACCAACGACGGCGCCGAGACCGACCTGGACATCGGCCACTACGAGCGCTTCCTCGACGTCGATCTCGACGGCTCGGCCAACGTCACCACCGGCCAGGTCTACAACACGGTGATCGCCAAGGAGCGGCGCGGCGAGTACCTCGGCGACACCGTCCAGGTCATCCCGCACATCACCAACGAGATCAAGCACCGCATCCGCCGCATGGCCACCGACGACGTGGACGTCGTCATCACCGAGGTCGGCGGCACGGTCGGTGACATCGAGTCGCTCCCCTTCCTGGAGACCGTCCGCCAGGTCCGCCACGAGGTCGGCCGCGACAACGTCTTCGTCGTGCACATCTCGCTGCTGCCCTACATCGGCCCGTCCGGCGAGCTGAAGACCAAGCCCACCCAGCACTCGGTCGCCGCCCTGCGCAACATCGGCATCCAGCCGGACGCCATCGTGCTGCGTGCCGACCGTGACGTGCCGACCGCCATCAAGCGCAAGATCTCGCTGATGTGCGACGTCGACGAGGCCGCCGTGGTGGCCTGCGTGGACGCCAAGTCGATCTACGACATCCCCAAGGTCCTGCACACCGAGGGCCTCGACGCCTACGTCGTGCGCAAGCTCGACCTGTCCTTCCGGGACGTCGACTGGACCACCTGGGACGACCTCCTGGACCGCGTCCACAACCCCGACCACGAGGTCACCGTCGCGCTGGTCGGCAAGTACATCGACCTGCCCGACGCCTACCTCTCGGTCACCGAGGCTATCCGGGCCGGCGGCTTCGCGAACAAGGCGCGCGTCACGGTCAAGTGGGTCGCCTCCGACGACTGCAAGACCCCGGCGGGAGCCCAGAAGGCGCTCGGTGACGTCGACGCCGTCTGCATCCCCGGCGGATTCGGTGAGCGCGGCGTGATCGGCAAGGTCGGCGCCATCCAGTACGCCCGCGAGAACAAGGTGCCGCTGCTGGGCCTCTGCCTCGGCCTGCAGTGCATCGTGATCGAGGCCGCGCGCAACCTCGCCGGGATCCCCGACGCCAACTCCACCGAGTTCGACGCGGCCACGAGCCACCCCGTCATCTCCACGATGGAGGAGCAGCTCGCGTACGTCGAGGGCGCCGGCGACCTGGGCGGCACCATGCGGCTCGGCCTGTACCCGGCGAAGCTCGCCGAGGGCTCGCTCGTCCGTGAGGCCTACGACGACCAGCCGTACGTGGACGAGCGCCACCGCCACCGCTACGAGGTCAACAACTCCTACCGTGCGGAGCTCGAGAAGAAGGCCGGACTGGTCTTCTCCGGCACCTCCCCGGACAACAAGCTCGTCGAGTACGTCGAGTACCCGCGCGAGGTCCACCCCTACCTGGTCGCCACCCAGGCGCACCCGGAGCTCCGCTCCCGCCCGACCCGCCCGCACCCGCTCTTCGCCGGTCTGGTGAAGGCCGCCGTGGAGCGCCAGGTCGCGGCACGCGGAACGGGCACCGACGCGTAGGCGATACGGTTGGCCGGGGTACGGATCCTTCACCGGATGCGTGCCCCGGTTCTTCGTTTTCTGTTCGTGGGAGGACGTACATGGGTTTCCAGGACACCCCCGAGGAGTGGCAGGTCACCGCGACGGCGACCCCCTTCACCGGTAACAAGACCAGCGTCCGCACCGACGACGTGGTGATGCCCGACGGCAGCGTCCACAGCCGCGACTACCAGGTCCACCCCGGTTCCGTCGCCGTGCTCGCACTCGACGAGGACGGCCGTGTCCTCGTCCTGCGGCAGTACCGGCACCCGGTCCGGCACAGGCTGTGGGAGATCCCGGCCGGGCTCCTCGACGTCCCGGGCGAGAACCCGCTGCACGCCGCACAGCGCGAGCTGTACGAGGAGGCCCACGTCAAGGCCGAGGACTGGCGGGTGCTGACCGACGTCTACCCCACGCCCGGCGGCTGCGACGAGGCGGTGCGCATCTTCCTCGCCCGGGACCTCTCCGAGGCGGAGGGCGAGCGCTTCGAGGTCGCCGAGGAGGAGGCGGACATGGAGCTGGCGAGGGTGCCGCTGCAGGAGCTCGTGCGAGGCGTGCTCGCCGGGAACCTGCACAACAACTGCCTGGTGGTGGGCGCCCTTTCGCTCACCGCGGTGCTCGCGGGTGACGGGGTCGACTCGCTGCGCCCGGCCGAGGCGCCGTGGCCCGCCCGGCCGTTCGAGGCCTGACCGGCCTCGCTCCGCGGTACGTCCCCGTGGTCCCGGGGCCCGTCCTGCCGTCTGGGACGGTTCCGGGCCGTGGGACGGGCCGTGGGACGGGCCGGGCGGACGGAGAGCCGGCCCCCGTACGGAGCGTCCGGCCGGTCCCGCCCGTAGCCCGGCCGGTCGTCCGATCGTAAGAAACGCTCATCCGATCGAGGGATCCGTCCGCCGCGCTCCGCCGTGATCCTCGACACCACTGAACTACGCTCGAAAGGCCCCGACCGGAGTTCCGGCGGGCAACCGCGTGCAGTGAAGTGGAGCGTGGCTCGTGACCGATCAGGCGGTGGACACCAGCGGACCGGCCGAAGCGGCGGGACCGGCGGGGACCGAGGTACCGTCCGGCGCGACCCCACCCCGATTCTTCGGCCGCCAGAGAGAGTTGAGGGCCCTTCAGGCGGACATCGAACGCGCCGGCCTCGACACCCTGGCCGGCCGCAAGGCCGCACGCGCCCGCGTCCTGCTGATCGCCGGACGACCCGGATCCGGACGCACCGCCCTCGCCGACGAGCTCGCCCGCCGGCTCGCGGAACCGGGCGACTACCCCGACGGCGTGTACCGGCTCGGGCTCACCGAACCGGGCGGCGGACGCGTCCCCACCGAGCGCACCGCGCGCGGGCTCCTGGAGCAGCTCCCGGTCGCCGCCCCACCCGGCGCGGACGAGGACGAGCTCGCCGAAATGGTCCGCGACGCCTTCGCCTCACGCCGCGCGCTGATCCTCCTCGACGACGCCGTGGACGCCGAACAGGTCGATCCGCTGCTGCCCGGCAACCCGGACTGCCTGGTCGTCGCCACCTCCACCGGTCCGCTCACCGGGATCCCCGGCGTCCGTCCGTGCACCCTGGGCGGCATGGAGGCGGACGCCGCCGTCCAGCTGCTCGCCCGCACCATCGGCCAGGTCCGCATCACGGTCGATCCGCGGACCGCCGAGGCCCTGGCCGAGGAGTGCGGGGGACAGCCTGCCGCCCTGACGCTGATGGCCGGCTGGCTCGCGGCCCGCCCGGGCGCGTCGGTCGCCGACGCCGCCAAGCGTCTGCGCGAGCTTCCGGAGGACGCCGAACAGCCCACCGGCGCCCGCCCGCTCGCCCGCGCGTTCCGGCTGGTCCACGACACGCTGCCGCCGGCCGCCGCCCGGATACTGCGCCTGCTCGCGCTCGCGCCCGCCGGACTGGCCGACGCCCACACCGCCTCGGCGCTGGCCGGGTGTTCCGTGTCGGCCGCCCGGACGATGCTGGACGACTTCGTGGGGTACGGGCTGCTGCGGACGAACGGCGCCGTGCTGCCGCAGTACGAAGTGCCGGGCTGCCTCGTCCCGTTGCTGCGGGCCGTACTGGAGGAGCGCGAACGGCCGGCCGAGATCCAGCTCGCCCGGGCGAGGATGCTGGAGCGGACGGTGCGTCAGCTCCAGTCCTGCCGGGCCATCACCGACCCGGAGGGCTCCCCGGCCCGTCGCAGGCTGGCCGGGCTGCCGCGCTCGCTGCGCTTCCCGCACCCGGAGTCCGCGGCCGAGTGGCTGCGCATCCGCCAGCCCGCCCTGCTGGCCTCCGCCCGGCTCGCGGTCGGGGACGGCGAGCTGGACACGCTCGCCCGCCGGCTGGTGGCCGCGCTCGTCCGCGCCCTCGCCGCGCACCGCGGCACCGAGGACGCCGCACCCGAGCTGTACGGACTGCACGGCCTGGTCCTGGACGTGGCCGAGCGCCGCCACCTGCCTCGCGAGAAGGCCGCCGCCCTGCTCAACCTCGCCGACCTCGACGCCAGGACCGGCCGGACCCGGGAGGCGCTGGCCCGCTACCGCGCCGCCCTGGACGCCGGACGTGAGGCCGGCGACCTGTACGCGACCGGGCGCGCCATGGAATCCGTAGGCGGCGCCCACGCGGAGCTGGGCGACTTCGACCGGGCCGCCGACTGGTACGGGCGTGCGCTCGCCCAGCGGCTCGCACAGGGCGAGCGGGCCGACGAGGCACGGCTGTACGGGCGCCTGGGAGCCGTCCACGCCTACGCCGGACGGTACGGCGAGGCCCTGCGCAGCTGGCGGGCCGCCGCGGCCGGCCACCGCAGGCTCGGGGACCGCCCCGCCCAGGCGCGGGCGCTGAGCGAGGCCGCACGGGTGCAGGAGTACGCGGGCAGACCGCAGGAATCGCTGCACACCTGCCGCGAGGCGGTCGATCTGGCGCGCCGGGCTGGTGACGTACGGCTGCAGGCGGCTCTGGAGCTGAGGTTGGCGGACACGCTGGACCGGCTCGGCGACCCCGCGGCGGCCGGACTGCACAGGTCAGCGGCCGACAGATTGCTGGGCGACGAGGCCCCGGCCTACGAAATCCGTAGTGCTTCGACTGAAACTTAATGCTTTGTAAGGCTGGACAGCGCGAAGTCCTTCATTAATGATGGCTCTGCCGCACCTCCCTGCGGTGTCTCCCTTTATGCTTGGTTCATGTCGGTATCCACCGTTATGCCCGAGCTACCTCCGAGCCAAAGGCCGTGATCGACGTGAAGGTCGGCATCCCCCGCGAAGTCAAGAACAACGAGTTCCGGGTGGCGATCACCCCCGCCGGAGTGCATGAGCTCGTCCGCCACGGCCACCAGGTCTTCGTCGAGCAGCACGCCGGTGAGGGTTCGTCCATCCCGGACGAGGAGTACGTCGCCGCCGGCGCGCGGATCCTTCCCGCGGCCGACGAGGTCTGGGCCGCCGCCGACCTGCTGCTCAAGGTCAAGGAGCCGGTCGCCGAGGAGTACCACCGCCTCCGCAAGGGCCAGACGCTCTTCACCTACCTGCACCTCGCCGCCTCCCGCGAGTGCACGGACGCGCTGCTGGAGTCGGGCACGACCGCCATCGCGTACGAGACCGTCGAGACCGCGAACCGCGCGCTGCCGCTGCTCGCCCCGATGTCCGAGGTCGCCGGCCGCCTCGCCCCGCAGGTCGGCGCCTACCACCTGATGCGCTCGGTCGGCGGCCGCGGCGTGCTCCCCGGCGGGGTCCCCGGTACGGGCTCGGCCAGGGCCGTGGTCATCGGCGGCGGCGTCTCCGGCTGGAACGCGACGCAGATCGCCGTCGGGCTCGGCTTCCACGTCACGCTGCTCGACAGGGACATCAACAAGCTGCGCGAGGCCGACAAGATCTTCGGCACCCGGGTGCGGACGGTCGTCTCCAACGCGCTCGAACTGGAGAAGGCCGTCGTCGAGGCCGACCTCGTGGTGGGTGCCGTGCTGATTCCCGGTGCCAAGGCCCCGAAGCTCGTCACCAACGAGCTGGTCGCCAAGATGAAGCCGGGAAGTGTTCTTGTCGACATCGCGATCGACCAGGGCGGCTGCTTCGAGGACTCGCACCCGACCACCCACGCCGAGCCGACGTTCATGGTCCACAACTCGGTCTTCTACTGCGTCGCGAACATGCCGGGCGCGGTGCCGAACACCTCCACCTACGCGCTGACGAACGCGACCCTGCCCTACATCCTGGAGCTGGCGAACCGCGGCTGGGCCGAGGCCCTGCGCCGTGACGCCGCACTCGCCAAGGGCCTCAACACCCATGACGGCCAGGTGGTTTACCGCGAGGTGGCCGAGGCGCACGGGCTCGACCACGTCGAACTGAGCACGCTCCTGGGCTGAGCGGTCAACGCTTCCCGTCAACCTCGCGCGTCCGGCCGGACCTTGCTCAGCAAGGTCCGGCCGGACGTGTGCCGGGCCCTTGCCCGCGTCGCCGGAGACGTGGCTCTCCACCCGTTTTGCACCCCCGCGAAAGGTGCGCTCCGGTCACCCCGCACCCTTGACAGAGCGGTGCGCGATTGCCGACACATCGGGCCGGGTCCGGCGGATTGTGTTGCTGCGAACCGGTGACACGCCATAGAGTCGCCAATCGTCGGCATGGTGCCACGCTGACCTATCGATAAGTTTCCTGGTCGCATCCAAGGAGGTAAGACGACTTGTGAATGAGTCGACAATTACTCCCGGGGGTGGTCAACCAGGGATGCCTGCACGGGGTCTGAGCCCGATCGGGCTCGAAGCTGTCGGCTCCGTCGCTGTCCGCACCTTCGCCACCCACCAGCACATGACGACAGCCCCCCAGATGATGGACGGCCTACACGTGAACGCCATGGCCGGCAACGAAAGTGGCCGAGAGACCGCCCACTTCGCCGACTTCGCCGAGGTGCCCGAGGGGCACTTCTACGACCCCGACGCCGAGTACGAGCCCGATCCGGAGTACGCGGCCACCCTCGCGCCCGACGCCGCCCGCCAGCGCCGCGAGCGGATCGGCCCGACGGGCCGCCCGTTGCCGTACTTCCCGATCCCCGGGCCGCTGAACGAGCACGGCCCCGCGAAGATCATCGCGATGTGCAACCAGAAGGGCGGCGTCGGCAAGACCACGTCGACCATCAACCTGGGTGCGGCTCTCGCCGAATACGGACGGCGCGTCCTGCTCGTCGACTTCGATCCGCAGGGAGCCCTGTCGGTCGGCCTCGGCGTCAACCCGATGGAGCTCGACCTCACGGTCTACAACCTGCTCATGGAGC